>NZ_VIWV01000001.1:4101730-4418269 GCF_007829875.1 Streptomyces capillispiralis | reverse complement strand
TCCGGTCACCTTCACCCCCACCCCCGCCCTCGGGGGCACCCTCGGGTGAGCACCGGCGGTGGGCGGGCCCTCCCCGGGGTGCGTCCACCGTCCGTCTCAGCGGCCGGACGACGTTTCGCCCGGGTTTCACTCAGCCGCTAGGCTCCCGTCGTGGCTGAGATCCGGATTCCTGCTGACATCAAGCCCGCCGACGGTCGTTTCGGTGCGGGCCCCTCCAAGGTGCGGACGGAAGCGCTGGACGCGCTGGCCGCGACCGGTACGTCCCTGATGGGCACGTCCCACCGCCAGGCCCCGGTGAAGAACCTGGTCGGCAAGGTGCGCGAGGGCATCCGCGAGCTGTTCCAGCTCCCCGACGGCTACGAGGTCGTCCTCGGCAACGGCGGCTCCACCGCGTTCTGGGACGTCGCGACCCACGGCCTGATCGAGAACAAGTCGCAGCACCTCAGCTTCGGCGAGTTCAGCTCCAAGTTCGCCAAGGCCGCCAAGCTCGCGCCCTGGCTGGCCGAGCCCACCGTCATCTCCGCCGACCCGGGCACGCACCCCGAGGCCGCGGCGGAGGCGGGCGTGGACGTCTACGCGTTCACCCACAACGAGACCTCCACCGGCGTCGCCATGCCGATCAAGCGCGTCGCCGGCGCCGACGAGGGCGCGCTGGTCCTGGTGGACGCCACGTCCGGCGCGGGCGGCCTGCCGGTCGACATCGCCGAGACGGACGTCTACTACTTCGCCCCGCAGAAGTCCTTCGCCTCCGACGGCGGCCTGTGGATCGGCGTGTTCTCCCCGGCCGCGATCGAGCGCGCCGAGCGGATCCACGCGTCCGGCCGCCACGTCCCGGAGTTCTTCTCGCTCCCGACGGCGATCGACAACTCCCGCAAGAACCAGACGTACAACACCCCGGCGCTCGCCACGCTGTTCCTGCTGAACGAGCAGCTGGAGTGGATGAACGGCCAGGGCGGCCTGGACTTCACCACCGGCCGCACGGCGCAGTCCGCGCGCGCCCTGTACGGCTGGGCGGAGGACGTGAAGTTCGCGAGCCCCTTCGTCACCGACCCGGCGAAGCGGTCCCAGGTCATCGGCACCATCGACTTCACCGACGAGGTGGACGCCGCCGCCGTCGCCAAGGTGCTGCGCGCCAACGGCATCGTCGACACCGAGCCGTACCGCAAGCTCGGCCGCAACCAGCTCCGCGTCGCGATGTTCCCGGCGATCGACCCGGCGGACGTCGAGGCCCTGACCCAGTGCGTCGACTACGTGATCGACCACCTCTGACCGGCCCGCACCAGCACGAAGGGCGCCCGGCGGCGATCCACCGGGCGCCCTTTCACGTACCTGCCGCCTACGCGAACTGCCGGACGAACGCCCGCCAGCTGTCACGGGAGACGGTGAGCAAGGGCCCATCCTGCTGCTTACTGTCACGGACGGCCCGGCCGGCAACCGCCGTTTCGGCGACCTCGACGCAGTTGCTCTCCGCCTGGGAGTAGGACGACTTCCTGAAGGGGCCTATAACCTCGGTCACGATGTGTCTTCCTTCAATCTCCGCAGTACGCCCCGGATGAGCTGAAGGCTCGCCTCCGGCGCCAGTGCCGACGAGCGTAGTAGGTCGTACATATTGGCGTAAGCGGTGAGGACCTCCGGACCCTCGAGGACCGAGGTCCCTCTCAGGTTCTCCAGCGTCACCGCCTCCACGGCCGGCTCGGAGTCAAAGCTGAAGGTGGAGAACGCAGAGGTCACCGCCCCGAGTACGCCTGCGCTGAACGGCAGCACCTGCACGGTGACGTTCCCCCGCTGGGCGATCTCCAGCAGCGCGGCAAGTTGTTCCCGGTGCACCTCGGTACTCACCAACGGGTGTGCCACGACCGGCTCCCAGAGGATGGCGGAGTACATCGACCCGCCCTCCTCGATCTTCGCCTGCCGCCCCTGCCGGACCTTCAGCAGTGGGGCGATGCGATCCGGGGCGATGTACGTGGGGCTCCCCCTGGTGATCGCTTCCGTGTAGGCCGGGATTTGCAGGAGTCCCGGGACGAGTACAGGCTGCCACTCCCGGATGTACGTCGCGTCGTCCTCCAGCGCGATGTGGTCGAGGTAGTCCGGGCGCAGATGCGCCGCGTGCTCCAGCCACCAGCCTCGTCGCTTGGACTGCTTGGCCAACGCCTCCAGCTTCTGGCGCACTTCGTCGTCTTCCACGCCGTACGCCTTCAGCAAGGCCCGGATCTCGATGGGGCGAGCGATGACGTGCCCGGTCTCGATACGACTGACCCGAGTCTGATGCGCCGCGATCACCTCGGCTGCCCGCGGCTGGTCGTACTCGGCTGCCACGCGGTAGCGCCTGAGCGCGGCGCCAAGTCGCCGGCTGCGTACGGTCGGTCGTCCACCAGTGGGCATCGCGTCCCCCCTTCGACGCATCACTGTAGAGCAAGGTACATACTGCACATATGTGCGACAGCATGCATGCGACCTTTTTTATTGCGGACTTCTCTTTTGCGACCCTAATCTCGAAAACGGCTCTTACAGAGCACACATGACAGGTCGTCAGGAGGTACGGCACCCGCATGCCCGCAACCGAAACCTTCCGCATCCCCAAGCACAGAAGGCATGTGCCGGCCGCCCGCCAGTACGTACGCAAGGCCCTCGCGGACTGGGGCGTCACCGACGAACTCGCCGACGCGGTCACCCTGTCGGCGAACGAACTCGTCACCAACGCCGTGACGCACTGCCGCGTCTCCTTCGCACACGTGATGGTCTCCCTCACGCTGTGCGGACCGGAACTGGTACTGGAGGTCGCCGACCCCGACCGGAACCGGCTCCCCCGCCTCCACGCCCCCGGCCCGGACGAGGAGGGCGGGCGAGGGCTCGCGCTCGTGGCGGCGTTGGCCGACGACTGGGGCCACCGGCAGGAGCCGTACGCGAAACACGTGTGGGCCCGGTTCAGGCTCACCGGCGCATCGGAGGGGGCCCGTGTTCCGGACGGTTCGTGACACGCTCGCCCGCCTGCTCGCCCGGCAACGCCCCGGCCCCGTCGCGGACGACCCAGCCCAGGAGGTCCGCGCACCGGACCCGTACGCCCGGCGGCTGCCGAACCCGCACGACGCCCGCTGGCGCCGCTGGTCCAAGCGGTGCCGTGCGGCGGGCCGCTACCTGCCCTTCCCGGCCGAGGAACCGTGCTGGCACGTCCCGCGCCGTCCGCAGTCCCCCACCTGGGACACCGGCGACGACGTGGTCCGGCCGTACGTCCTCAGACCTTGACGCTCCGACGGACCCGCGCGATCACCTGCTGGGCGTCGGGGCCGTAGACGGCCGACTCGGCGAGGGTGTCCCAGACGCGCTGGTAGAGAGCGATCGTTTCGGCGTCGTCCAGCCAGAGTTCGGCGTGCCAGTCCTCAAGGACGACCAGGCGACCGTCGAGCATGCAGAAGGAGTTCGCCGGAGGAAGGCGGAGCGGACTGGTCAACGGGACGATCCCGAGGTGGACCGTATCCATCCCCACCAGGCCGAGCAGCCGGTCCAGTTGCGCCACCAGGACGTCCGGGGGACAGAGCCGAGCCCACAGGGCCCCCTCCCACATGAGCAGCTTCAGAGGAGGACCGACAGGATCGGGAAGCCCAGCTGCCAGGCGATGTTGACGGGAGGCCGTACGGGCGCTGGTGGCCGACGGCCACGGGATGACGCACCGGCGGTCCGGGCGAGACCCGGTTCACCGCCGGCGGCGCAGCCGCCCGGCCCCGAACAGCGCCGCGACGGCGACACCCACGGCGACGAGGACACCGGTGTCGACACCGCCGCCCCCGCCCTCACCGGCGGCGTTCCCCCCGCCCTGCGCACCGGCGCCCTTCCCGCCGCCCCCGGCGTCCCCGCCGGGCGCCTCCCGGGCCTCGACCGCGCTCTCGGCGCCCTCGCTGCCGTACAGGATGCGGGACCCGTCGGCGGAGTAGGTCACGGACTCCCCCTGCCCCTGGAGCGGCACGCTCAGCCGCCCCTCGCGCCGGAGCTTCCCGCCGTTCCAGGTGTAGTCGATGCCGCCGAAGTAGCCGCGCACGGCGAGCCGCCGCCCGTCGGGGGAGAACGCGGCGTCGGTGGCCCACAGCTCGACGGGGGCGATCGGGCGGAAGACGTTGCTCCCGGACGCCGAGAGCTGCGCGGGCCCTTCGTACAGGTGCCCGCCCTCCTCCTTCTTGTCGATGACGTAGACGCGGCCGGTCTTCGGGTGCACGACCAGGGACTCGGCGTCCCGCGGCCCGTCGGCGTACTTCACCACGTACTGCGTGGCCCGCACGGTCGCGTCCTTCAGCTCCTTCGGCTCGGGCAGCTCGTAGATCCACACGTACGGCCAGGTGCCGCCGAGGTTGTCGCCGATGTCGCCGACGAAGATCCTGTTGCCGGGCCCGACGGAGATGGCCTCGACGTCCCGGGGCGTGCCGACGCCGGTGAGGGTCAGACGCGCGACGGTCTCACCGGTCGCGCCGTCGACGGCGTAGAGGTAGGGGCCGTCGTCGCTGTCGTTGTGGGTCCAGTAGACGCCGGGGTGGAGGCGGGAGGCGGCGAGCCCGCTGGACTCGGTGACGCGCGGGTCCCTGATCGCGAACGCGTCGTCGCCGTCGGCGGCGGAGGCGGGCACGGCGAGCGCGCCCGTGAGGAGAGCGGCGGCGATCAGGGCGAAGGGTCGGCGCATGACCCAAGAGTGCCACTGTCCACGGCCGTTCACGGCGGGTGTCCGGGCTCACATCGCGGCGGCCGGGCCGATCGGCCATGATGACCGGGTGCTCAGGTTCATGCCCGTAGGTGACTCGATGACGATCGGGAGCGCGGGTGAACACACCTGGCGCCACCGGCTGTGGCAGCACCTGTGCACCGCGTACGGCGGCCCCTTCACGCTGGTGGGCCCCCGCGAGACGCTGCACGACCCGGGGACGGACGCCCCCACGTCGTACGCCTACGCCGACCCCGACTTCCCCCGCGCCCACCTGGCCGGCTGGGGCGAGGGCTGGCAGCACATGGTGCCGCTGATCGGCGACGCCGTGCGCTCCTGCCGCGCGGACGTGCTGCTGGTCTCGCTGGGCCTGATCGACCTGGGCTTCTACACCAACGCCGAGCAGACGGCGGAGAACGTGCGCGCCTTCGTCGCCGGGGCGCGGGAGGCCGACCCGCGGGTGCGCATCGCCGTCCTGCCGGTGCTGCCCAACATACGGGTGGACGCGGATCCGCCCTTCGCCGAACAGGTCACCCGGTTCAACGAACTCCTGGCGAAGACCACCGCCGACCTGGACGAACCGGGCTCCTCCCTGCTGCTCGTCCCGCCGCCCCCGTCGTACGACTTCCGGACCGACACCTACGACGGCACCCACCCCAACGAAACCGGCGAACACAAGATCGCGGCAGCCTTCGCGGAGGCGATGTGGCAGCACTGGGCCCTGGGCGGGCCTTACGGGGCGTAGGGGCGCCGGGGCGCAAGGGCTCTGGGGCGCAAGGGCTCTGGGGCGCAAGGGCTCCGGGGGAGCAGGCGGAACACAGATCGACAAGTCGGCCCTGGCGCGGTACCCGAAGCCGGCGGTCCGCGCCGTCATCGACGACGAGATGCGCGGCTTCCACTGGCTGCCGACACCGGACGGACGGCCTGGGTCGTCCCGGCCGGTTCGGGCGGCTGACGCTCTTGCCTGGAGCGCACTCCAGGCCGTTGGCTGGACGACCATGAAGTACACGCAGCTCGGACGCACCGGACTCAAGGTCAGCCGCCTCGTCCTCGGGACGATGAACTTCGGTCCGCAGACCGACGAGACGGACAGTCACGCCATCATGGACGCGGCGCTCGACGCCGGGATCAACTTCTTCGACACCGCCAATGTGTACGGCTGGGGCGAGAACAAGGGCCGCACCGAGAGCATCATCGGCAGCTGGTTCGCCAAGGGAGGGGGACGGCGCGACAAGGTCGTGCTGGCCACCAAGGTGTACGGGAACATGGGCGCCGACGGCGAGGCCTGGCCCAACCACGACAAGCTGTCCGCGGTGAACATCCGGCGGGCGGTCGACGCCAGCTTGAAGCGGCTGGGGACCGACTACATCGACCTCTACCAGTTCCACCACATCGACCGGAACACGCCCTTCGAGGAGATCTGGCAGGCCATCGACGTCCTCGTCCAGCAGGGCAAGGTCCTCTACGCCGGCTCCTCCAACTTCCCCGGCTACAAGATCGCCCAGGCCAACGAGATCGCCGCCCGGCGCGGCGGGACCATCGGGCTGGTCAGCGAGCAGTGCCTCTACAACCTCGCCGAGCGCCGCGCCGAGATGGAGGTCATCCCGGCAGCCCAGGACTACGGGCTCGGGGTCATCCCGTGGTCGCCGCTGCACGGCGGTCTGCTGGGCGGCGTGCTCAAGAAGGAGGTCGAGGGCGGCCGGCGCGCCTCCGGGCGGGCCGCCGAGACGCTCGCCGACCCGTCGTCCCGCGCGCAGATCCAGGCGTACGAGGACCTGCTCGACAAGCACGGCGTCGAGCCCGGCGAGGCCGCGCTGGCCTGGCTGCTCACCCGGCCCGGGGTGACCGGCCCGATCGTCGGCCCGCGCACCGCCGCGCAGCTCGCCTCGGCGCTGCGCGCGGTCGAGCTGGAGCTGGGCGAGGAGCTGCTGACCTCGCTGGACGAGATCTTCCCGGGCCCGGGGCCCTCCCCGGAGGCCTTCGCCTGGTAGCCGGGCGCCTTCGCCCGGTAGCGGCGGGGACGCCGTGACGGCCGGCGGCGGCGCTACCTGCCCAGCGCCGCCGCCACCGCCACGACGACGAACATCAACACGAGCGCACCGGCCATGATCCGGTTCCGGGTCTTCGGGTCCACGCCCCCGAGCCTAACCGGCCGCGCCCAGGGCCCGGCGGGCGACCGCCTCGTAGCGGGGCTGCTCGCCCGGGACACCGGAGGCCGGCAGGTTGCTGCGCACCAGCACCAGCTCGTCCACGGTCCAGGTGCGGCTGCGGAACGCGCGCAGGACGTCCAGGTAGGGCCGTACGTCGACGGCGTCCCGGCTGCGGGCCACCGTCAGATGGGCCTTGTAGCGGCGGTGCTCGTCCATCGCCACGCCCGCCTTGCGGGCCGCCGCCTCGGACCGCCCGGCCAGCAGCCGCATGGTGCGCAGGTCGCCGTCCGCGCCGGCCCACAGCGCCCGGCCGTGCCCGAACTGGCCGCCGCCGCACAGCGCCAGCTCGAACGGCTCGGTACGGGACGCGGCCCGCGCCAGCCGCTCCGTCAGGTCGGGTACGAGGGTGTCGTCGACCTCGCCGTAGAAGGCGAGGGTGAGGTGCCACCCGGGCCGCCCGGTCCACCGCAGCCCGTCGGCGCCGGGCAGCTTCTTCAGCCGCCCCACCTCGACGGCGAGCGCGTGGACCACGTCGTCGGGGGGCAGCACGGCGGCGAAGAGTCTCATGGGTCCAGTCTCCCTTGGAACATCCGTACGCTTCCGCGTGTCCCGACCACCGTGCGTATCGTTGTACCGCGCGGCTGCACGCATTGAGCGGTGGCCGGGGAGGAGCGCCACGATGACCGTCCTCGAAGACAGGATCGAGATGGCCGAGAGCGGCGACGAACTCACGCTCGACATGATGTTCGAGTGGCTGGAGAAGATGCCCGTCCCCGAGGGTTACAAGACCGAGATCGTCGGGGGGCACATCTTCATGACGCCGCAGCGGGACACCCACTTCCAGATCATTTTCGACCTCCTGGAACAGTTGCGTGCCGAGTACCCGCGCAAGCGACTGGCGTCGGACGTGCGGATCGACTTCCCCGGACGGCTGAACGGCTTCGCCTGCGATGTCGCGGCGTTCGCCGACGGCTCGGTGAAGGACAGCCGGGGCCACTGGCGTCATCAGGATATCGAGTTCATCGCCGAGGTGATCTCCAGGGACACCGCCGCCAACGACTACGGTCCGAAGAAGGACACGTACGCGAGCGCCGGGGTGCCGGTGTACCTGATCGTCGATCCGTACACCGGTGAGTGGCACCTGCACACCCTGCCGAAGGACGGCACCTACCACGCCGGCCTCAGCTTCGGTTTCGGCGAGGAGATCGATCTGACCCGGACGGCCGTCGGTCTCGTCCTCAAGACCGACGAGTTTCCCCGGGACTGACGCCGGCAGGCGGACGTCATGCCACCGGTGCCAGCGTCTCCTGCCGGTCCCGGGGGACGAACCGGACCCGTGGGTGGCCTCGGTGCCAGCCGACGGACAGGCGCAGCCCGCCGACCCGGGCGAGGACCAGGCCGATGACGGTCGCGGCGAGGACGGCGACCGCGCCGCCGGCCGCGAGGCCGACCCGGGCGCCGTAGGTGTCGGTGATCCAGCCGACGATCGGGGCGCCGACCGGGGAACCGCCGAGGAAGACCATCATGTAGAGGGCCATGACACGCCCGCGCACCGCCGGGTCCGTCGCCATCTGGAGGCTGGTGTTGGTGGTGACGTTGACCGTCATCGCGAACAGGCCCAGCGGGATCATGAGCAGGGCGAACATCCACAGGGCCGGGGAGGCGGCGGCCACGATCTCCACCGCGCCGAAGGCCAGCGCGCCCAGGATCAGCAGCCGCAGCCGGGCGGTGCCGCGCCGGGCGGCGAGCAGCGCGCCGGAGACGGAGCCGACCGCGGCCAGCGTGTTGAACAGGCTGTAGGCGCCCGCCCCGCCGTGGAAGACGTCGTCGGCGAAGGCCGACAGGTAGACGGGGAAGTTGAAGGCGAAGGTCCCTATGAAGCCGACCAGGACGATGGGCCAGATCAGCTCGGGCCGCCCGGCGACGTAGCGCAGGCCCTCCCGCAGCTGGCCCTTGCCGCGCGGGGCGCGCTCCACGACGTGCAGTTCGCGGGCGCGCATCAGCATCAGGCCGGTCAGCGGCGCGACGAAGGACAGGCCGTTGAGGAGGAACGCCCACCCCGTGCCGACGCCGGTGATCAGCAGGCCCGCGACGGCGGGGCCGACCAGGCGGGCGGACTGGAAATTGGCGGAGTTCAGGCTGACCGCGTTCTGCAGCTGGCCGGGGCCGACGAGTTCGGAGACGAAGGACTGGCGGGCCGGGTTGTCGACGACGGTCGCGAGGCCGACGGCGAAGGCGGCGAGGTAGACGTGCCAGACCTGGACCTGGCCGGTGAGGGTGAGGGCGGCCAGCGCGAGCGCGGTGAGGGCCATCGCGGACTGGGTGACGACCAGCGTGGGGCGCTTGCGCAGGCGGTCGACGAGGACGCCGCCGTAGAGGCCGAACAGCAGCATCGGCAGGAACTGCAGGGCCGTGGTGATGCCGACGGCGGCGGAGGAGCCGGTGAGGCTGAGCACCAGCCAGTCCTGGGCGATGCGCTGCATCCAGGTGCCGGTGTTGGAGACCACCTGGCCGAGGAAGAACAGGCGGTAGTTCCTGATCCTCAGCGAGGAGAACATCGAGGTCTTGCGGGCGGTGGTGTCGGGGGCGGTCGCGGTGTCGTGGGGGTCAGGTGCGGGGGCGGAAGCTGCTCCGGGTCCCGAACTCAAAGGGTTCGCCTCCTGTCACTGCTGCTGTGTGCTCAGACGTGCGCGAGTTTCTCCAGCACGGGGGCGGCGGCGCGGAGTACCGCCCACTCGTCCTCGTCCAGTTCCTCGACCAGCGAGGCGAGGAACGCGTTCCGCTTGCGGCGGCTCTCTTCGAGCATCGCCTCGGCCCGCTCGGTCTGCGTGACGACCTTCTGGCGCCGGTCGTCCGGGTGCGGCTCCAGCCGGACCAGTCCCTTGGCCTCCAGCAGGGCCACGATGCGGGTCATCGACGGCGGCTGCACGTGTTCCTTGCGGGCGAGCTCGCCCGGGGTGGCCCGGCCGCAGCGGGCCAGGGTGCCGAGCACCGACATCTCGGTGGGGCTGAGCGACTCGTCGACCCGCTGGTGCTTGAGCCGACGGGACAGCCGCATCACGGCGGAGCGGAGGGCGTTCACGGCGGCTGCGTCGTCGCCATGGCTGAGGTCCGGCATGTTCTTTAGCGTAACTCATTACTCTCGCTAAAGACCACCCGGGGTGCGCACCAGCGCCGTGAGCCCCGCCACTGTCACACCGGATCACCCATACGAGTGATCCCTACGGGAAACGCCACCCGTCGCACCGAGGTGTGCGGCAACGCTCGTGGACATGGGGACCGACGTGCTCAGCCTGCGGATGGACCACGACCTGCTCGAACGACTCCGGCACCACGCCGCCAAACGCGGCATGAGCGTCCAGGACTATGTCGTCCGGACGCTCATGCGCGATGACTTCGACCAGCGGTTCCAGACCGCCGTCGAGGAGACGGAGAAGTTCTACGGGGTCACGTGAGCCCGCGGCGCGGGGTCACGCGACCCCGTGGCGCGGGATCAGGTCAGGCCCAGCGCCGGCATCAGGTAGTAGAAGGCGAAGACCGCCGCCACCACGTACATCGCCGGCGGGACCTCCCGGCCGCGGCCGGCCGCCAGGCGCAGCACCACGAAGGTGATGAAGCCCATGCCGATGCCGTTGGTGATCGAGTAGGTGAACGGCATCATCACCATCGTCACGAAGGCCGGGACGGCGATCGTGTGGTCCGCCCAGTCGATCTCCCTGACCGAGCCCGCCAGGATGAGGAAGCCCACCGCGAGCAGCGCCGGGGTGGCCGCCTGGGACGGGACCATCGTGGCGACGGGCGTGAGGAACAGGGCCACCGCGAAGAGGCCGCCGGTGACGACGTTGGCGAAGCCGGTGCGCGCGCCCTCGCCGACGCCTGCGGTGGACTCCACGAAGGCCGTGGTGGCCGAGGAGGAGCTGGCGCCGCCCGCGGCGACCGCGACACCGTCGATGAACAGCACCTTGTTGATGCCGGGCATCTGCCCCTGCGCGTCGGTCAGCCTGGCCTCGTCCGAGACGCCCATGATCGTGCCCATCGCGTCGAAGAAGCACGACAGCAGCACGGTGAAGACGAACAGGATGCCGGTCAGCACGCCCACCTTGGCGAACCCGCCGAACAGGCTGACCTCGCCGACGAGGCCGAAGTCGGGCGTGGCGACCGGGTTGCCGGGCCACTTCGGGGTGGTCAGACCCCAGGAGGGGACGTCCGCCACCGCGTTGATGATCACCGCGAGGACCGTCATCGCGACGATCGAGATGAGGATGGCGCCGGGCACCTTGCGCACGATCAGCGCCAGGGTGAGCAGCGCGCCGAGGATGAAGACGAGGACGGGCCAGCCGTTGAGGTGGCCGTCGCCGCCGAGCTGGAGCGGCACGGTGGTCTGGGCGACGTCCGGGATGCGGGAGACGAAACCGGAGTCGACCAGGCCGATCAGCATGATGAACAGGCCGATGCCGATGGCGATGGCCTTGCGCAGGCCGTGCGGGACGGCGTTCATCACGCGCTCGCGCAGGCCGGTGGCGACCAGCAGCATCACCACGAAACCGGCCAGCACCACCATGCCCATGGCGTCCGGCCACGACATGCGCGGCGCGAGCTGGAGCGCGACGACCGAGTTGACGCCCAGGCCGGCGGCGAGCGCGATGGGGACGTTGCCGATGACGCCCATGAGCAGCGTGGTGAACGCCGCGGTCAGGGCGGTCGCGGTGACCAGCTGACCGTTGTCGAGCTGGTGGCCGTACATGTCCTTCGCGCTGCCCAGGATGATCGGGTTCAGCACGATGATGTAGGCCATCGCGAAGAAGGTGGCGAATCCGCCACGGACCTCGCGGGACAGGGTGCTGCCGCGCTCGGAGATCCGGAAGTAGCGGTCGAGGGCGCCGGACGCGGCGCCGGACCCCGGCTGGTCAGGGGTGGGGGCCTTGGCGGGGGCCGACGTGGACATGCAGGGACCTCATCACCGGCGGACCTCCCCCGAAGCCGCTTTGGTGTTTTCTACGAACAGAAGTGGTCAGAGACAAACGGTTTCAGTATGAACATATAGCGTCGGCTTCGCTATCTCCGCGCGTAGACCCGCGTGGCCAATGCGACACGCCTCACTCGGGCCGTCCCTCGTAAGCTGTCCGCATGACAGGGCTTTTTACGGAACCCACCAGGCACGAGGCGCCGGAGCCCCTGGAGGGCCCGGTGGTCGGCACCATCATCGGCGGCACGGTCATCTGGTTCGCCCTGTTCCTCGTCCAGCTGCCCTTCTACGGCTGGTTCGACGACCACGGCCACACCTGGTGGCTGTGGACCTGCCTGGCCGGCGGCGGGCTCGGCTTCATCGGCATCTGGTACGTCCGCAGGCGCGACGCCGCGATCAAGCGGGCGCGGGCGGCGGAAGCCGGCGCCCATCCGGTGCCGGACCAGTCGCCCGCCCCCTCCGCCGACTGACACCGCCCGGTCCACGGAGGCGGTCCCTCGCCCGGCCGACCCCCAACGGCCGTGCCCGCCACCGCCGTACGACCACGGCACTACGGCCGTCCTCCCCAGGTCGGATCTTCCGCCCATCGGGTGGGTGAACCCCCGAATCCGCACGTACCGTCGAATGCATGACGCATCTCCAGGCGGGCGACCGGGTCGATGCCGCACAGCCGGCCACGGTCACCTCCCCGGTGACCGGGCTGACCTCCGCGGAAGTGGCCGACCGGGTGACGCGCGGGCAGGTCAACGACGTGCCGGTGCGCAGCAGCCGGTCCCTGGCGGAGATCGTCCGCGCCAACGTCCTCACCCGGTTCAACGCGATCATCGGTGTGCTCTGGGTGATCATGCTGGTGGTCGCGCCCATCCAGGACAGCCTGTTCGGGTTCGTCATCCTCGCCAACACCGGCATCGGCATCTTCCAGGAGTGGCGGGCGAAGAAGACCCTCGACTCCCTCGCGCTGATCGGCGAGGTGCGGCCCACGGTGCGCCGGGACGGGGTGTCCGCCGAGGTCGGCACCGCCGAGATCGTGCTGGACGACCTGATCGAGATCGGGCCGGGCGACAAGGTCGTCGTCGACGGGGTGTGCGTGGGGACGGACGGCCTGGAGATCGACGAGTCCCTGCTCACCGGCGAGGCCGATCCGGTGCCGAAGCTCCCCGGTGACCAGGTCATGTCGGGCAGTTTCGTGGTCGCGGGCGGCGGCTCGTTCCAGGCGACCAGGGTGGGGCGCGAGGCGTACGCGGCACAGCTCGCCGAGGAGGCGTCCCGGTTCACGCTGGTCCACTCCGAGCTGCGCTCCGGCATCTCCACGATCCTCAAGTACGTGACGTGGATGATGGTCCCGACCGCGATCGGCCTGATCATCAGCCAGCTCGTCGTCAAGGACAACGAGCTGAAGGACTCCGTCGCCCGCACGGTCGGCGGCATCGTCCCGATGGTCCCCGAGGGGCTGGTCCTGCTCACCTCGATCGCCTTCGCGGTCGGGGTGATCCGGCTGGGACGCAAGCAGTGCCTGGTGCAGGAACTGCCCGCGATCGAGGGGCTGGCCCGCGTCGACACGGTCTGCCTGGACAAGACCGGCACCCTCACCGAGGGCGGCATGGACGTCACCGGGCTGCGGGTGCTCGGCGACGGCGACGGGACGTACGTGCGCCGGGTACTGGGGGCGCTCGGCGCGGCCGATCCGCGGCCCAACGCCTCCCTGAAGGCGATCATCGACGCCTACCCCCACGACGGCGACTGGCGCCCCACCGACACCCTGCCCTTCTCCTCCGCCCGCAAGTACAGCGGCGCGACCTTCGAGGAGGGCCCGGCGGGCGCCGGGAGCGTCACCTGGCTGCTGGGGGCGCCCGACGTGCTCCTCGACCCCGACGACCCGGCACTGGACGAGACCGACCGGATGAACGAGCAGGGGCTGCGGGTGCTGCTGCTGGCCCGGGTCCGCCCCGGCGTGGACGTCGACGACCCCGACGCCGCCAAGGACGTACGGCCGGCCGCGCTGGTGGTGCTGGAGCAGCGGCTGCGGCCCGACGCGGCCGACACCCTGCGCTACTTCGCCGAGCAGGACGTCCGCGCCAAGGTGATCTCCGGCGACAACGCGGTGTCGGTCGGGGCGGTCGCGTCCAAGCTGGGCCTGTCCGGTACGACGGTGGACGCGCGCCGGCTGCCCGCCGACCGGGACGCCATGGCCGAGGCGCTGGACCGGGGCACGGTGTTCGGGCGGGTCACCCCGCAGCAGAAGCGGACCATGGTGGGCGCGCTCCAGTCGCACGGCCACACGGTCGCGATGACCGGGGACGGCGTGAACGACGTGCTGGCGCTGAAGGACGCCGACATCGGCGTGGCGATGGGCTCCGGTTCGGAGGCCACGCGGGCGGTCGCGCAGATCGTGCTGCTGAACAACAGCTTCGCCACGCTGCCGTCGGTGGTGGCGGAGGGGCGCCGGGTGATCGGCAACATCACCCGGGTCGCCACGCTGTTCCTGGTGAAGACGGTGTACTCGGTGCTGCTGGCGGTGCTGGTGGTGTGCTCGCAGGTGGAGTACCCGTTCCTGCCGCGGCACCTGACCCTGCTGTCCACGCTGACCATCGGCGTCCCCGCGTTCTTCCTGGCGCTGGCCCCCAACAAGGAGCGGCCGCGTCCGCACTTCGTGCGGCGGGTCATGCGGTACGCGATCCCGGGCGGAGTGCTGGCGGCGGTGGCGACCTTCGCCACGTATCTGATCGCCCGGGGGCACTACGACGGCGAGGGCGCGCTGGCGGCGGAGACGAGCGCGGCGACGCTGACGCTGTTCCTGATCTCGATCTGGGTCCTGGCGATCATCGCCCGCCCGTACACCTGGTGGCGGGTCGGGCTGGTCGCGGCGATGGGTGCGGGCTTCGTGCTGGTGCTGGTGGTGCCGTGGTTGCAGGACTTCTTCGCGTTGAAGCTGGTGGGCATGACCATGCCGTGGGTCGCGACGGGGATCGCGGTGGTGGCGGCGGCCACCCTGGACATCCTGTGGAGGTGGGTGGACCGCCGCGTCCCCGCTTAGGGCGGGCGAGGGCTACTGCACGTCGACGAAGTCACCGGCGGCGTTGACGGCCGGGGTGGTCGAGGTGCCCGCGAAGGAGTAGCGGTAGTAGCCGTCGACCGTGGCCGTGACGGTGGTGGACAGGTTGCCCGTGCTGTTGCTCGTGATGGCGTCGGCCTGCGCGGCCGGAACGGCGAGGGCGGTGAGGGCCAGGGCGCCGGAGACGGCGGCCACGGTGGCTCGGATGCGCATGCGTTCCCCAAGTGGAGAAAGGGGACCCCGGCTCTGGTCGTTTCCAACGGCTCGTCGTCGGCACGGGGTCCCGAGTGATCATGGAGTCTGTTGACTCGCGTGATCAGATCCACCACGCGCACGAATGGTTGTACGCGAGGTGGAGAACATGTGCGGATGGTGTCGCTCTCAGTCGAACCAGCGGTCCCGGGCCAGTTCCTCCGTGCGGGACGGGTCCTCCAGCAGCGCCGCGACCTCGAAGCGCCGCGGCCACTGGCCCGCCGCCCAGGCGAGCCCCGCCGCCACGCCCTCCAGCGTCGCGGCGTGCGGCACGCCGTCGTTCGTCAGCCGCCAGTCGATCTCCACGCCGTCGACGACGAGCTCCTCGTGCTCCACGTACGAGACCGGGGTGCGCGGCCCGAGCAGCACCCGCACCGGCTCCGGTACGTCGTGCTCCGTGCCCTCGGAGTCGACCTGCCCGGTGACGGACTCGCTCAGCCGCCGCACCTGGAATAGCTCGGCCAGCTCGACGGCACGGGACGGCGGTACGGGCAGCAGCGGCACCCCGGAGGTGAACGGCAGCAGGTCGGGCGAGTCGACGACGACCGCGTCGGCCGCGTCCACCACCTCCACCCGGCCGTCGACCACGGCCCGCACCTCGTCCGGCAGGGTCACCTGCTCGGGGTCCAGCTCGGCCAGCGCCCCGTACAGGGCGTGCAGCTGCGCGGCCGTGACCGGGCGGTCCGGGTCGGCGAGGCGGTCCAGCAGCTCCGCCGCGCCGCCGGGCTCGTCGAGGAGCGCGGCCACCGAGGTGCGTACGCCCAGCGCCCGCAGCACCTGCTCGTCCTCGAACCCGGTCGCGTCGGCCTCGTCGTACAGGCCGCGCAGCAGCGGGTCGCCGCCGGACGCGCGCAGTCCGGCCGGGCGGCGCCCGCCGAGCACCGGGTGCCCGCGCAGCCACCAGGCGGTGTACGGCCGTACGACCTCGTGGGTGCCGTCGTGCAGCAGGATCCGCACAGGCTCCACGAGGGCGTCGCGCAGCGGGGGGCGCGACAGCAGGGCGAGGGCCTCGGGCCAGCGGTCGTCGTCCACGAGGTCCAGGTCGCGCACGGCGACGATCTCGGTGGCGACCGGCGGGACGGGGCTGTCCGGGAAGCGGTCGAGGACGTCCTCGCTCCACACGTCCACGGCGTCCAGCAGCCCGGCGTCGTCCGGCTCGGCGAAGTCGCCCTCCCGGGGCTCCAGTTCGTCCGGGTCGAGGACCACGTCGGTGGCGCGGATCAGCGCGAAGTCCACCAGCACCCCGCAGGCGGCGAGCGGCTGCTCGCCCCACTTCTCGGCCAGCTCGGCGTCCACCGCGGCCAGTTCGCCCTCCCGCATGACCCGCGCGAACGGGCCGCCGGGGAAGACGAGTTCGCAGGCGGGCGACAGCTCGCCGTCCTCGTCGGGCAGGGCGAGGGCGCCCAGCCAGGGCTCGTCGCCGGGTTCCAGTCCGGCGTCGCGCACCAGGCCGAGGACGGTGTCGGCGAGTTCCTCGGCGTCCGGGGCCTCCTCCTCCCAGTTCAGCGCGCCCTCGTCGTCGAGGGACGCGGCGACGGCGGCCCGCACCTGCGGGGTGGTGAGGACGGCCCGCGGGGTCGCGGGGAGCGCGCCGAGCTTCTCGAGCAGGGGGTGGGCGGCGTCCGGGTGGGCGACCTTCAGACCGAGCCGGGCGAGGAGCGAGGCGTCCAGGGAGGCCGAATCCGGGGTGGGCAGCAGCACCTGACGGGGCCCGATGGTGGTGCGGCCCGCCCCGGAGCCGAAGCCCTGGGAGGTGCCCCCGGCCAGCGGCACGGGCAGCCCGGACAGCCGGTCCGGGTCGACCCCGGCGAGGCTGTCGTACAGCCGCCGCCACCACGCGGGGGACTTCTCCAGGCCGGCCAGCCGGTCGATCGCGTCGGTGAGCGGGAGCCGGGCGACGCCCAGGGTGCGCAGCTCCGCCCGGCGTTCCAGACCGGCGGGCAGCAGCGTCGGCAGCACCTCCGCCAGCACCCGTACGGTGTCCGCGCCCGCGCCCTCGACGACCTCGGCGTCCCGGGGCCGCAGGGACTCGGGCAGGTCGGAGTCGCCGTCGTGCTCGCGGGGTTCGAGGGCGGGCGGCAGGAAGGACGTGCGCGGCAGCCGCTCCAGGACCGCCTGCCGCAGCGCCCCGTCCAGTTCGCCCTTGCCGAGCGGGCCCGGGACGAGGCCGATGATCCCGGTGGTCACCGGGCGCCAGTGGGCGAGCAGGTCGGCGTAGGCGTCGGCGGCGCGCTGAACCAGGAAGTCGGTGAGCGGGCCGGGGGCGGCGTGCCGGCGGGTGGAGTCCAGCGGGAAGGAGGCGATGAGCAGGGCGGGCACGCCGAGGGGTTCGTCGCTGGGGGTGGGGGCGTGCAGCACGGGGCTGGTGCGGGGCCGGGCGGGCGAGCCGTCGGCGTCGACGGGGACGGCCCAGGTGACCGACCAGTGGGGCCGCAGCCGCTCCTCGACGGGCCGGTCGGCGAGCAGGTCGGGGGTGAGGGGGCCGTGGGCCGTGGCGGTGCGCCAGTGGGTGACGCCGTTGCCGGAGTCGTCGACCACGGTGAACGGGCCGTCGGTGCGGCGGGTCAGCGTGCGGGGCGCCTCGTCGTCGATCTCCACGACGACCTCGGTGAGGCCGGGGAGGGCGAGCAGCAGGGCGTCGTCGACGGCGTGCAGCAGCCGTTCGGCGAGGCCGGCGGCGGCGCTGTCGCGCAGCGGGAGGATGACGGCCGTGTCGTAGGGGTCGGGTGCGGTGCCCTCGGCGGCGAAGGGGAGCCGCAGCAGCGGTACGTGGCCGTCACGGCGGCGGATCTCGTCCCCGAGTCCGGGGCTGTGCCGGGCGGTGTCCCCCGCGTGTGCGCGTGCCTCGGCGAGCGACCAGCGCACTCCGCCGTGCCGGCCGACCACGGCGGGCTCGTCGGTGACGGCGAGGACGGCCGCGAAGCCGACGCCGAACCGCCCCACCGCCCGGTCCGGCGCGTCCCGCTTGGCGGAGGCGCGCAGGGTGGACAGCGACTCGACGCCGGTCGCGTCCAGCGGGGCGCCGGTGTTGGCGGCGACGAGCACCCCGTCGCGCAGGGTGAGCCGGAGCCGTCCGGGGACGCCGGCGCGGGCCGCGGCGTCGGCGGCGTTCTGCGCCAGCTCGACGACGAGACGGTCCCGGTACCCGCCGAGGACGAGGTCCTCCTCCGCGTTGGCGTCCTCACGGAAGCGGGCGGGGCTGGTGGCCCAGGCGTCCAGCACACCGCGCCGCAGACGTGCCGTGGCGAACGGGTCCGCACCCTCGGCGGCGGGCCGCACGAACTTGCTCACGTTGACTCTCCTCATCGGCCCTCGTCGGCGTGAGACCGAAGGTACCGCCCCACCGGAAGCACCCGCGCACCGTCTCACACGAGCGGCCCGGGGGCCGGGGACCACCCGGGGCGCTCCCCGCACGGGGAACGGGCGCCCGGGGCGGGCAGGAAGCCCGCCCCGGCCGGCCGGGGCACTCCCGCACGGGAGGCGGACTCGCGGGCGGGCAGGTCCGCGGGAGGGCTGCCGGGCGGGCGGGGAGGATCGCGGGCGAGGAGGATCGCGGGCGGGGAGGGTCGCGGGCGGGCCGAACGGGCACGGCGGCCGGCGCTCACTCCTCCCGGCCGGATCCGGCGGGCTTACGCGCGGGCCGCGCCGACCCCGCCCGCGCCAGGGAAGCCACACGCCGGGCCGGGGAGGCCATGCGCCAGGCCAGGGAAGCCACACGCCGGGCCGGGGAGGTCACGCGCCAGGCCAGGGAAGCCACACGCCGGGCCGGGGAGGTCACGCGCCAGGCCGGGGAGGTCACGCGCCAGGCCAGGGAGGCCACGCGCCAGGCCGGGGAGGCCACGCGCCAGGCCGGGCGTGCTCAGCCCCATCGGGGCCGGGCGCGGCAGGCACCGCCCCGAGCAGCGCTCAGCCGCTCCCCGGCGCGGCAAGGTGCCGTGTCGGGGAGCGGGTCAGTCCGTGTCGCGCCGGGTGCGGCGGGCGTACGCGCGGGCCGCGCGGGCGCGGTCGCCGCACCGGGTGGAGCACCAGTGGCGGCGGCCGTGGCGGAGCAGGTAGCGGTTGCAGGGGGTGGAGCCGCAGGCGGTGAGGCGTTCGGCGGCGGGGGAGGTGAGCAGATCGGCGGCGTCGGCGGCGAGGGCCGCCAGGGCGTGGTCGACGATCGCGGTGGTCGGGTGCGGGGTGGCCCGGTAGGGGCCCCTCTTCGCGTCCCACTGCAACAGCGGCGCGGTGGGGACGCGGGTCATCGCGTCGTTGACGGCCGCGACGGCGGCGGGCAGGGCGGGCAGTTCCTCGGCGCGGGAGGCGAACAGCGACCGGATCTGTTCGCGCAGCGACCGCAGCTGGGCCGCGCACATGTCCCGCATACCGGCGTCGACCGGCGCGAGACCGCGCTCCGTGAGCCAGTGGTTGGCCCGCGCGGGCGTCCCCAGGAGATCGACCGTGTGGCCGCCGGGCAGCGCGACCGCGCTGTTGACGAGGGCGAGCGAGAGGTGGTCCTCCTCGCCCTGGGCGGGCGGCAGGACGGGTTCCTCGGCCACCGCCTCCATCACGCCCTCCATCACGCCCTCCTTCGCACGTCCAGGTGGCTCCTCACGGTTCTCATGGTAAGGCTTGCGCCTATCCATGAGAAATGCCTACAGTCATCTCACGGTTCATTCACATCCATCCGTGAGGTGTTCTCTCGTGCCGTCTTCTCCCGCGCCTTCCTCCACCCCCTCCACCACCACCCCCTCCGCCTCCACCCCCTTCCCGGTCCGCACCCTCGGCGGCCCGACCGTCCTCTTCGAGTACGGCGGCCTGCGCTTCCTGACCGACCCGACCTTCGACGGCCCCGGCGACCACCCGTCGGCCGGTCCGACCCTGACCAAGACCGCCCCCGCCGCCGCCTCCCCCGCCGACCTCGGCCCCGTGGACGTGGTCCTGCTCTCGCACGACGAGCACGCCGACAACCTCGACACCTCCGGCCGCGCCCTGCTCGCCGACGTCCCGCTGACCCTCACCACCCCCGGCGGCGGGCAGCGCCTCGGCGAGAAGGCCAGGGGGCTGGCCGACTGGGAGTCCGTCGAACTGGACCGCCCGGGCGGCGGCACCGTGACCGTCACCGGCGTCCCCGCGATCCACGGCCCCGGCCCGCGCGAGAACGTCGAGCCGTTCACCGGCCAGGTCGTCGGCTTCGTCCTGACCGGCGAGGGCCTGCCCACGGTGTACGTCAGCGGCGACAACGCCTCGCTCGACGCGGTGAAGGAGATCGCCGGGCGGTTCGGCCCGGTGGACACCGCCGTCCTCTTCGCCGGCGCGCCCCGCTTCCCCATGCTGTTCGGCGGTGAGCCGCTCGTCCTGGACAGCGCCCAGGCCGCCGAGGCCGCCCGGATCCTCGACGCCCGCCGTGTCGTCCCCGCCCACCACGACAGCTGGGCCCACTTCACCGAGGGCCGCGACGAACTGCGGGCCGCCTTCACCGCCGCCGGCCTGGCCGACCGCCTGGACCCGGACTGGGCCCGCAGCGCCTGAACCCCGGGGGCCGGTGGACCGCCCGTGGCCCCTGAACAGCGGGCCGTGGCCCGGAAAAACCCGGTGCGGGACGCGGCCCGCGGCGCCTAACGTGCCGGGCATGCGCGTCGTCTTCACCAAGGGCCCCGGCACGAGTTACGACATCGCCGTGCACCGCGCGGCCGGCCCGGCCCTGGCCCCGCGCAACGGGCCCGGCGGACACCCGTACCTGCCGCACGACCTGGTGCACTTCCTGGTCGAGGCGGAGGCGGGCATCGCCCTCGGCGTCTACGGGCGGCTGGCCGCCGGCGACAACGGCCTCTTCTGGCCCGCGGATCCGGCCGAACGCGCCAAGGCGGCCCGCCACCGCAGGTCGAAGCGCCCGAGGTCGTCCCCGCGGGCCCGGGCGGACATGGCCCGCTCGGAAGAACTCGCGGGCCTCGCCGTACCGGTGTGGGAACTGCGCCGCGGCCTCAGGGAGACCCTCCCGGCCTACGTGAAGGCCGACGCCCTCCCGCCGGTCGTCGACCGCATCGTCGCCCGCCTCGACACCTGCGCCGACCGCTGGCACGCCCTGGAGCCGGGCGACTCCCTCGAACTCACCTGGTGACCCCGCCCGCCCCCGTGCCGTACGGCGGGGCCGGGCGGGAGGCGGCGCGCGCCGCGTCCCGCCTCACCGGCCGTCAGGAGTGGCCCAGTTCCGCCGAGGACGCGTCCTCCGTCACCGGCACCGACCCGGAGTCGGGCGACGGGCGCAGCGGGAACGGGTCGACGCGGGTCTCGTCGATCACCGGCGGGGCCGGCTGCGGGGGCTTCGGCATGACCGCGGCCTCGGAGTGGCCGCCGCAGCCGTAGGCCAGGGAGACCACATGGCCGTCGGCCGGGGAGAACTCGTTGGCGCACACCCCGAAGGCCTGGCCGAGGGAGCCGCCGATACGGGCGAGGAAGCCGCACGAGACGCACGAGGCGGGGGCGGCCTGCGCCATCGGGGTCTTCGCGCCGAACGACTCCTCCCAGCGGTCGGCGGCGGTGTGCAGGCCGTAGCGGGACAGCACCCGGGCGCGGCGCATGCCCAGTTCCTCGGCGACCGCCGCGATGGTGCCCCGGGCCGGGGCCACCGTCAGATGGGCCGGGGTGCCCGCGGTGACCTCGGCGTCCTCGGCCTCCACCAGCTCGGCCATGTCCTCGGAGACCACGGAGTTCGGCGGCGGCTCCTCCTCGCCGGTGTAGCCGGGCTCCAGACGCAGGTCCTCGGCGTCGGTGGGCAGGAGGTCGCCGGGGCCCATGTCGCCGGGGCGCAGCCGCTCGCTCCACGGCACCCACTCCGGCGCGAGCACCGCGTCGGGGCCGGGCAGCAGGACCGCCTCGTCGATCGTGACGATCTTGGCGCGGGAGGCGCGGGCGACGGTGACGGCCCAGCGCCAGCCGCGGTAGCCCGGCTCGCGGCATCCGAAGAAGTGCGTGACGACGCGGTCCCCCTCGGAGACCAGCCCTTCGTGTTCGCCGACGACCCCGGGCGCGGCGGCCTCCTCGGCTGCGGCGCGGGCGAGGTCGACGGCCTCGGCGCACAGACGGTCGGGGGTGCGGCTTCGCGTTGTCGCTGCGCTCACAGGTATCGCTTCTCTCCTACGCCGTCTCACGAGTGCGCCACTCCCAGCGCGGGGGGCGGACGGAGCGGACCGGGGGACCGCGTCGACGTCCGCGCCGCAACGTGCTCGGGCGCGCCTCCATCCATTCTGCGGGATGGCTGAGATACGCACGCTACCTTCTCGCGTGCGCTGGGCCTACACCGACGGTTGTTCTGGGGTCCCGCGCGCCGGTTTCCGGGGGGCCGCGGCCGGCCCCGGGCGTTGCGCCGTACAGCGGCACGCGGGCGGCGTCCATGGCGATGCGGCACTACGTACCGCCTTCTCGGGGCACTATGACGTGGTGGCTACCGCGAGGACACCCAAGGGCGCCACCGGGACCGGTGGGCCGAAAGGGGCCAAGGGCAACGGCCGGCGCCTCGGGACGGGCGGGGCGGGCGGCCGCCTCCGCGCGTTCGGGCGCGCCCTGCACTTCCCGGTGACCGGAACCGCGCGAGGGATCCGCCGGGCGACCCACGCGCACGGCGCCGGGGAGTCCGGACTGGGCAAACTGATCGAGCTGCACGGTGTGAACGGCGCCGGTGACGTCATGATCACGGTCGCCCTGGCCTCCACCGTCTTCTTCTCGGTCCCCACGGACGAGGCCCGCGGGCGCGTCGCCCTCTACCTCGCCATCACCATGGCGCCGTTCACCCTCCTGGCCCCGGTGGTCGGCCCGCTCCTGGACCGCCTCCCGCACGGCCGCCGCGCCGCGATGGCGGGCGCGATGCTCGCCCGGGCGCTGCTCGCGCTGGTCCTGTCCGGCGCGGTCGTCACCGGCGGGATCGAGCTGTACCCGGCCGCGCTGGGCGTGCTGGTCTCCTCGAAGGCGTACGGGGTGGTGCGCAGCGCGGTCGTGCCGCGGCTGCTGCCGCCCGCCTTCTCCCTGGTGAAGGCGAACTCACGGGTCACCCTGGGCGGACTGCTGGCGACCGGGATCGCGGCGCCGGTCGGCGCGGGGCTCCAGCAGATCGGCCCGCGCTGGCCGCTGTACGGGGCGTTCGCCCTCTTCGTCGCGGGGATGTTCCTGTCGTTCCGGCTGCCGCCGAAGGTGGACTCCGCCAAGGGCGAGGACGTGGCCCTGCTCGCCGCCGACGAGCAGCACCTGCACGGGCCGCACCGCAAGGCGCAGAAGCGCCCGGGGCTGCGCACGGTCGGCCCGGCCGTCACCCACGCGCTGGGCGCCAACGCCGCCATCCGCTGTCTGACCGGCTTCCTGATCTTCTTCCTCGCCTTCCTGCTGCGCGAGCACCCGATGACCGGTCAGAGCGCCGCGGTGTCGCTCGGGATAGTGGGCGTGGCGGCCGGCGCGGGCAACGCCCTCGGTACGGCGGTCGGGGCGTGGCTGAGGTCGCGCGCCCCGGAGATCATCATCGTGACGGTGGTGGCGGGCGTGCTGGGCGCGGCGGTCACGGCCGCGGCGTTCTTCGGCGCGGTGCTGGTGGCGGGTCTCGCCGCGATCGCCGGGTTCGCGCAGGCGCTGGCCAAGCTGTCGCTGGACGCGCTGATCCAGCGGGACGTGCCCGAGCTGGTGCGGACGTCGGCGTTCGCGCGGTCGGAGACGCTGCTGCAGATGGCGTGGGTGCTGGGCGGCGCGATCGGCATCGCGATGCCGCTGATCGGCACGCTGGGGCTGGCGGTGGGCGCGGCGATCGTCGCCACGGGCTGGCTGACGACCGTCCGCGGGCTGGTCCGTTCCGCCCGGCACGGCACCGCGGGCCGGGCGCGTGTGGCGTAACGCTCCGGCCACGCCGTACCCCCGCCTGGGTAACCGGACGGGCGTGCCCGATAGCCTTCGCCTCATGACCACGTTGCAATCCGCTGTGCGACGCCGCCGCGCCGTCGCCGCCGCCGGCGCCGTATCCGCCGGACTGCTCGTCCTGGCCGCCTGTGACAAGCCGACGCCGATGGCCACGATCACCGTGGGCAGCGACTCGGTGAGCTCGGAGGCCACCTGCGGTGGTGAGGGCGAGGCCCTCAAGACCGCCGATCTGAACGCGTGCCTGAAGGACAAGGGCATCGACGAGATCTCGGTCGACCCCGACGAGACCGTGCGCTTCGGTGTCGACCCGGACGTCGCCGACAAGGGCTGGACCATCCTGATGAACGGTCAGCCGCTGACCGACGCCAGCAAGAAGACCTACCGCACCATCCCGGGCAGCGTGTTCTTCAACGCCCAGTACGGCGCCCAGGGCGACTCGACCCTGGTGTCGATCAAGGAGGGCGAGGAGGACACCACGGGTCTGTGGTCCTTCCGGCTGAAGAAGGACGCCTGATCACGTCGTCCGTCCGTGTGCTCGTGGCCACCGCCGTCCCCGTCGAGCGGGACGCGGTGGCCAGGGCGTTCCCGGGCCCGGTGCGGGAGACCGTCCTGCCCTCGGTGACCGTGCACGAGGTCGCCGGCGGGCCCGGTCTGCTGGCCGCCGGTGTCGGTCCGGCGCTCGCCGCCGCCTCCACGGCCGCCGCGCTCACCGCCGCCGACCTGGACGGCCGCCCCTACGGCCTGGTCGTCTCCGCCGGGATCGCCGGCGGCTTCCCGCCGCACGCGCCGCTCGGCTCGCTCGTCGTCGCCGACGAGATCACCGCCGCCGACCTGGGCGCCGAGACGGCCGACGGTTTCCTGCCGGTCACCGACCTCGGCTTCGGCACCGTCACCCACCGTCCGCCCGCCGCCCTGGTCAGGGCGGCCGCCACCGCGGCCGGGGCGCTCACCGGGACCGTGCTCACCGTGTCGACGGTGACCGGGACCGCCGCCCGCGCCGCCGAACTGCGCGCCCGGCACCCGCGTGCCCTCGCCGAGGCCATGGAGGGCTTCGGGGTCGCCGAGGCCGCCGCCGCGCACGGCGTGCCCGTGCTGGAGGTGCGGGCGGTGTCGAACCCCGTCGGCCCCCGCGACCGCGCCGCCTGGAGCATCGGCGACGCCCTGAGCGCCCTCACCGAGGGGTTCGGGAAGCTCGCGCCCGTACTCGAGAGTTGGAACCGGCATGACCGCCATGAGCAGTGAGCAGCGGCAGCTGCGGATCGCCTACTCCCCCTGCCCCAACGACACCTTCGTCTTCGACGCCCTCGCCCACGGCCGCGTGCCGGGCGCGCCGGCCCTCGACGTGACCTTCGCCGACATCGACCTCACCAACGGCATGGCCGAGCGCGGCGAACTCGATGTGCTGAAGGTGTCGTACGCGGTGCTGCCGTACGTCCTCGACGAGTACGCGCTGCTGCCCTGCGGGGGCGCGCTGGGGCGGGGCTGCGGCCCGCTGGTGCTGACCCGGGAGGAGGGGGTGGACCTCACCGGGCGCACGGTCGCGGTGCCGAGCGAGCGGTCGACGGCGTACCTGCTGTTCCGGCTGTGGGCCGCCGACGTGGTGCCGGGCGGGGTCGGGGAGATCGTGGTGATGCCGTTCCACGAGATCATGCCGGCCGTGCGGGACGGGAAGGTCGACGCGGGGCTCGTCATCCACGAGGCGCGCTTCACGTACCGGAACTACGGGCTGCACCGGCTCGCCGACATGGGTGAGCACTGGGAGCGCACCACGGGGCTGCCGATCCCGCTCGGCGCGATCATCGCCCGGCGGTCGCTGGGCGGGGCGGCGCTGACCCGGCTCGCCGACGCGATCCGCGCGTCCGTGCGCGCCGCCTGGGACGACCCCGAGGCGTCGCGGCCGTACGTCATGGAGCACGCCCAGGAGATGGACCCGGCCGTCGCCGACCAGCACATCGGGCTGTACGTCAACGAGTTCACCGCCGATCTGGGCGAGGACGGCTACGCGGCGGTGCGGGGGCTGCTGACGCGCGCGGCGGCCGAGGGGCTGGTGCCGCCCCTCGGCCCGGACGCGCTGCGGTTCCCCTGAGAGCGGGGCCCGCTAGACGTCGAGCTGGTCGGCGACCGCGCGGAGCAGGCCGGCGATCTTCTTGCCGGCGGCGCGGTCGGGGTAGCGGCCCCGCTCCAGCTGCGGCGTGATGTTCTCCAGCACGGTCGTCAGGTCCTGGACGATGGAGGCCAGCTCGTCGGGCTTCTTGCGCTGGGCGGCGGCGACCGACGGGGTCGGGTCGAGGATGGTCAGGGAGAGGGCCTGGTCGCCGCGCTGTCCGGCGACCACGCCGAACTCCACGCGCTGGCCCGGCTTCAGGGCCTCGACTCCGGCGGGGAGGACCGAGGAATGCACGAAGACGTCGCCGCCGTCGTCACGGGAGAGAAAGCCGAAGCCCTTCTCGCTGTTGAACCACTTGACCTTGCCGGTGGGCACGTCTGTCCTCGTCCTCGTACTCGTCGGGAAAACTGCTTCTGAAAACGGCTCTTGATAGCACTCGGGCGGGCCTGACGACCCGCCGGTACCAAGGCTAATGGTCTTCAGGCCGGTGACAAGACGTCATCGGGTTGTTCCCTCGCGCAGGGAACTACCCTGGTCCGGTGCGTGACAAAACCCAAGCGAATTCCGCCGCGCCCGGTGACGGTCTGGTCCGTACCGGCGCCATCGTCTTCTTCATCGGCGCCGTGGCCACTCTGGTCACTGTGGCCCCGTTGTTCCTCGGTACGACGCCCTTTCCCACGTACATGTTCGGCTTGAGCATGTTCATGGCCGTCGGTTTTCTGATGGCCGGGGCGGGTGTACTGCGTTCCGTCGCGGCGGGGCGGCGGCGGGCCCGGGCCGGTCAGTTGTCGGAACGGTAGTCCGAAAACCAGCGGGGGAATTCGGTCAGCCCGGCGAGGACGACGT
The DNA here is from genome assembly GCF_007829875.1 of Streptomyces capillispiralis. Classification (NCBI taxonomy): domain Bacteria; kingdom Bacillati; phylum Actinomycetota; class Actinomycetes; order Kitasatosporales; family Streptomycetaceae; genus Streptomyces; species Streptomyces capillispiralis. The sequence goes on along the minus strand of NZ_VIWV01000001.1, from coordinate 4,391,335 downwards.
CCGCGCCGGCCGCGCGCAGCTCCGCCTCGTCGCACGGGCCGGTGGCGACCGCCACCGACAGCGCGCCCGCGGTCCGCGCGCCGCGCACGTCGCCCACGTGGTCGCCGACGTAGACGGACGCCTCGTGCTCGCGCAGCGCCAGCGCCTTCTGCTCGGCCCACAGGTCGCCGATCACGGCGTCCGGTTCGATGCCCAGGTGGGCCAGGTGCAGCTTGGCGTTGGGCTCGTACTTGGCGGTGACGACGATCGCGCGCCCGCCCGCCTCCCGTACGGCCGCTATCGCCTCACGGGCGCCGGGCAGGGCGGGCGTGGCGGCGACGGCGTACGTCGGGTACATCGCCCGGTACAGGTCGGCCACCTCCGCGACCCGCTCGGCCGGGAACCAGTTGATCAGCTCGTCCACCAGCGGCGGCCCCAGCCGGGTGACCGCGAGATCGGCGTCGATGTACGTCCCGGTCCGCTCGGCCAGCGCGAGGTAGCAGGCGCGGATACCGGGCCGGGAGTCGATGAGCGTCATGTCGAGGTCGAAACCGACGGTGGGCTGGAGCGGGGTCGTCAAGGCCATATGCGCCATTGTGCCCACCCCGCCCCCGCACCGAACGGGCCGGGCGGGCCGGGTCGGTCACGGCCGGCGTTGGGAGCGCCAGACGAGGAACAGGGCCGTGGTGAGGGCTGCCGCGCGGACGACCCAGGGCCAGGTCTCGGAGACCGCGGCGTTCATGTGGCCGTCGGCGATGGGGGTGCCCCAGCGGCCCTCCGTGCGGCCCCAGAGCCAGACGATGCCCGCGGTGACGGAGAGGCCGGGGAGGACGACGACCGCCCACCTCGTCTCCGCCTGGGTGAGACGGCGTGATCCGTAGGCGATCAGCCATCCGAGGATCAGGGAGAACCACTCGCCCAGCGCGGCGCCCGCGACCAGCAGGACGGCGGCCAGCAGCAGCAGGGGGTTGCTCCAGCGGCCGGACGGCAGGCGCAGACGCGGGCGGCGACGGGCGGCGGGCTCCGCCTCGACGGCGCCGGCGGCCGGTTCCGGGAGCGCGTCCCGCGCCTCCGCCTCCGCGTCCTCCGCCTCCCGGGTCCACGGTGACCTGAGGAGCTCCGGGATCTCGACGCCGCCCACGAAGCCCGGCACGTCGTCGCCGGCGCCGAAGGGGCTGTCGTCCACCCGCCACCAGTCGGGCTGGGTGGCGCTGTCGCCGAGTTCGTCCGTGCCGGCCCGGTGCGGCGGGGACGGGGCGGCCGAGGGGGCGGGGTCCGGGTTCCCGGCCGCCGGGCGGGGCCGGGGGACGGCCCGCCGCAGCACGCCCTTCAGGCGGTCCTCACGGGCGTCGGCGCCTCGCTCCGGCTCCCGCTGCACGGGAACGGCGGCGGGTGGCCCGGGGGCGTCCGCGGACGCGCCCGAGGAGTCCTCGGCCGCCGCGACGACCTCGGTCGGCGTGCCGAGGCGGGAGACGATGCGGCGGACGGCGGCCGGGGAGTCGACCACGGCCTTCGCCCGGCGCCGGTCGATCTCGTCGCGCAGCTCCGCGACCAGCCGCATACGGGCCGCCGACGGCAGCTGCCGCTGCTGCGCCACGTCGCCGACGCGGCTCAGATACTCGTAGACGACCTGGTCACTCTCGATACCCACGAAGTCCCCTCCGGGGCGGATGCGTTGGGACACCGTCGCCCGACGGTACCGCGAGTCCGGCCGGCCGGCCCAACTCCCCGCGCGCCACGCCACCGGCGCACCCACCCGCTACCGTGAGGCGGATGAGCACCGAGGAGAAGCCCGCGGCGGCCCCCCGATCCCTCGCTGAGGCACTCCGGGGGCGGGACGACGTGTCGCTGGCCGCGCTCCTGCGCAGCCGGCCGGACCTCGTCACGCCCGTGCCCACCGACCTCACCCAGCTCGCCACCCGCGCCGGCACCCGGGCCTCGGTCGTGCGGGCCCTGGAGCGCCTGGACCGGTTCGCGCTGCAGACGGCGCAGGCGCTGGCGGTGGCCGGGGACCCGGCGTCGTACGGGGAACTGCTCGGGCTGCTGGCGGGCGACGACGGCGACCCGGCGGTCGAGGCCGCGCTGCCGCACACCCTCGGCACCCTGCGCGAGCAGGCCCTGGTGTGGGGCGACGACACCCGGCTGCGGCTCGTGCGCACCGCCCGTGAGCTGCTGTCGCCGTCGCCGCAGCACCCCTCGCCGACCGGACTGGGCCCGAGCGTGCGGGAGGCCACCGCGGGGATGTCGCCGGGGCGGATTCAGGAGATCGTGGCGACGGCGGGGCTGCCGTCCACCCACGACTCGGTCTCCGCGGTGACCGCCCTGACCGCCCTGTTCGACGACCCGGCGCGGATGTCCGCCCTGCTCGACGAGGCGCCGAGCGAGTCCGTGGAGGTGCTGGAGCGGCTGGTGTGGGGCCCGCCGTACGGGCAGGTCACCGCCGATCCCGCGCCCCGGCTGCGCTGGCTCCTGGACCGGGGGCTGCTGCTGCCGACCGCGCCCGGGACGGTCGTCCTGCCGCGCGAGGTGGCGCTGCGGCTGCGGGCCGGGCGGGCGCACCGCCGGCCGGAGCCGGTGCCGCCGCCCGTCGAGGCGGCGGCCACGCACCGTCCGCAGGTGGTGGACGCGACGGCGGCCGGGCAGGCGTACACGGCGTCGGTGACCGTCGAGGAGCTGCTGAAGGACTGGCACGAGGGCGGCCCGGCGGTGCTGCGGGCCGGCGGACTGAGCGTGCGGGACCTGAAGCGGACCGCCGTCGCCCTCGACGTGACCGAGCCGGTGGCCGCGTTCTGGGTCGAACTGGCCTACGCGGCCGGCCTGCTGGCCTCCGACGGGGAGGCCGAGGAGCGGTACGCGGCGACCCCGGCCTACGACGAGTGGCGCGAGCAGCCTCCCGCGGAGCGGTGGGCGCGGCTGGCCGCAGCCTGGCTGACGGCGACCCGGACGCCCGGCCTGGTCGGCGGGCGGGACGCGAAGGACCGCACGCTGTCGGCGCTGGGGCCGGGGCTGGACCGCTCGGCGGCGCCGGAGGTGCGGCACCGGGTGCTGACGCTGCTCGCCGGGCTGCCGGAGGGGGCCGCGCCGTCCGCCGAGTCGGTCCTGGCCCGTCTGCACTGGGAGCGGCCGCCGCGCGGCGGCGGGCAGGGCTCCGGTGACGGGGAGGACCTGCGGACGCGGCTGGCCCGGTGGGTGCTGTCCGAGGCGGAGACGCTCGGCGTCACCGGGCGCGGCGCGCTGTCCGCGCACGGGCGGGCGCTGATCGGCGCGCCCGCGCCCCGGCGGCCCGAGGCGGAGCCCGAGGGGCCGGGCGACAAGCTGCCGGTCCACCACCGGCCCGCCCCGCCGCCGGCCCCGCTCTCCCCCGCCGAGCAGGCCGCCGCCACCGCTGCCGCCGCCCGCCTGCTGGCGCCGCTGCTGCCCGAACCCCTGGACCACGTGCTCCTCCAGGCCGATCTGACGGCCGTGGCGCCGGGCCCGCTGGAGCGGCCGCTCGCCGACACGCTGGGCGTCCTCGCGGACGTGGAGTCGAAGGGTGGCGCGACCGTCTACCGGTTCACGCCCGGGTCGGTACGCCGTGCCCTGGACGCCGGACGGACCGCCGCCGACCTGCACGCCTTCCTCGCCGCCCACTCCCGTACGCCGGTGCCGCAGCCGCTCGCGTACCTCATCGACGACGTGGCCCGCCGGCACGGGCACCTGCGGGTGGGCGCCGCCTCGGCGTACGTCCGCTGCGACGACGACGCGGTGCTCAACGAGATCCTCGCCGACAAGCGCGCCGCCGGCCTGGGCCTGCGCCGGCTGGCGCCGACGGTGCTGGCCGCGCAGGCCGGTCCGGCGGGCCTGCTGGAGGGGCTGCGCGCGATGGGGTTCGCGCCGGCCGCCGAGTCCGCCGAGGGCGACGTCCTGATCAGCCGGGCCGACGCCCACCGCACCCCGCCGCGCACGGCGCCCGAGCCGGTCCCCGAAGGGCCGCCGGTCCCCGACGACACGCTGCTCGCGGCGGCGATCCGGGCCATCCGCGCCGGTGACCTCGCCTCCACCGCCCCGCGCAAACCGGCCGCCGGGGACGGGGCGGACAGCGGGGAGCCGCCCCGCACCACGGCCGCCGACACCCTCGCCACCCTCCAGGCCGCCGTCCTCACCGGCGGGTCGCTGTGGATCGGCTACGTCAACGCCGAGGGCGCGGCGAGCCAGCGTGTGATCGCCCCGGTCCGCGTCGAGGGCGGCTTCGTCACGGCGTACGACCACACAGCGGACGAGGTGCGTACGTATCCGCTCCACAGGATCACCGGCGTCGCGGAGCTGGCGGACGACGAGGGCTGACCCCTTCGGGTGTACGGCGGGCTTCATGCGCGCCACGCCGGGGGGTTCCACCTGATGAGCGAGCTTGCGGGCCGTGCCGCATCGGGCGGCCGGGCGCGGGGCAGCCACCCGGTGTCCTGAACGGGCCCGGACCGACCACCGCGGCCCGTTCGCGCGCAACAGAGAGGAAGCCCCATGCGTGCCGTTCGTCGTGTCGCCGCCGTCCTGACCTCCACGGTCGCGTTGCTCGGAGTGTTCGCCGCCGAGGCCGCCGCCGTCGGGATCGACCTCGGCGGTGGCCTGACCCTCTGACACGTCCCGCCGCGCGGGCCGGTCCCCGTCCCCGGGACCGGCCCGTCCCCCGCCGACCGGAAGGTGCCTCATGCGTTCCGCGTTCCGTGCCGTCGCCGGCTGTCTCACCGCCGTCGCGCTCGCCCTGGCCCTCACCCTGGCCCTCGCGCCCGCCGCCACCGCGCTGCCGCTGCCATTGCCCCTGCCGGTTCCGGCCGGGGCGGAGCCGCTCGTCACCGAGGGGGTGACCGTCGAAGGGCCGCTGGTGAACAACCTCACGCTGCCCTCGCTGAGATAGCCGGTCCCGTTCGGGACACCTGCGGTGGGCTATCAGGCAAACTGGACGTTTGGCCGAGTTGTGCCCGTGCCGAGCCCGTCGCAGAAAGGCAGCCGCGCGTGAATGGTCCGCTCATCGTCCAGTCCGACAAGACCCTGCTCCTCGAGGTCGACCACGAGCAGGCCGACGACTGCCGTCGGGTGATCGCGCCGTTCGCCGAGCTGGAGCGGGCCCCCGAGCACATCCACACCTACCGGGTCACCCCGCTGGGCCTGTGGAACGCGCGTGCGGCCGGACACGACGCCGAACAGGTCGTGGACGCGCTGGTGCAGTACAGCCGCTACCCCGTGCCGCACGCGCTGCTCGTCGACATCGCCGACACCATGGACCGCTACGGGCGGCTCAGCCTGGTCAAGCACCCGGCGCACGGCCTGGTGCTGACCACCACCGACCGGCCCGTCCTGGAGGAGGTGCTGCGCTCCAAGCGGATCGCCCCGCTGGTCGGCGACCGCATCGACCCGGACACGGTGATCGTGCACCCCTCGGAGCGCGGGCAGATCAAGCAGACGCTGCTGAAGCTGGGCTGGCCGGCCGAGGACCTCGCCGGGTACGTGGACGGCGAGGCGCACCCCATCGACCTGCGCGAGGACGGCTGGGCGCTGCGCCCGTACCAGAAGCAGGCCGTGGAGAACTTCTGGCACGGCGGCTCCGGCGTGGTCGTGCTGCCCTGCGGCGCCGGCAAGACGCTGGTCGGGGCGGGCGCGATGGCGCAGGCCAGGTCGACGACCCTGATCCTGGTCACCAACACCGTCTCGGCCCGCCAGTGGAAGCACGAGCTGGTGAAGCGGACCTCGCTGACCGAGGACGAGATCGGCGAGTACAGCGGGACGAAGAAGGAGATCCGTCCGGTCACCATCGCCACCTACCAGGTGCTGACCACCCGGCGGAAGGGCGTCTACCCCCACCTGGAGCTGTTCGACTCCCGGGACTGGGGCCTGATCGTCTACGACGAGGTGCACCTGCTGCCCGCGCCCGTCTTCAAGTTCACCGCCGACCTCCAGGCCCGGCGCCGGCTCGGTCTCACGGCGACCCTGGTGCGGGAGGACGGCCGCGAGTCGGACGTGTTCTCGCTGATCGGGCCGAAGCGGTTCGACGCCCCGTGGAAGGAGATCGAGGCGCAGGGCTACATCGCCCCGGCCGACTGCGTCGAGGTCCGGGTCAGTCTCACCGAGTCCGAGCGGCTGGCGTACGCGACGGCGGAGCAGGAGGAGAAGTACCGGTTCTGCTCGACGACGGCGACCAAGCAGAAGGTGACGGAGGCGATCGTCCGGCGGTTCGCGGGCCAGCAGATCCTCGTCATCGGGCAGTACATCGACCAGCTGGACGAGCTGGGCGAGCACCTGGGCGCGCCGGTGATCAAGGGCGAGACGTCCAACGCGCAGCGGGAGAAGCTGTTCGACGCGTTCCGGGAGGGCGAGATCAGCGTCCTGGTCGTGTCCAAGGTCGCGAACTTCTCGATCGACCTGCCGGAGGCGACGGTCGCCGTGCAGGTGTCGGGGACGTTCGGGTCGCGGCAGGAGGAGGCGCAGCGGCTCGGCCGGGTGCTGCGGCCCAAGGCGGACGGGCACAAGGCGCACTTCTACTCCGTGGTCGCCCGGGACACCATCGACCAGGACTTCGCGGCGCACCGCCAGCGCTTCCTGGCGGAGCAGGGCTACGCCTACCGGATCATGGACGCGGACGAACTGCTCGCCGGGAGCTGAGCGCGGGCACTCCGCGGGCACTCCGCGGGTGTCCGTCCGGTCGTCACCCCGCGTCCGGTGTTCACCCCGCGGGCAGGGTGAACACCAGCACCAGGACGAGCGTCCAGGGCAGCAGTGAGAGCCCGGCCAGCCAGGCGCGCGGCACCGACCAGCGGCGGGTCCACGGCAGCAGCCAGGCCGTGAACCAGGCGCCCGTCGCGAGGAGGCCGCCGAAGAAGAGGGTGCCGTAGATCAGGGTCAGGGCGGTCGTCAGCGCCCGGGAGCAGTCGTCGGGTCCGCAGCCGTCGGTCGCCATGACGGACATGCCGCCGAGCAGCACCGCCGACGGTGCCAGGACCGAGCCGAGCACGGTCGCGACGGCCGGGGCCACCCAGGCGCGGCGGTCCCGTCCGGTGCGGTACCGCCGGGCGGGCGGCGCGGGGGCGGCTGCGGGGTGGGGGCTCATGGGGCCAGTGAAGCCGCCCCGGGACGGGCGGGGCACCGGCGCGGGTACTCACCCCGGCACGCGCCCGTACTCATCCGGGCGGTCGTCACGCCCATGCTCATCCGGGCGGGCGCCACGCCCATGCTCATCCGGGCGCGCCGCTGCGCCCCCGTGCTGATTCGGGCGGCCGCTACTTCCGGCGGACGCCCATCTCCTCGCCGTACTCGCCGAGGACGATCACCTCGAAGGCGGCGCCGAGGAAGACCTTCACCGCGCGCAGGGCGTCACCGAGGCGGTGCGGGTGACTGCCCTGGACGGCGGTCGCGCCGGCCGGCCGGACCGGCGGCGGGGCTGGGTTGACGGTGGCTGCGCTCATGCCTCCATGGTTGCTCTCCGGCCCCGCCCCGGGCATCGGTCCAGGGGACCGGTCCGCCGGGCCCTCCCGGTCCCCCTCCGGTACGAGCCGTACCTCTCGGGCAGGACGGCATCCCCTAGGGGGCAGAGGGCCGGAGCCCGGACGCGCCCCCCGTCGGCGTGCCCGCCGGGGCCGCCCCGCCCGGCGCGGAAATCCGTTTGGACCGCACCGGCACCGCGTCCTAGACTCTCCGCTCTTGCCCGCCTCCCTCACGGAGCGCCGCCGTCCGGACGGAAACCGGCCGGTACCCCAGCAGCCGCAGCAGCTCCCCCGGAGGCACCCCCTTGTCCGCGTCCACCCCCGTCGACGAGCCCGCGCACGGCAGCCCCCCGGGCGGTTCCGGTGACGACCCGCTCGCCCGCGAACGCTCCCACCTCGCCGCGTCCCGTTCCGCCCTGCGCGCCATGCGCGAGGACGTCGAGGCCCTCGACATCGGCGACGTCACCGCCAACTGGGTCAACGCGGCCGTGCTGGAGCACCAGATCGGGGAGCGCATCAAGGCGCTGGCCGACCTCAGCGACACCCCGCTGTTCTTCGGCCGCCTCGACTACCTGCACTCCCCCGGCGCCGACCGGGCCGAGGGCGCGGACGGCGAACGGTTCTACATCGGGCGCCGGCACGTGCACGACGCGGACGGCGACCCGATGGTGATCGACTGGCGTGCGCCGGTGTCGCAGCCGTTCTACCGGGCGTCCAAGAAGGACCCGATGGACGTCGCGCTGCGCCGCCGCTTCGGCTACACCGGCGGCGACCTCACCGCGTACGAGGACGAGCACCTGTCCGACCCCACCGAGGCGGCCACCACCAGCAAGCTGCTCCAGCAGGAGATCGAGCGTCCGCGCGTCGGCCCGATGCGGGACATCGTCGCCACCATCCAGCCCGAGCAGGACGAGATCGTACGGTCCGGGCTGTCGGGCAGCGTGTGCGTGCAGGGAGGTCCGGGGACCGGGAAGACCGCCGTCGGCCTGCACCGGGTGGCCTACCTGCTGTACGCCCACCGCGAGCGGCTGGCCCGCACCGGCACGCTGGTCGTCGGGCCGAACCGGTCCTTCCTGCACTACATCGAGCAGGTGCTGCCCGCGCTGGGCGAACTGGCCGTCGCCCAGGCCACCGTGGACGACCTGGTGGCGCACGTGGAGGTGCGCGGGACGGACGACGCGCCGGCGGCGCTCGTCAAGGGCGACGCCCGGATGGCGCGGGTGCTGCGCAGGGCGCTCTACTCGCACATCACCCCGCCCACCGAGCCGGTCGTGGTGGTGCGCGGCTCCCGCCGCTGGCGCGTCCCGGCGTACGAACTGCAGGACCTCGTGAGCCAGTTGCTGGACCGCGACATCCGCTACGGCGCCGCCCGCGAGGCGCTCCCGCAGCGCATCGCGCACGCCGTGCTGGTGCAGATGGAGCGGGCCGGGGAGGCTCCGGACGACCGGGTGCAGGACGCGGTGGCCCGCAACAGCGCGGTGAAGGCGGCGGTGAAGGCGGTCTGGCCGGCCGTCGACCCGGCGAAGCTGGTGCTGCGGCTGCTCGGCGACCCGGCGTTCCTGGCCGAGCACGCCGAAGGGCTGCTCGACGAGGAGGAGCGCAAGGCGATCCTCTGGACGAAGCCGGCCCGCTCGGTGAAGTCGGCGAAGTGGTCGTCCGCCGACGCGGTGCTGATCGACGAGGCGGCCGACCTGATCCAGCGCACGCCCTCGCTCGGGCACGTGGTGCTCGACGAGGCGCAGGACCTCTCCCCCATGCAGTACCGGGCGGTGGGCCGGCGCTGCACGACCGGTTCGGCGACCGTCCTCGGCGACCTGGCGCAGGGCACCACCCCCTGGTCGACCCGGAGCTGGGAGGAGGCGCTGGGGCACCTGGGCAAGCGGGACGCGGTGATCGAGGAGCTGACGGCCGGTTTCCGCGTCCCGACGGACGTGATCGCCTACGCCTCCCGGCTGCTCCCGCACATCGCGCCGGGCCTCACCCCGGTGGCGTCGATCCGTGAGAACCCGGGCTTCTTCGAGGTGCGCCGGGCGCGGGGGACGGACGACGTGGTGTCCGCGTGCCGCGAACTGCTGCGCCGGGAGGGCTCGGTGGGCCTGATCGCGGCGGACGCCCGGCTTCCCGAGCTGGCGGAGCTGCTGGGGGCGGCGGGGATCACCTTCGTCGCCCCCGGTGAGGAGACGACCCGCGACACCCGGCTGACCCTGGTCCCGGCGTCCCTGGCGAAGGGCCTGGAGTACGACTACGTGGTCCTGGACGAGCCCCGGGCCGTGGTCGACGCCGAACCCGACGAACGCACCGGCCTGCGCCGCCTGTACGTCACCCTGACCCGGGCGGTGTCGGGACTGGTCGTCACCCACGCGGCACCCCTGCCGGAGCAGCTGGCGTAGGGCCGGGGGTCCGCCTCAGTCGTCCAGCGCGTGCCGCCAGGCGGCGACGGCGTCCGCCGAGACCGGCCCGTCCCACCCCCGGGGCCGGGCCGCCCCGCCGATGTGGAAGCCGTCGATGCCCGCGGCCAGCAGGTGCGGCACGTGGTCCAGCCGCAGCCCCCCGCCCACGAGGAGCCGCTGCTCGTAGCCCGGCTCGCCGCGCCGCGCCGCCTCCGCGAGCAGCGTCGGCAGCCCGGCGTCGACGCCCTCGGCGGCGCCCGCCGTCAGGTAGGTGTCCAGTCCGGGCAGCCCGTCCAGCTGCTTGCGCAGGGCGTCCCGGTCCGCCGCCCGGTCGATGGCGCGGTGGAAGGTCCACCGGCAGCCCTCCAGCGCGTCGACGACCCGCTCCACCGCACCGGCGTCGACGCTTCCCTGCGCGTCCAGGAAGCCGAGCACGAACTCCTCCGCCCCGGCCTCCCGCAGTGCGCGCGCGGCCCGCACCAGACGCCCCACGTCGCCCGCCGCGAACCCGTCGGCCAGCCGCACCATCACCCGGACCGGAAGGTCCACGGCCGCGCGGATCCCGGCGACGGTCGCCGTCGGCGGAGTGAGCCCGTCCGCCGCCATGTCGGCGACCAGCTCGAGGCGGTCGGCGCCTCCGTCCCGGGCGGCCACCGCGTCCTCGACGTCGAGGGCGATCACCTCCAGGAGTGCACGCTTGCTCATGGGACCCCATTCGTCGGGCTCGGTCGGCCATTACAGGTCTAGTCCAATCCAAGCCTACGCCCGACCGGCCGGCCCCTTCACCCCCGGCTCACCCGCCTCACCGCCTCACCGCCTCACCCGGCTCACCCGGCTCACCCGGCTCACCCGGCTCACCCGGCGAAGATGTTCAGCGCCTCCGCCTCCGCCCCGGCCAGCTCGTACGACGCCCCGTCCACCGGCCGTCCCGCGTACAGCCTGACCAGCGTCGGCCCGTCGCCGATGTAGCGGGCCGGGGGGCGTTCCCCGGAGAAGTCGCCCAGCCGCAGCGGCTCGTCGGCGTCGTCCAGGTCGGCGTGGAGCGGGAGGTGACCGCGCCGGGCGGTCACCTGCGCCAGCAGGGTGAGCGCGTACGGCAGTCCCGCGCCCGCGTACGCGCCGGGCGCACCGAGTGCGACCCGTACGTCCCCGGCGTGCACCCACTCGCCCAGCGCGAGGGCGTCCAGCGCCCCGCCGGCCCGGGCGATCAGCGGCCCGGCCTCGGTCATCCCGAGCTCCAGCTCATCGACGACGCGCCGGTCGCTCCACCCGGCCCGCTCGGCGATGTCCCGGTCGTTGGACTCGGGCGAGAACACGCCCTCCTCGAACCGGCGTTCCCGTACCCGGGTGAACGCGGCCGAGCAGTGCGCCAGCACGTCCCGCACCGTCCAGCCCGGACAGGCGGGGACCGGCAGCGCGAAGTCCGCGTCCGCCCTGCCCCGCAGCAGGGGCACCAGCTCGTCCCGCTCGACGGCCAGCAGCCGCCCGGGCAGCTCCGGGTCCCGTACGTCGTGCACATCCGCAGGAGTCGTCATGCCGTCCACCGTAGGGCCTGCCGGCGGAACGGACCCGGGCGCGGCGAAGGGTCCGCCGGTGCCCCCGGCACCGGCAGACCCTCCTCGTCACCTCATCCGGTCGTAGCCGTCGGACCCGTCAGAAGGTCAGGCCCCAGGAGTCGATGTACCCGGTGTCGCCCGAGTAGACGTCGGTCACCCGCAGCTGCCAGGTGCCGGACGCCTGGACGGACGAGGCGTTGACCGTGTACGTCGCGATGACGTTGTCGGCGCTGTCGGAGGAGCTGGTGTTCTTCAGCGTCCAGGAGGTGCCGTTGGGCGCGAAGAGCTGGACCTTGAGGTCACCGCGGTAGGTGTGCTTGATGTCCACGGAGACCTGGAGGTCGGACGGGGCGTAGCCGCTGACGCCGGTCACGTCGATGGTCGAGTAGACGTAGCGGCCGTCGGCGTCCGGGATGTTCCAGTTCTCGGAGTTGGTGAAGACCTGTCCGCCGGGGTCGGTGCCGCCGCCCAGCGCGGCGAGGGTGCGCGCGGCGTCCGCGAGGCCGTAGCCGCAGCCGCCGCCGCAGGTGCCGGGCAGGGCACGGGCGTTGTTCTTGAGGGCGTTCTCGACGCCGCTCGGGGTGAGGGCCGGGTCCTTCTCGTACATCAGCGCGGCGAGGCCGGCGATGTGCGGGGCGGCCATGCTGGTGCCCTGGTAGGCCCGGTAGGTCTCGGAGCCGGGCGTGGTGGTGCCGCTGTTCAGCGTGGACAGGATGCCGTTGGCGGAGCCGGCGGCCGTCTCGCCGCCGGGCGCGGTGATGTCGATGATCGAGCCGTAGTTGGAGTAGCTCGCGCGGTTGCCCTCACGGTCGCCGGCCGCGACGGTGACGACGTTGCCGCAGTTGGCCGGGGTGAAGCCGGAGGCGTTGGTGTTGGAGTTGCCGGCGGCGACGACCACGGTGGTGCCGCGGCTCACGGCGCCGTTGATGGCGTCCTGGGTGACGGCCTGGCAGGAGCCGGAGCCGCCGAGGCTGAGGTTGATGACGTCGGCCGGGGTGGGGTTGGAGGGCACGCCGGGGACGTAGCCGCCGGAGGCCCACACGATGGCGTCGGCGATGTCGGCGGTGCTGCCGCCGCAGCGGCCGAGGACGCGGACGGGCTGGACGGAGGCGTCGTACGCGACACCGGCCACGCCCTTGCCGTTGCCGGCGACGGCGGCGACGGTGCCGGCGACGTGCGTGCCGTGCCAGGAGGAGTTGCTCGCGCGGGAGCCGGAGTAGCACTCGTTCTCGAGCGTCCAGTCGCCCTCGTCGCGGGGGTTGCTGTCCCGGCCGCCGCCGTCGCGGGCGCTCCAGGAGTCGGAGATGAAGTCGTACCCGGCGACGACGTTGGCGTCGAGGTCGGAGTGCTGGACGTAGCCGGTGTCGATGACGGCGACGTGGACGCCCTGGCCGGAGGCGCCGCCGGTCCAGGCGTTCTCGACGTTCATGCCGGCGGTGGCCTCGAAGAGGTCCCACTGGCTGGGGTAGTACGGGTCGTCGGGGCCGGCCATCGCGTACATGCGGGTGTCGCGGGCGACGTACGCGACGTCGGCGTCGGCCTCGAAGGTGTCGATGACGTCCTGGAGGGAGCCGCCCTGCAGCGCGTCGCCGAGGTCGACGAGTGCGGCGCCGGTGCCCAGGCGGCGTTCGAAGGCGAGGCTCTCGCCGGCGCGGTCGCCCTTGGCCCTGGCGTCCTTCCTGGCCTCGGCGTCGGACCTGGCCTCGGCGGCCTTCTTCTCGTAGCCGACGATCAGGCGGTCGACGGGGGCGTCGGCGGCGGCCCTCGGGTCGGCCGGGGCGGGCTGTGCGGCCGGCGCCGCGACGGCCGCCGTCACTCCTGAGCCGAGGAGCGCGGCCGTCGTCACCGCCAGCAGGGATATGCGCAGGCGTCTGGAACCGTTCAAGGTGGGGCTGCCTTTCGCGAGCTGGGACCGGGCGTGCGGAACCAGCGGTTAGTTCTGTCCATGACAAGCACGTGCCTGCCCCCGGCAGGCTGCCCCAGGGGAGAGGACAGGTCGGCAGCCTGGTGGGGGCCGCGGACAGGCACGACCGTCTCCACCGCACGCGATCACGACGCTTGTCGCCGCAACAGGTGAACGTTCGGTGAACCGGTGGCAGGAACCTACGACCGCGCCCAGGGGCCCACTATCCGTGAGGTGTTACCTACGGATACGCAAATAACTCCGGGCCCCCGCGCGGACCGTGCGGCCGTGCGCGTGGGTCCGTGTCCAGGGCGGCGCCCGCGTCAGTGCGACTCGGCGAGTTCGCCCAGCACCCGCGCCGCCGGCGCCGGGTCGACCAGCCACTTCAGGTGGCTTCCGCCGAGGGTGCGGACGTCGTACGGGTTGTCCGGGGTCAGTTCGTTCCCCTCGCGGATCAGCCGGTCCTGCATGGCGAGCGGCATGCTCGCGTCGTCGGCCAGGCGGACGAAGGTCTTCGGGACACGGCCCCAGGTCGCGGCCTGCGCCCGGTCGGCGGAGGTGCCGACGTCCAGGTTCTCGTCGGGCTGGAAGGTGTTGAGGAAGGTCAGGAACTCCTCGTCGGTGCCGTCGGCGAGGAAGGCCGCCCTGAACGCCGCGAGGGCGGCCGGGTCCGCGGTGCGGAAGTTGACGCGGAGCAGGCCGAGTTCGGCCGGGTTCCCGGCCATCGCCAGGCCCAGGGAGGCGGCGTCGACCGTGGCCATCTCCGGCTCGGCGTAGTAGTCGTTCACGTCGAGGGCAACCGGGCACCAGGCGGAGACGTAGACGATGCGGTCGATGAGGTCCGGCCGCGCGTTGGCCGCGGCCGTGGCCGTGATGCCGCCGCGGCTGTGTGCGAGGAGGATCACGGGCCCGTTCCGCTTGGCCCGCTCCAGGATCCCGATCAGGTGCGCGGCGTTGTCGGCGAGCGTGACGCCCTTGATCGACCCCGGCGCGGTGGCGAGCCCTTCGGGGTCCTGCGGCGCCTGGTAGGCGTGGGTGTAGGTCGCCCCGAAGCCGTGACCGGGCAGGTCGACGGCGACCGAACGGTGCCCGAGCAGGCCGAGTTCGGCCTGCAACGGCGCGAAGGAGAAGGAGTTCGCGAAGGCCCCGTGGACGAGGACGAACGTCGGTCGCGCCTGGCTGCTCATCTTCCGGTCTCCTCGCACGGGGGCGGTCACGCACGTCACGACCGGCCGAGGAACCGCGGGGCGCCGACCGAACGGATGCGCGAGCTACAGCGACCCACCTTACCCAGCGGAAGATCAGCCGTACTACCCGTGATCGGGGTTCCTCCGGAACCACGCAGCGCGCACGCACCGGGAACAATGGCGGTATGGCCGACACCGATGTGCTGCGTGCTCGATTCGTCCGTGCTCTGGAGGGGGTCCGGGGTCCCGGGGGCGGGCCCGGCCCGGTGCCGTACGCGGACAACCTGATCGCCCGCTGGCAGGAACCGCAGCGGCACTACCACACGCTCGCCCACCTCACGGCGGTCCTCGACCACGTCGACGAGCTGGCGGGGCACGCGGACGACCCGGACGTCGTACGGCTGGCGGCCTGGTTCCACGACGCCGTCTACCTGCCGGACCGCTCCGAGAACGAGGAGCGCTCCGCCCGGCTCGCCGAGCGGGCCCTGTCCGAGGCCGGGGTGCCGGCGGGGAAGACCGCCGAGGTGGCCCGGCTGGTCCGGCTCACCGTCACGCACGACCCGGCCGACGACGACCGCGACGGCCAGGTGCTGTGCGACGCCGACCTCGCGGTCCTCGCCTCGCCGCCGTCGGCGTACGCCGCCTACACGGCCGCCGTCCGCGAGGAGTACCACTTCGTGCCGAGCGACGCCTTCCGCGCGGGCCGGGCCGACGTGCTGCGGCAACTCCTCGCCCTGCCACGGCTGTTCCGTACGCCCTACGGGAGCGAGCACTGGGAGGCCACCGCCCGCTACAACCTGCGCGGCGAGCTGGAAATGCTGTCGACCCCGGCGCCGCCGCCCGCCTAGCCTGCCCCGCATGCGTGCTGTGGGAGCGGAACAGGTGGAGGAAGCCGTCGCGCACTGCGTGGCGGCGCTGGGGACGGTCACCGACCGGGACTGGGAGGGGGTGGGGGCCGGACGGCTGGAGTGGGACTGCCGGCGGACGGCGCTGCACATGGCGGAGGATCTCATCGGGTACGCCGGACAGTTGGCCGGGCGGGCGACCGAGGGCTACGCGCCCTTCGAGATCGCCTTCGAGGAGGGCACCGACAACGCGGGCGTGCTGCGCGTGATCACCACGACCGGCGCCCTGCTCGCCGCCGCCGTCCGCACCACCCCGCGCGCCGTGCGCGCCTTCCACCCGTATCCCTTCCGGCACGCGAACCGCGAGGGCTTCGCCGCGATGGGCGTGGCCGAAGTGCTGCTGCACACGCACGACATCGCCGAGGGACTGGGCATCGCCCACGAGCCCCCGGCCGAGCTGTGCGACTTCGTGCTCACCCGGATCTTCCCCACGGTCCGGCCCGGCCCCGACCCCTGGCCGACCCTGCTGTGGGCGACGGGCCGCGGCGACCTGCCGGGCCGTGCGCCCGTCACCCGCTGGCGCTGGAGCAACAACCCGGTGCTGCGCTCCGAGCGGCTCGTCCTGGAGGGCGTCACCCCGGCCGCCGCGGCCGACCTGGCCCTGGGCGGCGACGGCGGGTTCGACTGGGTCCCCTCGGGCCCGTTCGACGGGACGCGCGAGGGCGCCGGGATCCTGGTCAAGCAGTACGAGGAGGGCGTGTTCCGGCCGGAGTGGGCCATGTACGTACTGGTCGGGAGCGAGGACGACCGCGCGGTGGGCGCGATGGGCTTCCACGGCGCCCCCGTGGACGGCGAGGTGGAGATCGGCTACGACCTCTCCGTGGACGCCCGCGGCCGCGGTTACGCCACCGAGGCCCTGCGCACCCTGTCCGCGTGGGCGCTCGCCCAGGACGGCGTGCACACCGTGCGGGCCGTCGTGGAGCGGCGGAACACGCCCTCGCGGAACGTCGTCACCCGGGCCGGGTTCACCCAGGTCTCCGAGGACGAGGGGCAGATCGCCTACGCGCTGCGCGGCTGACCGGCCCCCGTGCCCGCGCCCGCCCCCGTGCCCGCGCCCTTGCGCCGCCGCAGCCCCGCCCCGTGCAGCAGCCGCACCACCTCGCGGCTGCTGACCTCGACGGCACCGGCGCGCACGACGTCGGCGTACCGGTGCTCGGGGATGTCGTAGTGGTCGCGCTCGAAGGCGCGGCGGGGGACGCCCAGGCGGTCGGCGAAGGCGTGCAGTTCGTCGTAGGAGCGGTCGCTGACGAGGTGGGACCACATCCGGCCGTGTCCGGGCCAGGTCGGCGGGTCGATGTAGACGGTCACGAGGAGACCGCCCCGCCCGTGGCCCGGCCCAGTCCGCCCACCGCCGCGACCTTCACGCCCGCCTTGTGGCACACCCAGTGCGGATCGGGGCCGAGTTCCGGCTCCACGTCCAGCGCGTGCGGGTCGCCGGAGCCGCACACCGGGCACAGCGGCCAGCGCCCGTGGCGTTCCAGCAGGGCGTCCTGGACGTCCTGGGCGACCAGGCCGGCGAGGAACCCGGCGCCCTCCGGCCACTGTTCGACCCACCAGCGCCGGTGGGTGACGGACTCCTCGACCAGGGACACCACGTCCGCCTCGGCGACCTCACGGGCGACCAGATCGGCGAGCACGAGGGCGCGCGCCGCGTGCAGCGCCTGTTCCAGGGGGGTGACCGGGTGGGCGCCGGGTTCGCCGCGGGGGTGGGGGTCCATGCCCCCATTGTGCGCACTCTTGACCGCACGGCCGAGCCGAAAATATCTTTCACACTGTGACCAATGAAGTGAAGGAAATTTTCGGGAGCGGTGCGGGAGGCGCACGCGGCGCGGGCGGCTCGCGCGCCGCGGGTGCCGCGGGCGGCTCCCGGGGTGGCGCGGGTGCCGCGGCCGGTTCCCCCAGCGCCCTGCCCGCGCCCGCCGCCCTCGCGGCCAAGGTGCGTACCCTGGCACCGTCGATGACCCGCTCCATGCAGCGGGTCGCCGAGGCCGTCGCCGACGACCCGGCCGGCTGCGCGGCCCTCACGGTCACCGGACTCGCCGAGCTCACCGGCACCAGCGAGGCCACCGTCGTCCGCACCGCCCGCCTGCTGGGCTACCCCGGCTACCGCGATCTGCGCCTGGCCCTGGCCGGCCTCGCCGCCCAGCAGCAGTCCGGCCGCGCCCCCGCCATCACCACGGACATCGCGGTGGACGACCCCATCGCCGACGTCGTGGCCAAGCTCGCCTACGACGAGCAGCAGACCCTCGCCGACACCGCGGCGGGCCTGGACACCGTGCAGCTCGCCGCGGCCGTGACCGCCCTGGCCGGCGCCCGCCGCACCGACGTCTACGGCGTCGGCGCGTCGGGACTGGTCGCCCAGGACCTCACCCAGAAGCTGCTGCGCATAGGCCTGATGGCGCACGCCCACAGCGACCCGCACCTCGCCGTCACCAACGCGGTGCAGCTGCGCGCGGGCGACGTGGCGATCGCCATCACCCACTCCGGATCGACCGGGGACGTCATCGAACCGCTCCGGGTGGCCTTCGAGCACGGGGCGACCACGGTGGCGGTCACCGGCCGCCCGGACAGCCCCGTCACGCAGTACGCCGATCACGTCCTGACCACGTCCACGGCCCGCGAGAGCGAGCTGCGCCCGGCCGCGATGTCGTCCCGGACCAGTCAGCTGCTGGTGGTGGACTGCCTGTTCGTGGGGGTCGCCCAGCGGACGTACGCTTCGGCGGCGCCGGCGCTGGCGGCCTCGTACGAGGCGCTGGCACACCGGCACACGGCGCGCGGCAGGCCGTAGGGCCGGGCTTCGGCGGGGATCCGCGGGCGGCTCGCGGCGGAGCCGCCCGTCGGAACGGAACAGCCCCGCCGCCAGGGATGCCGCACCGCCCCGCACCGGCAAACACACCGGAAAGAGACCGAAGAGGGCCGCACTGCCATGACCTCCACCCCGCACGACCGTGAACTGCGTTCCCAGCTGGACACGTTGACCACCGAGGCGTTCCGGCCCGAGCTGGCGGACGTCGACCGGCTGCCGACCCTCGACATCGCCCGGCTGATGAACGGCGAGGACGCCACGGTGGCCGGCGCCGTGGCCGAGCAGCTGCCGGGCATCGCCGCGGCGATCGACGCCGTCGCCGACCGGATGGCCCGGGGCGGCCGACTGGTCTACGCGGGCGCCGGCACCGCCGGCCGGCTGGGCGTGCTGGACGCCTCCGAGTGCCCGCCGACCTTCAACACCGACCCGGCGCAGGTCGTCGGCCTGATCGCGGGCGGCCCCGCCGCCATGGTCACCTCGGTGGAGGGCGCCGAGGACTCCAGGGAGCTGGCCGAGTCCGACCTGGCCGCGCTGGCGCTCACCGCCGACGACGCGGTGGTCGGCGTCTCCGCCTCGGGCCGCACCCCGTACGCCGTCGGCGCCGTCGAGTACGCCCGCGCGCGCGGCGCCCTCACCGTGGGCCTGGCCTGCAACCCGGGCAGCGCGCTGGCGGCGGCGGCCGAGCACGGCATCGAGGTCGTCGTGGGCCCGGAGTTCCTCACCGGTTCCACCCGCCTCAAGGCCGGTACGGCGCAGAAGCTCGTCCTCAACATGCTGTCGACGATCACGATGATCCGGCTGGGCAAGACCTACGGGAACCTGATGGTCGACGTGCGCGCCTCCAACGAGAAGCTGCGCGCCCGCTCCCGCCGGATCGTCGCCCAGGTGACGGGGGCGGAGGACGACGTCGTCGAACGCGCCCTGGCCGCCACGGACGGCGAGGTCAAGCACGCCATCCTGGTCATCCTGGCCGGTGTGGACGGCCCCACGGCCGCCCGCCTCCTGGCCGACTCCGCCGGCCATCTGCGGACGGCGCTCACCCGGGCGGCCGCCGCGGACCACGGCTGACCCGCCCCGGCCGGCCTCGGCGGAGGGACCGCGGAGCGGGGCCCCGGAAGCCGCCGCATGCGGATCGGGCTCCAGCTGACCCGCCCTCCCGGCGGGGCACCGCACGCCCGCACCCCCGCCGCGGTGACGGCCCATGGTGCACGCTGGGATACTGGACCGGCCCCCACCCGTGGAGAACCCACCATGAACCACGCGCAGCTCACCGCACTGGGCCGCGCCCTGCGCGTGCTCGGGGAGCACGGCGAGGCGCTGTCCGCCGACACCCCGGACGCCCGCCTGCACGAAGTGAAGGACGACCTGAAGCGGGCCCTGGACCTGCTGGAGGAGAGCGTCACCACGGCCGCGCCGAGCACGCGCTGCCCGGAGCACCCCACGGGCCCGGTCGACGAGAGCGCCCCCGACCTGTGCCTGCTCTGCGAGACCCGGCGCCGCGCCGCCCGCCGCGCGGAGTTCAACGGCCCCGCCCCGCAGCACCGGCCCGCCGAGCCCGCCCCCTCCCGGTACGGCATGCGCGGGGACCGGCCGCAGGCGCAGCAGCGCTGGCTGCCGGAGCTGTGGAACGGGCAGGCGTGGCAGCTGTGCGGCACCCCGCGCCGGGACCGGCGCGAGGCCGAGCTGTACGTCGCGGCGCAGCTGCGGGGGCCCCGGCCCGCCACGGCGTACCGGATCGTGCACGAGTTCACCGACTACGAGGTGCTGCGCGTGTGGGGCACACCGGTGCGGGCCGACATCGAGCCGATGGGCAACATGTAGCGCTCGCGGAGGGGCCCCGGCCCCTCACAGCAGGGGCAGGGGCGCGAAGTCGTACCCCTCCCACAGGCGGCGCGCGGCCTCCTCCGGGTACGGCGCCACCGTCGGCGCCGCGTCCAGCACCTGGACGGGGCGTCGCCGTCCGTCGTAGGCCGGCCAGCCGGGGTCGCCGGTCCGGGCGAACGCCGTCCAGGAGGCGCGGAACCGGGACGACAGCGCCCTGGCCTCCTCCGTCGGTTCGGCCCCGGCGAACAGCAGGATCCCGAGGTCGGCCTCGAAGGTGCCGAAGAGCAGGGGGATGTCCAGGCCGTGGCAGGCGCCCAGGGCGCCGCCGCTGCCCGGGGCCGGCCAGGTCAGCTCGTAGACGTGGGCCCGGCCGCCGCCCGCGAGCCGCGCCTCGGCCAGCCGGAGCGTGGGCATGGCGAACAGCCAGTCCGTCTGCACCCGCTCGTACAGCTCGCCCGCGGACGCCCCGGGGAAGGCGGCGCGGTAGGCGCGCTCGCCGTCCGGGCCGGGGGCGTACATCCGCAGGGCCGCCGTCGCCTGGTCGTCGGTGATCTGTCCGAGGCGGCCGCCCAGGGCGAGGAACAGGCGGAACTCGTCGCGGTTGTGCCCGGTGAGCAGGTCGACGTCCCGGGCCGCCCCCGCCGCGAGCGCCTGCCAGGGCGTGGCCGGCAGGACGTCACCGTCGACGACCGGCGCGTACGGGGTGGCCGTGGGCGCGGCCTGCCCCCAGCGGTCCGTGTACCGGCTCATCCTGGCGCCCAGCGACTGTCCCGCGGCGGTCAGCTTGGCCGGGTCCACGGCGGACAGGTCCGCCACCGTCGGCCGCAGTCCCGCCTCGGCGGCGAGCGCGGTGCCGATGTCGCGGGCGAGGGCGTCGGAGAAGTACGTGCCGGGCACGCTCTGCGCGATCGCCCGGTGGAACAGCCCGGCCGCGCGGTCCATCGCCAGCAGCGCCGCGACGGAACCGGCGCCCGCGGACTCCCCGAACACGGTGACCTGCCCGGGGTCCCCGCCGAACGCCGTGATGTTCTCCCGCACCCACTCCAGCGCGGCCACCTGGTCCAGCAGGCCCCGGTTGGCGGGCGCGCCCTCGATGTGGGCGAACCCCTCCATCCCGACGCGGTAGTTGAGGGTGACGACGACGAGGTCGCCGTCGCGCGCGATGCGGCGGGCGTCGTAGCCGGGACTGCCGGAGTGGCCGAGCCGGTAGGCGCCGCCGTACAGCCACACCATCACGGGGCGGTGCGCGGCCGGGTCGGGGTGGGGCGTCCAGACGTTGACGGTGAGCCAGTCGTCGCCGGCGGGGACGGCCGGGGCCGTGCGCCCCTGGACGAAGCCGGGGTCCTGCGGGGGCGGCGGGCCGAACGCGTACGCCTCGCGCACCCCGTCCCAGGGGCGGGCCCGTCGCGGGGCGGCGAACCGCGCCTCGCCGACCGGGGGTTCGGCGAAGGGGATGCCGCGGAAGACCGCCAGCCCGGCCTCGTGCCGTCCGCGCACGGCACCGGAGGCGGTGCGCACCACGGGCCCGTCCGGTCCGTCCGGTCCGTCCGGTCCTGTCGGTCCGTTCGGGGCCGCCGTCGGCGGGCGGGGCTCGGACGTCGTCATCGAGGTCTCCTCACTGCGGGCCGGGAGGTACGGGCGTCGTGCGCGTGCGGGCGTCGTGCGCCGCCCGGTACGGAACCGGGACGGCGCCCGCCGGTCGGTCAACGACCCTACGCCTGCGCCCCGGAGGCCTCGGGGGCGCGGGCCGGGCCGGCGGCGGCCACGGTGTCCGGGCCCGCCGGACGCTGCCGCGGGATGAACGCGGCGATGGCGAAGCCGACCAGCGCGGCCCCGGCCCCGAGCGCCAGGACGGTGCGGAAACCGTCCTCGCTCGGCAGCACGTGGGAGCCGAACCGCGTCGTCATCTGGGCCAGTACGACACCGGCGACGGCGCTGGCGACGGAGGTGCCGATGGACCGCATCAGGGTGTTGAGGCTGTTGGCGGCGCCCGTCTCGGAGGCGGGCACGGCGCCCATGATGAGCGCGGGCATCGCGCCGTAGGTGAAGCCGATGCCGGCGCCGATGACGCAGGACGCCAGCACGAAGTGCCAGACCTGGTCCATGAGCAGGACGTTGAGGCCGTAGCCGGCGGCCACGATCAGCGCGCCGATCATCAGCGTGACCTTCGGGCCCTTGGCGCGGGAGACCAGCGCGGACACCGGGGCCAGGGCCATCATCACCAGCCCGGACGGGGCCATGACCAGTCCGGCGGCCAGCAGGGACTGGCCGAGGCCGTAGCCGGTCGGCTCGGGCAGCTGGAGCAGCTGCGGGATGACCAGCGACATGGAGAACATGCCGAAGCCGATCGCCACCGAGGCGAGGTTGGTGATCAGCACCTGGGGGCGGGCGGTGGTGCGCAGGTCCACCAGCGGCTGGTCGACGCGCAGTTCGAAGAAGCCCCAGGCCAGCAGGACGAGGACGGCCGCGGCGAACAGGCCGAGGGTGGTGCCGCTCGTCCAGCCCCAGTCGGCGCCCTTGGAGATGGCCAGCAGCAGACAGACCAGACCGGTCGCCATCCCGGCCGCACCGGCCAGGTCGAACCGTCCGCCCGTGCGCACCTTCGACTCCGGCACGAGGACCAGTACGAGGAGCAGCGCGACGACGCCCAGCGCGGCCGACACCCAGAACAGCGCGTGCCAGTCGAAGTTGTCGGCGATGAGCGCGGCGGCGGGCAGACCGAGGGCGCCGCCGACCCCGAGCGAGGCACTGATCATCGCGGTCGCCGACCCCAGCCGCTCCGCGGGCAGTTCGTCACGCAGGATGCTGATGCCGAGCGGGATCACACCGGACGACAATCCCTGGAGGGCGCGGCCGACGATCATCGGCACGAGGGAGTCGCTGAGTCCGGCGACGACGGAGCCGACCACCAGCATGGCCATGCTGATCAGCAGCATGCGGCGCTTGCCGTACATGTCGCCGAGCCGGCCCATGACCGGGGTGGCGACGGCGGCGGCGAGCAGGGTGGCGGTGACGGCCCACGCGGTGTCCGACGCGGAGGCGTCCAGCAGCCGCGGCAGCTGTCCCACGATCGGGATCACCAGGGTCTGCATCAGCGACACCACGATGCCGCCGAAGGCCAGCACGGCCACCACGAGGGTGGGGTTGGGCGGTGGGGCGGTCCCGGCGGGGGTGGACCGGTCGACTGCGTCGGACATGAAGGGAGATCTCCGTGACTCGGGCCTGGAAAACTACTTGACTCAGGCAACCATATGGAGATTGTTTGACTTAAGCAAGTGAACACTCGGAGACGGCCGCCCCAGGCGGTCAGCGGAGGCCCCGGGCCGGACGGACCCGGGACCGAACCCGGAACCGCCCGGCCGCACCGCTCAGCTCACCTCAGCTCACCGAGGCTCAGCTCACCGAAGCTCACCTCACCAAGGCTCACCTCACCGAAGCTCAGCTCAGCGTCTGCAGCGAAGCCGCGTCGTACGGCGCCAGTTCGTCGAAGCGGCCGTTCAGCACCTTGGCCGCCCACTGCGGGTCCTGGAGCAGCGCGCGGCCCACGGCGACCAGGTCGAACTCGTCCCGCTCCATGCGGTCGAGCAGGTTGCCGAGGTCGCCCACCTTGGCGCCCTCCCCCTGGAAGGCCTTGAGGAACTCGCCGTCGAGGCCGACCGAGCCGACGGTGATGGTGGGCTTCCCGGTCAGCTTCTTCGTCCAGCCGGCCAGGTTGAGGTCCGAGCCGTCGAACTCCGGGACCCAGTAGCGGCGCGTGGACGCGTGGAAGGCGTCGACGCCGGCCGCGGCGAGCGGGGCGAGGATCGCCTCCAGCTCCTGGGGCGTCTCGGCGAGGCGGGCGTCGTAGGCGTCCTGCTTCCACTGCGAGTAGCGGAAGATGACGGGGAACTCCGGCGAGACCCGCTCGCGGACCGCCGCGACGATCTCCGCCGCGAACGTCGCACGGGCGACCGGGTCGCCGCCGTAGGCGTCGGCGCGGCGGTTGGTGCCGGACCACAGGAACTGGTCGATGAGGTAGCCGTGGGCGCCGTGCAGCTCGACACCGTCGAAGCCGATGCGCTCGGCGTCGGCGGCGGCCTGGGCGAACGCGGCGACGACGGCGTCGATGTCGGCCCGCGTCATCGCCTTGCCCGTGCCCTCGGTGCCGTCCGTGCGCACGCCGGACGGGCCGACCGCCGGGGCGTCCGGGTACGGCGCCTGTCCCTGCTCGCGGACCATGCCGATGTGCCACAGCTGCGGGACGATCGTGCCGCCCGCCGCGTGCACCTCCTCGGCGACCTTCGCCCACCCGGCCAGCTGCTCCTCGCCGTGGAACCGCGGCACCCGGTCGCTCTGCCCGGCGGACTCGTGGCCGACGTACGTGCCCTCGGTGACGATGAGGCCGACACCGGCGGCGGCACGGCGGGAGTAGTACGACACGACGTCCTCACCGGGGACCCCGCCGGGCGAGAACATGCGCGTCATCGGCGCCATGGCGATGCGGTTGGGCACGGTCAGGCCGTTGATCACGGCGGGCCGGGACAGGACGGCGGCGGCTCGGGACGCCGTGTCCGAGGCGGTGACGGTCACGTGGGGGCTCCTCGCTGGGTACCGGACGGTATGTGCGCGTGCATGAAGCACGCCTCCACGCCAACCGGTAAGCGGCGAAAGGCATTCCGTCGACCCGCGGTCACCCGGGTGTGATCCCGGTCACCGGCGCGAGATCCCTGGCGCCACGGGACGCGCCGGGCCCACGATGACCGCCATGACCGGCATGACCACCACCGCACACCTCCGGCCCGGCACGGCATGAGCAGGACACGCACCCTGCGCCTCGGCCTGTACGCGGACGAGGAGGGACTGGCGTGGGCCGGCGCCCTCGTCGACGAGGCCGTGGCGGCGCACGGTGCCCGGCCCGTCGGGCGGAGCGTCCTGCGCACCCTGCCCGGCAGCGGGCGGACGACCGCGTACCTCTACGACCACCTGGCGGAGCAGTGGGCGGTGGAGCACCCGGGCGACGACGGCGGCGGGCGCGAACCGGTGGAGCTGCGCGTCCGGCTGGTGTGCTCGCCGCGCACCTGGCGCGCGGTCCGCAAAGGCGGTGCTGCGTGGCCTGTGCCCCGAGGGTCCGGCCCCGCACGTCCGCCGCGTCCCGTGGTGCACCGCCTGAGAACGCCCGAGGGCGGCACCCCCTGTCGAACAGGGAGCGCCGCCCTCGGTACGCGACGGACGGATCCGATCCTCGGGAGGATCAGAAGTCCATGTCACCGCCCGGCATGCCGCCGCCGGCCGGGGCCGCGGCCTTCTCCGGCTTGTCGGCGATGACGGCCTCGGTGGTGAGGAAGAGCGCGGCGATGGAGGCGGCGTTCTGCAGGGCAGAGCGGGTCACCTTCGCCGGGTCGATGATGCCTTCCTTGACCAGGTCGACGTACTCGCCGGTCGCGGCGTTCAGGCCGTGGCCCGGGGTCAGGTTGCGCACCTTCTCCACCACGACACCGCCCTCGAGGCCGGCGTTGACGGCGATCTGCTTCAGCGGGGCCTCCAGGGCGATGCGCACGGCGTTGGCGCCGGTCGCCTCGTCACCCTCGAGCTCCAGCTTCTCGAACACCTGGGAGGCCTGGAGCAGGGCCACGCCACCACCGGCGACGATGCCCTCCTCGACGGCCGCCTTGGCGTTGCGCACGGCGTCCTCGATGCGGTGCTTGCGCTCCTTGAGCTCCACCTCGGTGGCGGCACCGGCCTTGATGACCGCGACACCGCCGGCGAGCTTCGCCAGGCGCTCCTGCAGCTTCTCGCGGTCGTAGTCCGAGTCGCTGTTCTCGATCTCGGCGCGGATCTGGTTCACCCGGCCCTGGACCTGGTCGGCCGAGCCGGCACCGTCGACGATGGTGGTCTCGTCCTTGGTGATGACCACCTTGCGGGCCTTGCCCAGCAGGTCGAGGGTGGCGTTCTCCAGCTTGAGACCGACCTCCTCGGAGATGACCTCGCCGCCGGTGAGGATGGCGATGTCGCCGAGCATGGCCTTGCGGCGGTCGCCGAAGCCCGGGGCCTTGACGGCGACGGACTTGAAGGTGCCGCGGATCTTGTTGACGACCAGGGTCGACAGGGCCTCGCCCTCGACGTCCTCGGCGATGATCAGCAGCGGCTTGCCCGACTGCATGACCTTCTCCAGGAGCGGGAGCAGGTCCTTGACGTTGGAGATCTTGGAGTTCGCGATCAGGATGTACGGGTCGTCGAGGACGGCCTCCATACGCTCCATGTCGGTGGCGAAGTACGCCGAGATGTAGCCCTTGTCGAAGCGCATACCCTCGGTGAGCTCCAGCTCCAGACCGAAGGTCTGGGACTCCTCGACGGTGATGACGCCTTCCTTGCCGACCTTGTCCATGGCCTCGGCGATGAGCTCGCCGATCTGGGTGTCGGCGGCGGAGATGGAGGCCGTGGAGGCGATCTGCTCCTTGGTCTCGACATCCTTCGCCTGCTCCAGCAGGGCACCGGAGACGGCCTCGACGGCCTTCTCGATACCGCGCTTCAGAGCCATCGGGTTGGCGCCGGCGGCGACGTTGCGCAGGCCCTCCTTGACCAGGGCCTGGGCGAGGACGGTCGCGGTGGTCGTACCGTCACCGGCGACGTCGTCCGTCTTCTTGGCGACTTCCTTGACCAGCTCGGCGCCGATCTTCTCGTACGGGTCCTCGAGCTCGATCTCCTTGGCGATGGACACACCATCGTTGGTGATCGTGGGGGCGCCCCACTTCTTCTCGAGGACGACGTTGCGGCCCTTGGGGCCGAGCGTCACCTTCACGGCGTCCGCGAGCTGGTTCATGCCGCGCTCGAGGCCGCGCCGCGCCTCCTCGTCGAACGCGATGATCTTGGCCATGTGAAGTGGTCCCTCCAGGACTGGGGGTGATTCCTTCGGACCGCGCCCGCGCCCGCGACGGACGGCTCGCCGGCCCGTGGTTCCTTGCCCCACACGGCCTGCGGGCCTCACCGACCCGGTCCTTACGTTGTCACTCTCACCTTCAGAGTGCTAACGCAATGATTAGCACTCGACCCACCCGAGTGCAAGCGCCCTTCCGGGGCCGGCGGGCGCTCTCCGCCGCCCGCGAACACGGCGCCGGGCCCCTTCGGGCCGCGCACGGACACGACCGCGGGCCCCCTCTCCGGCGCGTGCGGGCACGGCGAAGGGCCCGCACCCCGGGAGGTGCGGGCCCTTCGTCGGCAGAAGATGCTTGCGGCTGGTAGCGCGTTCAGGCGCTGAGACGAACCATGTCGGCCTGCGGGCCCTTCTGACCCTGCGAGATCTCGAACTCGACCCGCTGGCCTTCTTCGAGGGTGCGGTAGCCGTCCATCTGGATCGCGCTGTAGTGGACGAAAACATCCGCACCACCGTCGACCGCGATGAAGCCGTACCCCTTCTCCGCGTTGAACCACTTGACGGTGCCCTGAGCCATGCCTAACTCCCCTATTACTGGCCCTTGCACAGATCCACACTTCGCGGATCCGGGTCAGACCTCACCCCCCAAACGGTTGGGGGCGTGCGCCGGAACGCGTCGACCGCGGCCGAATGTATCTGTCCAACTGCCGTCTGCAACAGGTCAATCGGACGAGAAATCTGGACGCGGGCGGTCCGGAATATGGCGAGAATTCGCCTGAATTCTGGGCAAGTCGGGCCACGCAAAGGCCGCAAATGCCACGGAAGGTGCCCGCACTTTGGCTACATCCAGTCGGGCGTACGGCAGGAATTCAGGGTTTCCGATCAGTGGACCGGGAGCGCGTTCCCCAACTCTACCGCGCTCAACCCAATGGAATTGCCCCCTCCGCTTCTCTTACGGAGGGGGCAATGTCCTGAACGTTCGGTAACCGCCATTACCGATGGTAATGATCAGCCGCCGGCGACCGCCGGGATGATGGAGACGCCGGCGCCGTCGGGGGTGGCGGTCTCCAGGCCCTGCTCGAAGCGGACGTCGTCGTCGTTGACGTAGACGTTGACGAACCGGCGCAGCTTGCCCTGGTCGTCCAGGACCCGGGCGGCGATGCCGGTGTGGTTCTTCTCCAGGTCCTCGATGACCTCGCCCAGGGTGGCCCCCTCGGCGTTCACCTCGGCCTGCCCACCGGTGTAGGTGCGCAGGATGGTCGGGATGCGGACGGTAACGCTCACTTGGAAAACCTCCGGTCGGATGGAACGGCCTGCTAAACGAGCCCGGCCTCGCGGAACGACTCCAGGGTGGGGCGGATCGTCGCGGTCATGCCCGTCCCGGCCACCGCGTCGAGCGTCTTCAGACCGTCACCCGTGTTGAGGACCACCGTCGTCAGCGACGGGTCCAGCGCCCCGCTCTCCAGGAGCTTCCTGGTCACGCCGACCGTCACACCGCCCGCGGTCTCCGCGAAGATGCCCTCCGTCCGCGCGAGCAGCCCGATCGCGTCGACGACCTGCTCGTCCGTCACGTCCTCCACCGCACCGCCGGTGCGCCGCGCGATGTCGAGCACGTACGGCCCGTCCGCCGGGTTGCCGATCGCCAGCGACTTGGCGATGGTGTTCGGCTTCTGCGGGCGGACGACGTCGTGGCCGGCCTTGTACGCGGTGGAGACCGGCGAGCAGCCCTCGGCCTGCGCGCCGAAGATCTTGTACGGCTTGTCCTCGACCAGACCGAGTTCGATCAGCTCCCGCAGACCCTTGTCGATCTTCGTGAGCTGCGAGCCGGAGGCGATCGGGACGACGATCTGGTCGGGCAACCGCCAGCCGAGCTGCTCGCAGATCTCGTACGCGAGCGTCTTGGAGCCCTCCGCGTAGTAGGGCCGCAGGTTGACGTTGACGAAGCCCCAGCCCTCGCCGGCCGGGTCGCCGATCAGCTCGGAGCAGAAGCGGTTCACGTCGTCGTAGTTGCCCTCGATGCCGACGAGCTCGCCGCCGTAGACGGCGGCCATGACGACCTTGCCCTGCTCCAGGTCGTGCGGGATGAACACGCAGGAACGGAAGCCGGCCCGGGCGGCGGCGGCGCCGACGGCGCCGGCGAGGTTGCCGGTGGAGGAGCAGGACAGGGTGGTGAAGCCGAAGGCGCGGGCGGCCTCGATGGCCTGGGCGACGACGCGGTCCTTGAAGGAGTGCGTCGGGTTGCCGGAGTCGTCCTTCACGAACAGCTTGCCGGCGTCGACACCGAGCTCACGCGCGAGGTTGTCGGCCTGGACGAGCTTGGTCCAGCCGGGGTTGATGTTCGGCTTGGTCGCCACGTCCGCCGGGACGGGGAGCAGCGGCGCGTAGCGCCAGATGTTCGCGGGGCCCGCCTCGATCCGCTTGCGGAGCTCCTCGGTGTCGTAGGCCGAGAAGTCGTAGGCGATCTCCAGCGGGCCGAAACACTCCTCGCAGGCGAAGACGGGGCCGAGGGGGACGCGGTGGCCGCATTCGCGACAGGAGAGCGCGGCGGCGGGGCCCAGGTCGACGGAGGTGCCGGCGGCGGAATCGGTGGTGCTTGCAACGGTCTGCACAGCCATGTGAGGCGAGGCCCTTTCTCCTCATCTTCCTCACGACGCATCTCGCCGTGAGACGGATTTGGCACCTTCCCTAGCCGGGAGCCTCGCCACGTCCGTGTGACAAGAACCGACTGGAGGGTTGCCGGGGCTTCATCGGGCCGTATCCCTCTGCCCCTCTGGATGAGCGGTGTTCAGTTGTGGGCGCCACGACCCCGGCATGCGGTGGTCATCGGCGTTGTTCAAGACTGTAACCGACGGCCTGCATGGTTGAGATAGTCGTCCGAACCGCGAGATGGATCACAGGCCAGTGAGGAGCCCGGGAGTCGTGCTGGAAGAAGTCGAGCGCTGGCTGGCCGACCGTTCCTGGTCGGTGGCCGACCGCCCGCTCCACCGGGTCCTGGCCGCGAAGCGCGCCACGGGCCAGACGGTGAGCGTGGTGCTGCCCGCGCTCAACGAGGAGGCGACGGTCGGCTCGATCGTGTCGGTCATCCGGCGCGAGCTGGTGGAGCGGGCCCCGCTGGTCGACGAGGTCGTGGTGGTCGACTCGGGCTCGACCGACCGCACGGCCGAGGTGGCGGCGGCGGCGGGCGCCACCGTGGTGCACCGGGACGCGATCCTGCCCCGGATACCGGCGGTGCCCGGCAAGGGCGAGGTGCTGTGGCGGTCCCTGCTGGTCACCTCCGGCGACATCGTCTGCTTCGTCGACGCGGACCTGCGGGACTTCTCCGCCGACTTCGTCTCCGGCATCGTCGGCCCGCTCCTCACCGACCCGGACGTGCACCTGGTCAAGGCCATGTACGACCGTCCCCTCACGGTGTCCGACGGACCCGCCTCCGGCACGGCCGCCGCCGGCCAGGGCGGCCGGGTGACGGAGCTGATGGCCCGCCCGCTGCTGAACATGCACTGGCCCCGGCTGGCCGGCTTCGTCCAGCCGCTGGGCGGCGAGTACGCGGCCCGCCGCACCCTCCTGGAACAGCTCCCCTTCCCCGTCGGGTACGGCGTCGAGCTGGGCATGCTGGTCGACGCCCTGCACCTGGTCGGCCTGGACGCCCTGGCCCAGGTCGACGTCGGGGTCCGCAAACACCGCCACCAGGACGGCCAGGCCCTCGGCCGGATGGCCGCCGCGATCTACCGCACCGCCCAGCTCCGCCTGGCCCGCGGCCATCTGATCCGGCCGTCCCTGACCCAGTTCGAGCGCATGGGCGACAACTTCGAACCCCGCACCTACTCCGTCGACACCGAGGAACGCCCCCCGATGAGGGAGATCGCGGAGTACCAGGCACGCCGGGTGGCCTGAGCCGTCGTATACGGCCGGCCGGCACGTTTGAGGTTCCGGGGGCCGGGCTAGGTTGAGGCGTATGGCTTCAAGGTTCGGTGCTGCTCAGGTGCTGGTCGCCTCCAATCGGGGGCCCGTGTCGTACGAGGTGCGGGAGGACGGTTCGCTGCGGGCCAGGCGGGGCGGCGGCGGGCTGGTGTCCGGGCTCTCCGCGATCGGGCCGGAGGCGGGGGCGCTGTGGGTGTGCTCGGCGCTGTCCGACGGCGACCGCGAGGCCGTGCGGCGCGGCGTCGGCGAGGACGGCGTGCGGATGCTGGACATCCCCGCGGGCGTGCACGCGGACGCGTACAACGGGATCGCCAACTCGGTGCTGTGGCTCGTGCACCACATGCTGTACCAGACCCCCCTGGAGCCGGTCTTCGACGCGGAGTTCCGCCGGCAGTGGGCGTCGTACGAGGACTACAACCGCGCGTTCGCCGAGGCGCTGGCCGAGGAGGCCGCGCAGGGCGCCGCGGTGGTCGTGCAGGACTACCACCTGACGCTGGTCCCGGGCATGCTCCGCGCGCTCCGCCCCGATCTGCGCATCGGTCACTTCTCGCACACCCCCTGGGCGCCGCCGGAGTACTTCCGGATGCTGCCCGACGACATCGCCGAGCAGGTGCTGCGCGGGATGCTGGGCGCCGACCGGCTCGGCTTCCTCACCCACCGCTGGGCGGACGCGTTCACCGCGTGCTGCGAGCGGTTCGCGGGCGGGCTCGGGGACACCCGGATCGGGGTGCACGGGCTGGGCGCGGACGCCGACTTCCTGCGCGCCCGTTCCCACGAACCGGACGTCGAGGAGCGGATCGCCGCGCTGCGGGAGGAGATCGGCACGGCCCCCGACGGCGGGGCACGCCGGACCGTCGTCCGGGTCGACCGCACCGAGCTGTCGAAGAACATCGTGCGCGGTCTGCTGGCGTACCGGCAGCTCCTGGAGGACCACCCCGAGTGGCGCGAGCGCGTCGTGCACGTCGCCTTCGCCTACCCCTCCCGGCAGGACCTCGCCGTGTACCGCGACTACACCGCCGAGGTGCGACGGGTGGCGGAGGAGATCAACGAGCGGTTCGGCACGCCCGGCTGGCGGCCGGTCGTGCTGCACGTCAAGGACGACTTCGCGCGCTCCCTGGCCGCGTACCGGCTGGCGGACGTGGCCCTGGTCAACCCGATCCGCGACGGCATGAACCTGGTCGCCAAGGAGGTCCCGGTCGTCTCCGACGCGGGCTGCGCGCTGGTGCTGTCCCGGGAGGCGGGCGCCCACGAGGAGCTGGGCGAGGACGCGATCACCGTCAACCCCTACGACGTCGTCGACACCGCCCGCGCCCTCCACGAGGCCCTGACCATGGGGGCGGAGGAGCGCGCCGACCGCGGCAAGCGCCTGGCCGCGGCGGCGACCGCGCTCCCCCCGGCCCGGTGGTTCCTGGACCAGCTGAACGCGCTGCGGGAGCAGCCGCCCGCCTGACCGGTACGACCGGTCAGGCAGGCGTGCGAACGCGCGGGCGTGGATAGGTTGAGGCGTATGGGCAGCCCTACGGATTCCACGGACCCGAAGACCCCGGACACACGTGCCACCGACGACCTGCCGACGCCCGCCGCGCGGGCCGGCCGGGAAGGGCTGGAGGCCCTTCTCGCACGGCCGGACAAGGCGTTGGTCGGGCTCGACTTCGACGGCACGCTCGCGCCGATCGTGGCCGACCCCGAGCAGGCCCGCGCCCACCCCGACGCGGTGGCCGCGCTCGCCGCCCTCGCGCCGAAGGTGGCCTCGGTCGCGGTCGTCACCGGCCGGCCGGCGGGCGTCGCGGTGCGCAACGGCGGCTTCGCGGGCGTCCCCGGTCTGGAGCACCTCGTCGTTCTCGGCCACTACGGCGCCGAGCGCTGGGACGCCGTCACCGGTACGGTCAGCGCGCCCGCCCCGCACCCCGGTGTCGCCGCCGCCCGTGCGGAGCTGCCGGGGCTGCTGGACCGGGTCGGCGCGTGGCAGGGGACCTGGATCGAGGAGAAGGGGCGGGCGGTGGCCGTCCACACCCGCCGGGCCGGCGATCCGCAGGCCGCCTTCGAGGCGCTGCGCGAGCCGCTGACCGACCTCGCCACCCGGCACGGCCTGATCGTCGAGCCGGGCCGCATGGTCCTGGAGCTGCGCCCGCCCGGCATGGACAAGGGCGTCGCCCTCACGGAGTACGCCCGGCAGATCGGCGCCGGGTCGGTCCTGTACGCCGGTGACGACCTGGGCGACCTCCCCGCCTACACCGCCGTCGACAAGCTCCGCGACACCGGTGTGCCGGGGCTGCTGGTGTGCAGCGGCAGCGACGAGGTCACGGAGCTGCGCGACCGCGCCGACGTGGTGGTCGACGGCCCCGAGGGGGTCGTACGGCTGCTGCGGGCACTGGCGGACAGGCTGCCCTGACGGGCACGCACGGCACCGTGCCGGACACGGGCGCTCCGTCGGACAGGGGCACCCCGTCGCACACCCGCGCCCGCGCCCTGCGCACCTGGGTCCGCACACCGCGCGACCGGCCGTGTTCGGCGCGACGGCCGCGGGCGCAGGCCGGCGGGTGACGGCGGGCAGGCGGCACGCGCCGCCCGGCTCCTGCACCGGCACCTGAGTCTCGCCCTCGGTAACGGCCCCGCGGGCGCCGGCGGGGCCGTTCAGCGTTCCGAGCGCCGGGTGTCCCGGATGCGGCGCAGGCGGTTCACCGTCACCGGGTCGTGGGCGAGGGCGCGGGGGTCGTCGAGGAGGGCGTTGAGGAGCTGGTAGTAGCGGACCGGGGCCAGGCCCAGTTCCTCGCGGATCGCCCGCTCCTTCACACCGGGGCCGGTGAAGCCCCGGCGTTCCAGCGCGAGGATGTCCCGCTCGCGCCGGGCCAGCTGCCCGGCCCCGCCGTGCTCGTCGTGCCCCTCGTCCCTCGCGTCCCCCACGTCCATGTCCCGCAGGCTACTCCGCGCTCTCCGCGCGCGTCGCCGTCGCCTGGAGCCCGCCCAGGACGCCCTCGGGGCTGCCGTTCGGGGCGACCGCCTTGCCGATCTGCTTCTTGACCGCCGCGTTGACCGCCGCCCAGGAGGTGTTGCCGACCGGGTAGAGCTCCGAGGCCGGCAGCTGGTCGAGGAACGGCTTGAGGTCCTTGTCCTCGTCGGACGCGGCCATCGCGCGGGACGCGGAGTTGGTGACCGGCAGCAGGTTGTACTCGCGGGAGAAGTCGAGCACGTTCTCCTCGCTGTAGACGAAGTCGAGGAAGTCGCCCACCTGGTCGCGGTGGCCGTTCTGGTTGAAGGCCATCATCCAGTCGGCGACACCGAGCGTGGAGGGGCTCTCGCCGTCCACACCGGGCGTCGGCACCATGCCGAACTTCACGCCCTTCTTCTCGGCCATCCCCATCAGCGAGGGGTGCCCGTTGAGCATGCCGACGTCACCGGCCGCGAACGCGGCGAACGCGGCGGCCCGGTCCAGCTTGCCGGGCGCCACCGGCCCGGTGAGGCCCTTGCCGACCAGCTCGTCCTTCAGCCAGGTGAAGGTCTGGACGTTCTGCACGGAGTCGATGCTGTAGGTGCCCGTGATGTCGGTGTAGCCGCCCTCGCCGCTGAGCAGCCACTGCATGGTCTCGGCCTGCGCCTCCTCCGGGCCGAGCGGCAGCGCGTACGGGTACTTCACGCCCTCCGCCTTGAGCGCCTCGGCGCCGGCGGCGAGCTCCTCCCAGGTCTTCGGCGGGGTGATGCCGGCCTCGGCGAACAGCTCCTTGTTGTAGAAGAGCACGCGCGTGGAGGAGGCGAACGGCATCCCGTACTGCACGCTGTTGACCTCGCCCGCGGTGGACAGCTGCGAGAGGAAGTCCGCCTGCACGGGGATGGAGAGCAGGTCACCGGCCTTGTAGAGCTTGCCCGCGGCCGCGTAGTCGGCGTAGGCGCCGATCTGTGCCAGGTCCGGCGGGTCGCCCGCGTCGACCATCTCCCTGACCTTGCGGTCGACGTCGCTCCAGGAGTGGACGCTGACGTCGATCTTCACGTCGGGGTGCTCGGCCTCGTACCGCTCGACCAGGTCCGCCCAGTACTTCTCGGAGCTGTTGGCCGCGCTGTCGCCGTAGTCGGCGGCGACCAGCCTCAGCGTCACGTCCGACGATCCGCCGCCGACTCCGCATCCGCCGAGGACTCCCGTCAGCCCCAGTGCGGACACCACCGCGATCGCCCTTGTCCCGACCCGCCGCTGCACTTGCCTTGCCCCTACCCCGGCGCTCCGCGCCATTCCGAACGTCTTTCGATAATCGGAATAAGGTCTACACCACGTGAGTGGACTAGACCTCTTGAGGGTCCCCGGGCCACACTGTTCCCCGTGAGACACGTCATCGCCCTCGATGTGGGCGGCACCGCGATGAAGGCCGCCCTGGTCGGGGCGGACGGCGAGCTGCTGCACCGGGACCGCCGGGCCACCCGCCGCGACCGCGGTCCGGACGCGGTGGTCGCGGACATCCTCGACTTCGCGTCCGAGCTGCGCGCCCACGGCGTCCGCCGGCACGGCGAAGCCGCCTCCGCCGCCGGTGTCGCGGTCCCCGGGATCGTCGACGAGTCGGGCGGCACCGCCGTCTACGCGGCCAACCTCGGCTGGCGCGACGTCCCTCTGCGCGCCCTGCTCGCCGAACGGCTCGGCGGCATCCCCGTGGCCCTCGGCCACGACGTCCGCGCCGGCGGGCTCGCCGAGGGCCGCATCGGCGCCGGCCGGGGCGCCGACCGCTTCCTGTTCGTGCCGCTGGGCACCGGCATCGCGGGCGCCATCGGCATCGACGGCCGGGTCGAGGCGGGTGCCCACGGCTTCGCGGGCGAGATCGGCCACATCGTCGTACGGCCCGGGGGCGCGCCCTGTCCGTGCGGGCAGCGCGGCTGTCTGGAGCGGTTCGCGTCCGCCGCCGCGGTGAGCGAGGCGTGGGCGGCGGCCTGCGGCGACCCGGGCGCGGACGCGGCGGACTGCGCCGAGGCCGTCGAGTCCGGGGACGTCCGGGCGCGCCGGGTGTGGCAGGAGGCGGTG
Source organism: Streptomyces capillispiralis (assembly GCF_007829875.1). NCBI lineage: Bacteria > Bacillati > Actinomycetota > Actinomycetes > Kitasatosporales > Streptomycetaceae > Streptomyces > Streptomyces capillispiralis. The sequence goes on along the minus strand of NZ_VIWV01000001.1, from coordinate 4,355,567 downwards.
GACGCGCTCGCCGACGGGCTGGTCACCGCGCTCACCCTGCTGGACCCCCGCACGCTGATCATCGGTGGCGGGCTGGCCGAGGCGGGGGAAACCTTGTTCACACCGCTGCGGGAGGCCGTCCGGCGGCGGGTCACCTTCCAGAAGCTGCCGTCCCTGGTCCCCGCGGCCCTCGGGGACACCGCCGGATGCCTGGGCGCGGGGCTCCTGGCCTGGGACCTCCTCGGCACCACCGGCCCCGCACCCCCTGCGCCGGCCCCCTCGACCCCTGACCCCTCGACCCCTGACCCCTCGACCCCTGACCCCTCGGAGGTAACCACCTGATGGCCCCCACCACGGTTCTCACCGGTGCCCGGGTGGTCCTGCCCACCGGCATCGTGGACGACGGCCGCGTGATCGTCGAGGGCACGCGGATCGCGGCCACCGCGCCCAGGCAGGCCGAGCCGCTCGACGCGTCCGGCCACTGGCTGGTCCCCGGGTTCGTCGACATCCACAACCACGGCGGCGGCGGCACCTCCTTCGCCGGCGGCACCGCCGAGGACGTCCTCCGGGGCGTCCGCACCCACCGCCTGCACGGCACCACCACGGTCGTCGCCTCCGCCGTCACCGGCGACCTGGCCTTCCTCGCCCGGCACGCCGGGATGCTGGCGGAACTCGCCCAGCAGGAGGAGATCGCCGGCATCCACTTCGAGGGGCCGTTCATCTCGCCGTGCCGCAAGGGCGCGCACAACGAGGAACTGCTGCGCGACCCGGACCCGGCCGAGGTCCGCAAGCTGATCGACGCGGCGCACGGCCACGCGAGGATGATGACCCTGGCCACCGAGCTGCCGGGCGGCCTGGACTCCGTACGGCTGCTCGCCGAGCACGGGGTGATCGCGGCGGTCGGGCACACGGACGCCACGTACGAGCAGACGGTCGCGGCCATCGACGCGGGCGCGACCGTCGCCACCCACCTGTTCAACGCGATGCCCCCGCTCGGCCACCGCGCCCCCGGCCCCATCGCCGCGCTGCTGGAGGACGAGCGGGTCACCGTCGAGCTGATCAACGACGGCACGCATCTGCACCCCGCCGCGCTCCAGCTCGCCTTCCACCACGCGGGCCGGGACCGGGTCGCCTTCATCACCGACGCGATGGACGCGGCCGGCTTCGGCGACGGCCGCTACATGCTCGGCCCGATGGAGGTCGAGGTCGCGGACGGCGTGGCCCGGCTGGTGGAGGGCGGCTCCATCGCCGGCTCCACGCTCACCCTGGACCGCGCCTTCCGGCGGGCGGTGACGGTGGACGGGCTGCCCGTCGAGGACGTGGTCGCGGCGATCTCCGCCAACCCGGCGCGGCTGCTCGGCCTGGACGACCGGATCGGTTCCCTGGAGCCCGGCAAGGACGCCGACCTGGTGGTCCTGGACGCGGAGTTCGTGCTCAAGGGCGTGATGCGCCGGGGAGAATGGGTGGTCGATCCCCAACTGGGCTGATCCGTCCCGCCGTCGGCGGACGGCGGCCGGTCCGGGGGGTGGGCCGACCGCCGTCCGTTTGGCATGATCGTGACCCCGCGCCACACGGCGGGCGCAGACAAAAGGGGAGGTCGGCCCGGTGATCCTCACGGTGACGCTGAACACCGCTCTCGACATCACCCATCGCGTGCCGTCCCTGCGGCCGGGGTCCTCCCACCGCGTCTCCGAGGTGACCGAACGCCCCGGCGGCAAGGGTGTCAACGTGGCCCGCGTACTCGCCGCCCTCGGCCACGAGGTGACGGTCACCGGTTTCGCGGGCGGCACGACGGGCCGGATCCTGCGGGACCGGCTCACCGAGGTCCCGGGCCTGGTGGACGCGCTGGTCCCGGTGTCGGGCCCCACCCGCCGCACCGTCGCGGTGGTCGACGCGCGCTCCGGCTCCACCACCCAGCTCAACGAGCCCGGCCCGACGATCGCTCACGCCGAGTGGTCCGCCTTCCAGGCGGTGTACGGGGATCTGCTGGCGTCCGCCTCGGCGGTGGCCCTGTGCGGCAGCCTCCCGCCGGGCGTCCCGGTGGGCGCCTACGCCGGGCTGGTCCGCACCGCCCGCACGGCCGGGGTACCGGTCCTCCTCGACACCAGTGGGGCGGCGCTGCGCCGCGGGGTGGCCGGGCGCCCCGACATCCTCAAGCCGAACGCCGAGGAGCTGGCCGAACTCACCGGTTTCCACGAGCCGTTGCGCGCCGCCCAGGACGCCCGCCGGCGCGGCGCGGGCACGGTGGTCGCCTCCCTGGGCCCGGAGGGCCTGCTCGCGCTGACCCCCGAGGGCCACTGGCGCGCGGCCCCGCCGGCCCGGCTGCCCGGCAACCCGACCGGCGCCGGCGACTCGGTCGTGGCGGGTCTGCTGTCGGCCCTGGTGGAACACCGCCCCTGGCCCGACCGCCTCGCCCGGGCGACAGCCCTGTCGGCGGCGACGGTCCTCTCCCCCACGGCCGGCGACTTCGACCGCCCGGCCTACGAACGCCTGCTGCCCGACGTCAGGGTGACGGGGGAAGCGAACGCGGCGTAGGGGTCAGTCCTTGACCTGGCCTTCCTTCAGCCACAGCTGGTCCAGCAGGACGTTGCACTTGTCGCCGTCGGCGCAGGAGACGGAGATGGTGTTGGTGCCCTTGTTGAGGGTGGGCCAGGCGTAGGTCTTGGTCCAGCCCTTGGAGAAGTCGCCGTCCTTGGCGCCGGCCCAGTTGTCCATGTTCAGTTTGGAGCCGAACGGCTTGCCGTTGACGGTGAGCGTCATCGACTGGGGGTCGTCGGTCGTGCTGTAGCGCACGAAGACGGTGTAGGCGCCGTCCTTGGGGATGCCGTTGACGGTCCAGGTGACCGTGGAGCCCGGCTGGTTGAGGTTGGTCACGTAGATGCCGCCGTCGGACTGCGCGCCCTCGACGTCGGAGGCGAGAGCGGCTCCGCCGTCGAGACGGAGCGCCTTCGCGTCGATCGTCGGCAGCTCGACCTCGTCCTGCGCGCTCTCGCTCGTCGACGGGCTCGGCTCGGTGCTGTCCTGGGACTGGGTCGGCGTCGTGCCCGCCTGGTCGTCGCCCTTGTCCTCGTCGTCGCCGCCGATCATGGCCACGCCGATGCCGATCACGACCGCGGCGACCACGGCGATCGCGCCGATGAGGAGGCCCTTGGTGTTCGGTCCGCGACCGCGCCCGCTGCCCCGGCCGCCGTGCCCCGGCTGCGGGGACTGGGTGGTGGTGGCGCCGCCGGGCAGCGTCTCCGGGGCGGCGTAGTGGGCGCTCGGCTGCCCGTAGACGCCCTGCTGCGGCGGTGCCTGGGGAGCAGCCTGCTGGCCGTACTGGCGGGTCCCGACCGGCCGCACCCGGTTGACCGAGTTCGGGTAGCCGTAGCCCCCGGACGGCGGCTGGGCTCCGTTGGCCTGCCCGTCGGCGTAGAGGTAGCCGAACGGGTCGTCGTCCTCGGGCGTGCTCGCGCCGTTGTTGCCGGGCGTCATCCCTTGGTGCTCCTAGCTGCGGATCGGGTGCGGTACGAGTGGTGAGAGAGCGAGCCTACCCGCTTCCGATGACCCGATTGGGTGACGCGGACCGCATCAACTCACTGACCTGGGCTTCATCCCGCACGGCGGTGCTGTTTGGGACGAGATCGTTTCTCGACGTACATCCGCTCGTCGGCGGACTTCAACACTTCGTCCGCGGTCATTCCGCAGTGCGCCCACCCGATGCCGAAGCTGGCGCCCACCCGCACGGCCCGGCCCTCGGCCCGGATGGGCTGGATGATCTCGTTGCGCAGCCGCACGGCGAGGTCCTGGGCGTCGGCCCGGCCGAGCCCGTCGGCGAGGATCACGAACTCGTCGCCGCCGAGCCGGGCGACGGTGTCGCCGTCGCGCACGCCGTTGCCCAGCCGGCGGGCGACCTCGATGAGCACCGCGTCGCCCGCGTTGTGGCCGAACCGGTCGTTGATGGACTTGAAGCCGTCGAGGTCGCAGAAGAGCACCGCGAGCCCCTTGGAGCCGTCGTCGAAGTCCGCGGCGGGCGCGACGGTGTGCACATGGTGGTCGTAGCCGTCGTACGCCTCGCTGCCCGGCGGGAAGTCGAAGTCGTGCCCCCGGTCGAAGGCGGGCGGGCCGTAGGCGGCGTCCTGGGAGTCGAAGGACTCGAAGGGGGCCATGGAGTCGACGGCGGCGGGCAGCGCCTGCTGCGGGCGCTGCTGGCACAGCCGGGCGGACAGCCGCGCCCGCAGCTCGGCGGAGTTCGGCAGTCCGGTGAGCGAGTCGTGGGAGGCGCGGTGGGCGAGCTGGAGCTCGCGGCGCTTGCGCTCCTCGATGTCCTCGACGTGGGTGAGGAGGAAGCGGGGGCCGTCGGCGGCGTCGGCGACCACCGAGTTGCGCAGGCTGACCCAGACGTAGCTGCCGTCGCGGCGGCACAGGCGCAGCTCGGCCCGGCCGCCCTCGGCGGAGGTGCGGAGCAGGGTGCCTATGTCCTCGGGGTGGACCAGGTCGGAGAAGCAGTAGCGGCGCATCGCGGAGGCGGGGCGGCCGAGCAGCCGGCACAGGGCGTCGTTGGTGCGCAGGATCCGGCCGTGCTGTTCGCCGCCCATCTCGGCGATGGCCATGCCGGAGGGGGCGTACTCGAAGGCCTGCCGGAAGCTCTCCTCGCTGGCCCGCAGCGCCTGCTGCTCGCGCTCCAGGCGGACCAGGGCGCGCTGCATGTTGGAGCGCAGCCGGGCGTTGCTGATCGCGATGGCGGCCTGGAAGGCGTACATCTGGAGCGCTTCGCGGCCCCAGGCGCCGGGCCGCCGCCCGTTGCGCGGGCGGTCCACGGAGAGCACGCCGACCAGCTCGCCGGAGGTGCCGCCGCCCTGCGGGCCGGGGGCGTACATCGGGGCGAAGAGGCGGTCGGAGGGGTGCCACTCGTCCTCGAAGCGGGGCGCGGGCCCGTCGGTGTACCACTGCGGGACGTCGTCGTCGTCGAGGACCCAGCCCTCGGTGTGCGGTATGAAGATCAGGTCGCCCCAGCGTTCGCCCATCTGGAGGCGGCGGTCCCAGGAGTCGCGGGAGCCGGTCCGGCCGGTGATCAGGGCCTCGGCGGCGGAGTTCCCCGCCAGGGCGGCGACCACCAGGTCACCGTCGGGGCGTACGAGGTTGACGCAGGCCAGCTCGTACCCGAGGGCGCCCACGACGCCGTCGGCGACGGTCTGCAACGTGTCCGCCAGGCTGCGGGCCGTGTTCATGTCGGCCATGGCCCGGTGCAGTTGTCGCAGCGACGCAAGACGGACGTAGGGTTCCGACTCGGTCTCCATCCTCGCCCTCCCCCCGAGACCTCGCAGCGAATCAAGGGTTCTCTTCGGCGCATCGTCCCAGCAGCTTCCCAGCCACTGAATCACAGCGCGCTGCCCACTCGGTACACAGGGTCAACAATTGTCGCCCCTTGTGACTCAAGTCACAGCTAAACGTGAACAATTGCCGGGTCTTTCCGCGGTTTCCCCGCGCGATTACCGAACGCAGTATTTGTAGCGGTTGTGCATGGCTCGTGACCGGATCGGACGTTGGTCCTAGGTCCCGGCTCGGGCCGTGGTCCGATGTGGTGCCGGACGAGCGGAGATTAGCGTGTCCGGCGTGCCGAACACTCCCGCAGTCCCGTCCGCGATCACCGTTCCGCCCGCCGCCCGGCATGCTGAGGGGGTGAGCAACGACGAGTTCCGTGCCGCCATGTCCCGTCTGGCCGCCGGTGTGGTCCTGGTGACCGCGCAGGAACCGCCGCTGGACCCGGACGACCCCGGGGCGCCGGCCGGCGAGGACGTCGGCATGACCGCGACCGCGTTCCTGTCGGTCTCCCTGGACCCGCCGCTGGTGCTGGTCAGCCTGCGCAACGGCTCCCGCATGGACGATCTGCTCGACGAGCAGCCGCTGTGGGCGGTGTCCGTGCTCTCCGAGAGCCAGCGGCACATCGCGGGCCGCTTCGCGATGAAGGGCCGCGTCAGCGACCGGCTGCTGTTCGCGGACATCCCCTACCTGCGCGGCGAGTACAGCGGGGCCCCGCTGGTGGGCGGCGCCCTGGCGACCCTGGAGTGCCGCACCGAGCAGCGGGTGCCGGCCGGGGACCACACGCTGGTGATCGGCCGCGTCCTGACGGCCCGGGTGCCAAGCGCCGAGGGCGGTCCGCTGACGTATTTCCGGGGCCGTTACCGGCAGTTGGGCTGAGCGCGGCCCGTCCTTTGCCCACGGCCCCGAAATCCCTTTTACCCACCGGGATTTCGCTGCTTAGGCTGCCCGGATGACGACGCCCACGGCACCGCGCCTCGAAGAGATCACGCCGAAGAACCTGAAGGACGCCCTCGGTATACGAGTCCGCCCCGACCAGGAATTCGCGGTCGAACCGGTGGTGAACTCCCTCGCCGAGGCCTACGTCCATCCCGGCGTCGCCCTGCCCCGCCTGATCATGGACGGCGACCGCGCGGTCGGCTTCCTGATGGCCTTCCTCGACATCGACTGGCACGGGGACGGCGGCAGCGTCGTCCGCTCCGGCCTGTGGCGGCTGAACATCGCGGCCGGGGAGCAGGGCAAGGGGTACGGCCGGTTCGCCGTGGAGTCGGTGGCGGCGGAGCTGCGCCGCCGCGGCACCAAGGAGCTCTACGTCACCTGGCACCCCGGCGCCCACGGCCCCGAGAACTTCTACCTGCGCCTGGGCTTCCGCAGAACCGGAGAAACCGCCGAGGCCGAAACGGTAGGCGTCCTACCCCTGACCTGAACACACGGCCCCGGAAGGCACGCGACAGGCCCCGGGGTCACGCCCCCAGACACGCCGGCATCACCCCCTCAAAGGGGCGCGGGGAACTGCGCGCCCAGCCCCCACGAACCCGCACCCACCGGAGACCGAACCCCACCCCCTGGGGCGCCGGGGCCACACCCCCCTGGGGCGCCGGGGCCACGCCCCGGAAAGGGGCACTGGGGTCACCCCCAGTCCCGCGCGGAGCGCCCCCGCTTCGTCTCGGACCGCTGCTTCTTCTCCCGCAACCGCCGCTCATTGATGCCGCGCGGGATACGCGTCGCCCTGCGCGGCTTCGGCGGAGGCGCCGTCGCCTCCGCGAGCAGCGCCGCGAGGCGCACCGCGGCGGTCTCGCGGTTGCGCCACTGCGAGCGGTGCTCGGAGGCGCGGACCGTGACGACCCCGCCGGTCAGCCGCCCGGCCAGCCGTTCGAGCGCCCGCCGCTTCCACACCTCGGGCAGCGCCTCGGTGCGCGCGAGGTCGAAGCGCAGCTCGACCTGGGAGTCGCTGGTGTTCACGTGCTGTCCGCCGGGCCCGGACGACCGCGAGAAACGCCACATGAGCTCGGCCTCGGGCAGGGAGACGGAGCCACGGATGGGATAGGGACCGGACATGCCGTACATGTTCCCGCCTCTGACCGGTCCACGTCATCCGAATATCCCGGATCCCTCGGAACCCGGGGTAAAGAAAGTAAAGCGACCTGGAACCTCTCGCACCCCTCTCCGCGTTCAATGGGATAGCTGTAGCTTCTAGCCGTACGTAAACGAGGGAAGGGACTCCCAACAATGGCTGTAAGCCTGTCCAAGGGTGGCAACGTCTCGCTCACCAAGGAGGCTCCGGGCCTGACCGCCGTCACCGTGGGCCTCGGCTGGGACGTCCGCACCACCACCGGCACGGACTTCGACCTCGACGCCTCGGCGATCGCGGTCAACACGCAGGGCAAGGTCTACTCGGACGCCCACTTCGTGTTCTTCAACAACAAGCAGACCCCGGACAACACCATCGTCCACACCGGTGACAACCGCACCGGTGAGGGCGCCGGCGACGACGAGGCGATCAACGTCAACCTCGCCGCCCTCCCGGCCGACATCGACAAGATCGTCTTCCCGGTGTCGATCTACGACGCCGAGAACCGCAGCCAGAACTTCGGCCAGGTGCGCAACGCCTACATCCGCATCGTCAACCAGGCCGGCGGCGCCGAGATCGCCCGCTACGACCTGTCGGAGGACGCCGCCACCGAGACCGCCATGGTCTTCGGCGAGCTGTACCGCAACGGCGCGGAGTGGAAGTTCCGCGCGGTCGGCCAGGGCTACGCCTCGGGCCTGGTGGGCATCGCCCAGGACTTCGGTGTGAACGTCTGACGGACACCCGCGTCCAGCGGAGCCCCCGGCCGGCCGCAGGCCCGGCAGGCCGGGGGCTCCGGCGCGAGCGAGCCCGGCGCGAGCGGACCCGGCGGGCCGGGGTCGGCCGGGATGCCGTCAAGGTCCCCGCCCGGCTCAGGGCCGCGGCGGCCTGCCCGCCCCGTACAGCCAGTCCTCCCACACCGCGTCGAAGTCCCGGCCCGGCGCGAACGTCTCCACGTATGCCGTGAAGTCGCCGGTGTCCGCGGTGCCGTGGCGGTGCTCCGCCGCCCAGCCGCGCAACAGGGCCCGGAAGGCGCCGTCGCCGACCGTCTGCCGGATCCGGTGCAGGACCATCGCCCCGCGCCAGTACACGGGGAGGCCCGAGACGTGCGCCGCGTCCGGCGGCTCGGCCGGCGGGAACGACCAGAGCGCCTCGTCCCGCTCCGCGTCCGGGAAGTACGCGCCGGCGTACAGCGCGTCGAAGACCTCCTGCGCGGTGTCGCCGCCGTGCTCCTCCTGCCACAGCCACTCCGCGTACGTCGCGAAGGCCTCGTTCAGCCACATGTCCCGCCAGGTCCGCGGGGTGACCGAGTTGCCGTACCACTGGTGGGCGATCTCGTGGACCAGCAGCACGATGCCGGGGGCGCCGGGGAAGACGGGGCGGCTCTGGGTCTCCAGCGCGTACCCGGCGTCCCCCGGCCGCTCGACGATCGCGCCCGCCGAGGAGAAGGGGTACGGGCCGAAGGTCCGCTCCGCCCACGCCACGACCTCGGGGATCCGCGCCAGCACCGCACGGCTCGCCTCCGCCTCCTCCGGATCGACCGCCGTGTGGACGGGCAGCCCGCCGGCGGTCGTGGTGCGCCCGGTCTCGTACCGGCCGATGGCGAGGGTGGCGAGGTAACCGGCCATCGGCTCACCGGTGCGCCACCGGTACGTCGTACGGTCCCCCTCCGTCTCCTCCCCGGCCGGCTCCCCGTTGGACACCGCCCGCAGCCCCTTCGGCACGGTCACCGCGAGGCTGTACGTCGCCTTGTCGGAGGGGTGGTGGTTGCCCGGGAACCAGGCCGCCGACCCCACCGGCTCCCCCAGCGCCAGCGCCCCGTCGGCGGTGCGCAGCCAGCCCTCCTCGGAACCGTCCGGGTCGGTGACGGTCACCGGGGCTCCGGAGTAGCGGACGGTGACGCGGAACCGCGCGCCCCGGTCGAGTGCGCCGCGCGGGCGGACCGTCAGCTCCTGTCCGGCACGGCTCCAGCGGGCGGGCGCGCCGTCGACGGCGACCGCCTCCACGTCCAGGCCCCGGAGGTCCAGGTTCAGCGCGGAGAGGTCCCGCGTCGCCCGCGCGGTGATCGTCGCCGTGCCGGTGAGGCGGTGGGGGCCGGGGTCGTAGCCGAGGCGGAGGGCGTAGTGGGCGACGTCGTAGCCCTCGTTGCCGGCCTCGGGGAAGAACGGGTCCCCCACACCGGGCCGCCCCGGGGAGGCACCGGGCCCCTCCCCGCACCCGGCCACCGACACGGTGAGCAGCACGGCGGCGGTCAGGGAACGGGCACGAAGGGGCCGACGGAGGCGCACGCCGCGATCCTATGCAGGCGCACACCGACCGGGAGCGCGCCGGCACCGGCACGGAAACCGGCACCGCCCCGACGCCCCCGCCCCCACCCCCGACGCCGCGTCTGCCGGGCCGTTCCGGCGTGACACCATCACACCCGTGCTCGACATCGGCTACGCCCTCTCCAACCGCTTCCCCGACCCCCCGCAGACCGACTACCGCCGCGCGGACGTCCATGCCCTGCGGCACGACCTGTTCTGCGGCGACGTCTACCTCGCCGACACCGAGACGGACCGCGAGCTGTCCACAGCCTGGGGATGGGTGCCGGTGCTCGACTTCGCGTGGGCGCTCTGCGACATCGTGGAACAGGTCGACCGGGACCCGGCGGGCTCCCGCGCCTCCCGCCCCCAGCACGCGGAGCTGGACTTCACCGAGTCCACCGACCGCCTGCTGTTCGAGCGCCGCTTCGGCTGGGTGGACATCGAGGCGGAATGGCTCCCGGCGTCCGAGCCCCCGCTGACCTTCTCGCACACCGAACTGCGCCGGGAGGCCCGCGACTTCCTGCACGACCTCCTCGCCGACCTGACCGACCTGCACGAGGACCTCGGCGAGAACCCGGCGATCTGGAACCTCCAGGCCCGCTTCCCGAGGATCTCCTGACCACTCCCGATCACCCCGATGAGTCGCCGCCGCCTCCCGCTCACCCCTCCACTCTGATCCCCAGCTCCCCCGCCAGCACCGGCGCCAGATCCAGCAGTTGCCCCGTGCTGATCACCGCCCCCGACAGCCGGTCCACCCCCCTCGCGATCTCCAGCGAAGCGGCCCCCCGCAGGTCCACGTCCGTGAGCGTGGCCCCGCTCAGGTCCGCGCCCTTCAGCGCGCAGTCCACGAACTCCACGCGCTCCAGCCGCGCCCCGCCGAAGTCCGGCTCGACCAGCACACAGCCCTCGAAGACGACGTCCTTGAGCCGGGCCGCCCGAAGATTCAGGAAGTCGATCTTCCCGCCCCGGACCAGCACCCGCTCCAGCACCGCCCCGTGCGCCTGCGTCCCCCCGAGCCGCGCGTCGGTCAGCTCGACGTCCCGCAGGGTCGCCTCCACCAGGTCCGTACCCACTCCCCGGACACCGGCCAGCACCGAGTCCAGCACCCGCGCCCGGGACAGCCGCGCCCCGTCCAGCACGCACCCCGTCAGCGCGCAGTCCATGAAACGCGCCCCGCCCCCGTCCTGCCCGGCGAAGTCCGCCTCCCGGAACTCCAGCCCGTCGTAGTCCCCGTCCGGCTCCAGACCACCCCCCTCGAACCGCTCCAGCACGGGCAACCGCAGCTCCGGGCGCCGCGCCCCCCGCACGCCCGCGCCACCCACCGCTCTCCTCGCCATGCCCCCATGCTGCACCCCACCACTGACAATCCCCCCGACCTGCGAGAACACCCCGCATGTCACATTCCGGGGCCCCCAACCCGTCATCACCCCAGACAGCCCGCACAGCCCACACAGCCAGCACAGCAGCGTCGACCGGAAGGCGACCCCCGACCAAGGGAGACCCAGCCATGCACCGCATCACCGTCATCGGCGGCGGCTTCGCCGGACTCACCGCGGCCATCACCGCCGCCGAGGCGGGTGCCAAGGTCACCGTCCACGAGGCCCACCACACCCTGGGCGGCCGCGCACGCACCGCCGAGGGCCCCTACCGGACCAACGACGGACCGCACGCCCTCTACAACGGCGGCCCGCACTGGACCTGGCTCCGACAGCGCGGCCTCATCGGCCCCCTCGCCCCGATCCCCGCCCTCGAAGCAGCCCGGCTGCGGCTCCGCCACCGGGGCGCACTGCGCCGCACCCCGCCCTTCGCCCTGCTGAAACTGCTGCGCCGCGGCGCCGCCGAAGCCCCCGTCGACACCGACTTCCTCACCTGGGCCACCCGCATCGCCGGTGAGGAAGGCGCGCGGGCCGCCGCCCACTACGCCGCCGTCGCCCTGTTCCACCACGACCCCGGCTCCCTGTCCGCCGCGTTCGTGCAGGAACGCCTGCGCCGCGCCGCCAAGCTCCCCCCGGAGGCCACCTACCCGCGGGGCGGCTGGGGCGGGCTCATCGACCGGATGGCCGCCCGCGCCTGGAACCTCGGCGTGCGCATGGAAACCCTGTCCCGCGTCGACACCGTGCCCACCGACACCCCGGTCATCGTCGCCACCTCCCTCGACGCGGCCCGCCGCCTCCTTGACGACCCCTCACTGACCTGGCCGAGCGGCCGCACCGTCCTGCTCGACCTCGCCGTACGCACCCGGCGCAAAGACGCGTTCGCCGTGTCCGACCTCGACGCGCCCGGCTGGCTGGAACGGTTCACCGCCCAGGACCGCACCCTCGCCCCGGCCGGCGAACAGCTGATCCAGGGACAGATCCCCATCGCCCCGGACGAGTCCAAGGCGGACGGCACCGCCCGCGCCGAGGAACTCCTCGACCTCGCCTTCGCGGGCTGGCGGGACCGCGTCACCTGGCGGCGCGACGCGATCGCGGCCGGCCGGACCGGCGCCGTCGACCCGCCCGGCACCAGCTGGCGCGACCGGCCCGCCGTCGACCGCGGCGACGGCGTCTACCTCGCCGGCGACCAGGTCGCCGCACCCGGCGTGCTCTCCGAGGTCTCCTTCAACAGCGCCCTGACGGCCGTCACCCTCGCCCTCGGCCGGCACGAGCTTGACCTCAAGCACGCTTGAGGTCGAAGAGTGGGGCGCGCGACGAGCCACACGGCCCGGCGCCACACCCACGGGGGGAAACCCATGCACGCCATCCGACTGCACGCCTTCGGCCCGGCCGACCACCTCACCTACGAACAGGTCGAGGACCCCCGGCCGGGCCCGGGCCAGGTCCGTATCGCCGTCCGAGCGGCCGGCGTCCACCTCCTGGACACCGCCCTCAGAGAAGGCGTCCAAGGCCCCGCCCCCACCCCGGTCACCCTGCCGACGATCCCCGGCCGCGAAGTCGCCGGGGTCGTCGACACGCTCGGCCCGGGCGCCCCACCGCACCTGCTCGGCAAGCGCGTCGTCGCCCACCTCGGCTTCGTCCCCGGCGGCTACGCGGAACTCGCCGTCACCGACGCCGACCGGCTGCACGAGATCCCCCAACGCCTCGACTTCGCCGAAGCCGTCACCATGATCGGCACCGGCCGCACCGCGATGGGCATCGTCCAGTTCGCCGAACCGGGACCCGACGACCTCGTCGCCGTCCCCGCCGCCGCGGGCGGCATCGGCACCCTCCTCGTCCAGTACGCCGCCCGCGCCGGCGCCACCGTCATCGGCCTGGCCGGCGGCCCCGCCAAGACCGCACACGCCGCGGCCGCCGGCGCCCACCTCACCGTCGACTACACCGACCCCCACTGGCCCGAACAGCTCGCCGCCCACCGCGGCGCCCTCACCCTCGTGTACGACGGCGTCGGCGGGGACGTCGCCCGCACCCTCGTCGACCTCCTCGCCCCCGGCGGCCGGCACCTCGTGTTCGGCTGGTCGGCCCAGGGCATCGGCAGCGACGGCCCCCACCTCGTCGACGGCGTCTCCACCAGCGTCCTCGGCCCCGAGATGCTGAAGAGGGCCGGCGGCCCCAACCCCCTGCGCACCCTCGAACGACGCGCCCTCACCCAGGCCGCCGAAGGCCGCCTCACCCCCGCCGTGCACCGCTTCCCGCTCGCCGAGGCCGCCGCCGCCCACCGCGCCCTGGAAAGCCGGGGCACCACCGGAAAGGTCGTCCTGGAGCCGTAGCACCGCCCCGCAATCCACATGACCCGGCCCGCGCCCGCCGCTACCGTGCCAGAAGTGATCGACATCCCCGAGGAACTCGCCGCCGCCCAGGAGAAGTTCAACAAGGAGGCCGGCCGCGCCTTCATCGCCGCCCTCCCGGACCTCACCGCCGACTTCCTGCACCGCTGGGACCTGCGCGTCACCGGGCCCTCCATGCACGGCGTCAGCGCGCTCGTCCTGCCCGTCGACCGCGCCGACGGCACACCCGCCGTCCTCAAACTCCAGCTCCGCGACCACGAGAGCGAGGGCGAACCGGTCGCCCTCCGCCTGTGGAACGGCGACGGCGCCGTCCGCCTGCTCGACCACGACGAACCCACCGGCACCATGCTCCTGGAACGCCTCGACGCCACCCGCATGCTCGCGCACCGACCCGACGTCCACGAGGGCGTCCTGGTGATCGCCCGCCTCCTCGCCCACCTCCACACCACCCCCGCACCCCCGGGCATGCGCCACCTCCGCGACATCGCCGCCGCCCTGCTCGAACGCACCCCCCGCGCCCTGCCCCGCATCCCGGACCCGGCCGCCCGCCGCCTCGTCGCCGACTGCGCCGCCGCCGTACGGGAGGTCGCCGACGAACCCGGCGACCGCCTGCTCCACTGGGACCTGCACGACGAGAACGTCCTCGCCTCCGACCGCGCCCCCTGGCTCGCCATCGACCCCAAACCCCTGGCCGGCGACCCCGGCTTCGACCTCTGGCCCGCCCTGGCCAACAACTTCGACCCCGACGACATCGGCTGGCGCTTCGACGCCATGACCGACGTCCTCGGCCTGGACCGCGCGCGGGCCCGCGCATGGACGTACGGACGGCTGCTGCAGAACTGCCTCTGGGAGATCGAGGACGGCCGCCCGCTGGACGAGGCGGACCTGGAGACCGCCCGCCGCCTGCGGAGCCTCACGGCATGAAGAATCCCGGGCCGGAAACGGTCCGGCCCGGGATGAAAGAAGAGCCCCCTGTCGGATTCGAACCGACGACCTACGCATTACAAGTGCGTTGCTCTGGCCATCTGAGCTAAGGAGGCGCCGCGCGGCGCGCGCGAAGGCTGGTCCACTGTACACAGTGTGGGTTTCACCGAGCCACGCACTTGTGGGAGTGATCCGCCGGCGGTCGCGACGGCGGTGCCGGCGGCCCGGTACGCGGGCGAGGGCCGACCCGGCGGAAACCGGGCGATCACCCCCGGGGTCGAAAGTTTCCGCGAAATTCACGGTCCCGGAACTGCTGACAACCAGGTGAACGCCGGGTACCGTCCTGTGCCAGTTCACTCGTGTGGACCACACCACAACGGAACACCCGTCGTGGCATCACCTTCCTACTCGGATCGTCCGGCACGTTCCTGCCGGTAGAAGGGGACCATTCACCATGGCCACTGTCACGTTCGACAAGGCGACCCGGGTCTACCCCGGCTCCACCAAGCCCGCCGTCGACGCCCTGGACATCGAGATCGCGGACGGCGAGTTCCTCGTCCTGGTCGGCCCGTCCGGTTGCGGCAAGTCCACCTCGCTCCGCATGCTCGCGGGGCTCGAGGACGTCAACGGCGGCGCGATCCGCATCGGTGACCGCGACGTCACGCACCTGCCGCCGAAGGACCGGGACATCGCCATGGTGTTCCAGAACTACGCGCTCTACCCGCACATGACGGTCGCCGACAACATGGGCTTCGCGCTCAAGATCGCGGGCGTCAACAAGGCGGAGATCCGGCAGAAGGTCGAGGAGGCCGCGAAGATCCTCGACCTCACCGAGTACCTGGACCGCAAGCCGAAGGCGCTCTCCGGTGGTCAGCGCCAGCGTGTCGCCATGGGCCGCGCCATCGTGCGTGAGCCGCAGGTGTTCCTCATGGACGAGCCGCTGTCCAACCTGGACGCCAAGCTCCGTGTGTCGACCCGTACGCAGATCGCGTCGCTCCAGCGCCGTCTGGGCATCACCACCGTCTACGTCACCCACGACCAGGTCGAGGCCCTGACGATGGGTGACCGCGTCGCGGTCCTCAAGGACGGTCTGCTCCAGCAGGTCGACACCCCGCGCAACATGTACGACAGGCCCGCGAACCTGTTCGTCGCCGGCTTCATCGGCTCCCCGGCCATGAACCTGGTCGAGGTGGCGGTCGCCGACGGCGGTGTGAAGTTCGGCAACTCGGTGGTGCCGGTGCAGCGTGACGCGCTCTCCGCGACCAGCGACAAGACCGTCACCGTGGGCGTGCGCCCCGAGCACTTCGACGTGGCCGGCGCCGACTCCGACCAGGGTGTCGCGGTCACCGTGAACGTGGTCGAGGAGCTGGGCTCCGACGCGTTCGTGTACGGCACCGCGCAGGTCGGCGGCGAGACCAAGGACCTCGTGGTCCGTGTCGGCGGCCGTGAGGTCCCGGAGAAGGGCAGCGTGCTGCACGTCGTGCCGCGCGCGGGCGAGACCCACGTCTTCTCCACGTCGACCGGTGCGCGCCTGTCCGACTGACGTCGCCCTCCGCTCGAGAAAAGGCCCCGCGGCTCACAGCGGGGCCTTTCTCGTTGTCGACAAATACCCCGGCACACCGGGCATTTCGACCAGGTTCGTCAACCTGCCGCCAGGGATTCGAGGGTCCGCGTCACCCGTAGCGGTGACGGAATGTTTTCTCGCCGCTACCGGGCGCTACCCTCACTCGCGTGAAGCACTCCACTAACCCTCAGACGCGACGCGGCCGGGGCCCCGCCCGGCGGATCGGCCGCTCCCTCGCCCTCGTCCTGCCCGTCGTCCTGGTGCTCTCCGGGACCCTCGCGGTCGCGGGCGTCAACTGGTCGGGGGCGGCCCCCTCCAGCCCCATGCTCACCGCGGCGGACACCTCGTCCGCCGACGCCTCGTCACGGGCGGGTGCCCGCGCGCCGCACGAGGCGCTGCGCGACGCGCTGCTCGTCGAACTGCAGGAGGAGGACCCGGGCGTGGCGCTCACCCACCTCCAGCAGGCCGTGAACGACCGCCCGTCGCTGGCGAAGCACTGCGCGTCCATCGCCCGCACGCTCGGCAAGGCCGCGGTCCGCGTGTACGGCCCCACCAAGGCGCAGTCCTACGCCCGCCCGGTCTGCGACACCGCCTTCGCCTCGGGCGTCGTCACCGCCGCCCGCTGACCGCCCCGGCTGCCGGTACGCCCCCACCGCCGCCCGCCCCGGCCCCGGCACCACCGCCGGGCCCGCCCACGGCAGGCCGCACCGGTTGCCGCCCGCCCCGGTTGGCCGGAACCACCACCGGCCGACCACCCCGGTCGCCGCCACCCCGCCCCCGACCGTCCGGCACCCGGCACCCGGCACCACCCCTGCGGCCCCCGTCCCGCCGCGGCCCCGTCCCGCCGCGGCCCCGTCCCGCCGCGCCGCCGTCCGCCCCACCCCCGAACCACCACGTGACCGTCCCCCACACCCCCGCGCCACCGCACCCCCCTCACGGCAACAGCCGCCACCGCGCGCCGGTGTCCCGGGGCGCCGCGTAGGGTTCGGGCATGACCGATCCGCGTGCCGTGTCCCGCCCCGTGCAAGCCGTCGTCCTGGCCGGCGGCCAGGGGTCCCGGCTTCGTCCGTACACCGACGACCGGCCCAAGCCGATGGTCGAGATCCCCGGCACGGGAACCCCGATCATCGGCCACCAGCTGTCCTGGCTCGCCGAGGAGGGCGTGACGGACGTGGTGGTCTCCTGCGGCCACCTCGCCGAGGTGCTCCAGGAGTGGCTGGACACCGCCGACCTGCCCGTCTCCGTCACCACCGTCGTGGAGCCGGAACCCCTCGGCCGCGGCGGCGGCCTGAAGTACGCCGCCGCCCGCCTCCCGCACCCGGACCGGCCCTGGTACGCCACCAACGGCGACATCTGGACCCGTTTCTCGCTGCGCGACATGGCGGACTTCCACACCGAGCGGGACGCCGTCGCGACCCTCGCCCTGGCCCGCCCGCGCATCCCGTGGGGCGCGGTGCGCACGGACGGCTTCGGTCACATCACCGACTTCATCGAGGCCCCGCCGTCGACCTTCGAGATCAACGCGGGTGTGTATGTCTTCTCGCCCGAGTTCGCGGACCTGCTCCCGGAGCGCGGCGACCACGAACGCACCACGTTCCCGCGTCTGGCGCGGGAACGGCGCCTGGCCGGGTTCCCGATCCCCCAGGGCTCCTACTGGCGGGCGATCGACACCGCCAAGGACCTGACGGAGGCCGCGAAGGAACTGGCCGCGCAGGCCCGCTGACCCCAGCTCAGCACGCAGGCCCGCCGACCCGGGCGAAGCACTCGGGCCCGCCGGCCCGAAGTCACCCGGATACGGAAGTGGGGTCCCGCACGTCGTCCGTGCGGGACCCCACCGTCGTACGCGGGTGGCCGTCCTCCTAGCCCAGGAGGCCGCCCACCAGGCCCGGTTCCCCGGAGGAGCCGCCGCTGCCGTCGCTCGGGGTGCCGCCGGACGCACCGCCGGACGAGGTCGGTCCGGAGCTTGTGCTCGGGGCCTGGCCGCCCGGGGAGGACTGCTGGGGCGGGGCCTGGCCGGTGCTGCCCTGGGTCTGGCTGGGGGCGCCCGTGACCGCGCCGGCGCCCTGGGTCGCACCGGGCGTCGTGGTGGTGGTCCCGGCGGAGGGGCTCGCCGAGCCGGAGGCGCCCTGGGTGGGCGAGGTGGAGGCGGACGGATCGCGCTTCTCGGGCCGGCGTTCGGCGGAGTTCTCCGGCAGCGGGGAGCCGGGGATCTCGTTGCGCGGGGCCTCGCCGGGGCCCGGGACGACCACGCGGTCGGCGTCGCGGACGGCTCCGCCGAGCAGCGAGCCGACGAGCAGGGTGAGCCCGCAGACCACGGCGGTCACGAGGGCGCCGCGGCGCAGTACGTAGCGGCGCAGGTCCCAGAGGGCGGCGCGGGGGCCGAGCCGTCGCCAGGCGCCGCCGGCGAGGCGGCCGTCGACGGAGTAGACGGGCGCGCCGGCGATGATCAGCGGTGACCAGGCGGCGAGGTAGATGATGTCGGGCGTCTCGTAGGCCGGGACGCTCTTCCAGCTGACGGTGACCAGCAGTGCCGCGGAGAGGGTCGCGCCGATGACGGCGGCCACCCGCTGCCAGCAGCCGAGGACGGTGAGGACGCCGACGACGACCTGGGCGAAGGCGATGGCCAGCCCGGAGCCGACGGGGTGTTCGAGGGCGAACTGGCGCAGTGGCTCGGCGACTTCCCACGGGTGCAGGGAGTGCAGCCACTTGCCCATGGAGCCGCGGGTGCCGCCCTCGAAGTAGAGCGGGTCGCAGAGCTTGCTCATCCCGGCGTAGACGGAGATGCCGCCGAGGAAGACGCGCAGCGGGAGCAGGACGACGCCGAGGTTCATCCGGCGGCCGGGGTAGTAGGCGTGCCGGGCGGGGTCGTCGCCGTGCCGCCGGCCGCGCCGGTCGGTGATCTCGAACTCGTCCTCGGGGCCCGGCGCGTCGTAGCCGGGGCCGTGGTGGGCCGGGGCGTAGGCGGGTTCGTCGTAGGCGCTGCCGACCGTGCGCATCGGGGGCAGCAGGGGCCCGTCGGCGGGGCGGCGCTGGGCGCCGACGAACGGGGTCTCCAGGGGCTGGGTGGCCGGGTCGTCGTCGTAGTCGTATCCGCCGCCCGGGCGTGGCACGGGGTGGGTGACTCCGACGCCGGTGAGCGGCTCGTCGGCGTGGCGGACGCCCTCGTGCTGCCGCACGGCCTGGAGCAGCCGGTGGGCGCCGGTGTCGTCGGGGGCGGAACGGCCGCTCCAGACGACGGGACGGCGGCGGGCGGCGGCCGGTCCCGTCGCGCCCATGGTGGTGACGACGGGGATGCGGGCGGTGTCCTCGGCGGCGCTCGCGTGCCGTGCGATCCGCGGCGACGAGGCGCGCCGCGCCGAGACGCCCAGCTGCACGCGGAAGCTGGCGTGATTGACGATGACCTGGGCCGGATCGCTCGGCACCTTCACCATGCTCAGCGCGGGAGCGTCGTCGAGTCCCGACGAGCGGTCCCCCGTGGGTGTGCGGGGTGTTCTGGTGTCCACACTCATCTAACCGAGTGACACGGCGTTAGGACACTGCCTTGACCCGCCGGGAGTGTCCGGACCGCGTCAAGCTGGCCCGGACCTCCCCGAACGCTCCCTGTGGGTGACGTCCTCGAACGTGCGTTCAGCGCCGGTTGCGTGCCGCCTCGTAGAGCACGATGCCCGCCGCGACACCGGCGTTGAGCGATTCCGCGCCGCCGGGCATCGGGATGCGCACCCGGACGTCGCAGGTCTCGCCGACCAGCCGGGACAGTCCCTTGCCCTCGCTGCCGACGACGATGACGACCGGGCCGTCCAGCGCCGCCAGGTCACCGAGCTCGGCCTCGCCGTCGGCGGCGAGGCCGACGACCGCGATCCCGGCCTTCTTGTACGCCTCCAGGGCGCGCGTCAGGTTGGTGGCGCGGGCGACCGGCGTACGGGCGGCGGTACCGGCGGACGTCTTCCAGGCACCGGCGGTCATGCCGGCGGCGCGCCGCTCGGGCACGACCACGCCGTGGCCGCCGAAGGCGGAGACGGAGCGGACGACCGCGCCGAGGTTGCGCGGGTCGGTGACGCCGTCGAGGGCGACGATCAGCGGGTCCTCGCCCTCGTCGTGGGCGGCGGCGACCAGGTCCTCGGGGTGCGCGTACTCGTACGGCGGGACCTGGAGCACCAGCCCCTGGTGGTTCAGGCCGTTCGTCATGCGGTCGAGTTCGGGGCGGGGCGCCTCCATGAGGTTGATGCCGCCGCGGTCGGCCGCGAGCTGGAGCGCCTCGCGGACCCGCTCGTCGTTGTCGATGAACTGCTGCACGTAGAGCGTGGAGGCGGGTACGCCGCCGCGCAGCGCCTCGACGACCGGGTTGCGGCCGACGACGAGCTCGGATGCGGAGCGGCCGCCGCCGCGGCGCTGCGGGGTGCGGCCCGTGGCGCGGCGCACCTTCGCCTGGGCGGCGCGCTGCTTGGCGTGTCCCTTGCGCATCTCGGCGGGCGGCGTGGGCCCCTTGCCTTCCAGGCCCCGGCGCCGCTGGCCGCCACTGCCGACCTGCGCGCCCTTCTTGCCGGACATGCGGCGGTTGTTCGCGGCCATGAGGTATCCGTCTCCGTGAAGTCGTGGGTGGTGCTTCTGTGCGTACGTCTGTGCAGTGTGCCGCCCGGAGGCCCGGACGGCACACTCGATCTTCGTGAGCCCCGGGCGCCTCAGCGCGGGCCGAGGCTCCAGCGGGGCCCCTGCGGGCTGTCCTCGATGATGAGGCCGGACTGGCCGAGCTGGTCGCGGATGGCGTCCGCGGTGGGCCAGTCCTTGCGGGCCCGGGCCGCCTCGCGCTGGTCGAGGACGAGGCGTACGAGGCTGTCGACCACGCCGTGCAGGTCCTCGCCGCTCCCGCTCTCGCCGGCCCAGTGCGGGTCCAGCGGGTCGAGGCCGAGCACGCCGAGCATGGCGCGGACCTCGGCGAGGCGGGCGACGGCCGCGTCCTTGTCGTCGGCGGCCAGCGCGCTGTTGCCCTGGCGGACGGTGGTGTGCAGGACGGCGAGGGCCTGGGGGACGCCCAGGTCGTCGTCCATCGCCTCGGCGAACGCGGGCGGCACCTCGGCGGACGGCTCGACCTGCCGTCCGGCGAGTTCCGCGGCGCGCTGCACGAAGCCCTCGATCCGCGCGTACGCGGACTCGGCCTCGCGCAGGGCCTCCTCGCTGTACTCGATCATCGAGCGGTAGTGCGGGGTGCCGAGGTAGTAGCGCAGCACGACGGGCCGCCAGCGCTTGACCATCTCGCTGACGAGCACGGAGTTGCCGAGCGACTTCGACATCTTCTCGCCGCTCATGGTGACCCAGGCGTTGTGCACCCAGTACCGGGCGAACTCGTCGCCGTAGGCCTTGGCCTGGGCGATCTCGTTCTCGTGGTGCGGGAAGATCAGGTCGAGGCCGCCGCCGTGGATGTCGAAGGCGGTGCCGAGGTACTTGTGGGCCATGGCCGAGCACTCCAGGTGCCAGCCGGGGCGCCCGCGGCCCCACGGCGTCTCCCAGCTCGGCTCGCCCGGCTTGGCAGCCTTCCACATGGCGAAGTCGCGCGGGTCCCGCTTGCCGGTCTCGCCCTCGGCGGACGGCTGGAGCAGGTTGTCGAGCTCCTGGTTGGACAGCCTCAGGTACTCCGGGAAGGAGGTGACCGCGAAGTAGACGTTGCCGTCGGACGCGTAGGCGTGGCCGCGCTCGATGAGCCCGCGCATCATCTCGACCATCTCGGTGATGTGGCCGGTGGCGCGCGGTTCGTAGGTCGGGGGCAGGCAGCCGAGGGCGCGGTAGCCGTCGGTGAAGGCGCGCTCGTTGTCGTAGCCGATGGACCACCAGGGGCGGTTCTGTTCGGCGGACTTGGCGATGATCTTGTCGTCGATGTCGGTGACGTTGCGGATGAACGTCACCTCCAGGCCGCGGTACTCGAACCAGCGGCGCATGATGTCGAAGTTCAGGCCCGAGCGGATGTGCCCGATGTGGGGCGCCGCCTGCACGGTGGCACCACACAGGTAGATCGAGACGCAGCCCGGCCGGAGCGGGGTGAAGTCACGGATCTGCCGGGCGCTGGTGTCGTACAGGCGAATAGTCACGTGTCCAGGGTAGTAGGCGCGGGGGCGTGCGAGGTGCGTCCCGCGGTTTCGACGGCGCATGTCACGTGCGGGCGCGGCGGGGCGGGTCGTGCCCGCACCGCCGCGCCCCGCACCGGAGCGCCGGGGCGTCCTCGGGCGGGGACGCTCATCCGGTGCGGACGACGAGCGCCGTCGCCACCGCCATCAGACCTTCGTCCCTGCCGGGGAAGCCGAGGCCGTCCGTGGTGGCGCCCGAGACGGAGACCGGGGCGCCGGCCGCTTCGCTCAGCACCTTCTGGGCCTCCTCCCGGCGCTTGCCGATCTTCGGTCGGGGGCCGACCACCTGGACGGCGATGTTGCCGATGCGGTAGCCGGCGTCGCGGACGATCCGCGCGGCCTCGGTCAGCAGTGCCACGCCGGAGGCGCCGGACCACTCGGGGCGTCCGGTGCCGAAGTGCTGTCCGAGGTCGCCGAGTCCGGCGGCGGAGAACAGGGCGTTGCAGGCGGCGTGGGCGACGACGTCGGCGTCGGAGTGTCCGGCGAGGCCGGGCCCCTGGTCCTCCCACTTCAGGCCGGCGCACCACAGTTCCCGGTCGTCGGCGAAGGCGTGGATGTCGGTGCCGATGCCGACCTGCGGGAGCGGCGGGAGGGGGTCAGAAGCCATCGTTGAGCCTCCTGCGGGCGAGGACGGCCTCGGCGAGCACCAGGTCGAGGGGGCGGGTGACCTTGAAGGCCTCCTCGTGCCCGGGGACGGTGACGACGGTCCGGCCGAGCTGTTCGACCATGCTCGCGTCGTCGGTGACGTCGTCCTCGACCGTCGCGTGCGCGAGTTCCAGCGTGGCCCGGTCGAAGCCCTGCGGGGTCTGGACGGCCCGCAGCAGCGAACGGTCGGGGGTGGCGACCACGGGTTCCGGGTCGCCGGGGGCGGCGGCGGGCCGGACCTGCTTGACGGTGTCGGCGAGCGGCAGCGCGGGGACGACGGCGGGCGCGCCGTCGCGGACGGCCTCGATGACGGCGTCGACGGTGTCCACGGGGACGAGCGGGCGGGCCGCGTCGTGCACCAGGACGATGTCGTAGCCGGGGGGCAGCGCGTCGAGGCCGAGTCTCACGGACGCCTGGCGGCTGTCGCCGCCGGGGACCACGAGGAAGTCGGTGCGCTCGGGCAGCGCGTGGGCGTCCAGCAGGCTCTTGACCTCGGCGGTTCCCTCGGGCGGGGCGACCACCACGACGAGGGAGACGGCGCGGGAGTCGGCCATGGCGCGGACCGCGTGGATGAGCATGGGGGTGCCGCCCAGGCTGCGCAGGGCCTTGGGGGCGCCCGGTCCGAGGCGTACGCCCCGGCCGGCGGCCGGGATCACGGCGGCCGTGCGGGCGGCCGGGCGGCCGGGGGCGGGGGTCGGCGACGGCGGGCGAAGCGGATCGTCAGACATCGGTTCCTGTCAGGTTTGTGTGCTCGGCCTACGTGGGTATGGCCTGGGCGTACCCCCTGCTCCCTGAGCGGGGGGAGTGCCGGGCGTGACGTCTTGACCAGCCCCTTCCGTGACTCTGGTCGAGTCGACCGCCCGGGCCCGGCACGCCAGGGGTGGGACGTGAGTGATGGCACATTCCCCGGCACGGCGCAAGCGCAGCGCAGGGACGCCCGGCCTCCGGGTACGAACATGCCGCAGCGCCCGGCGACATCCATGATGTCATCGGGCACCGCGGCATTTCGGTGTGCTTCGGCGTGCTGAGTGCTGCCTCGGTCTGCCGGGCGCCGCGGCAGCGGGCGCCGAGCGGGCAGAGCAGATGGCTCAGGAGGCGAGAACCTCGTCGAGCAGGGCCTCGGCCTTGTCCTCGTTGGTGTTCTCCGCGAGGGCGAGCTCGCTGACCAGGATCTGACGCGCCTTGGCGAGCATGCGCTTCTCACCGGCGGAGAGTCCGCGCTCGCGCTCACGACGCCACAGGTCACGCACGACTTCCGCGACCTTGATGACATCGCCCGAGGCGAGCTTCTCCAGGTTTGCCTTGTAACGACGGGACCAGTTCGTGGGCTCCTCGGCATACGGCGCGCGCAGCACCTCGAAGACCCGGTCCAGCCCGTCCTGACCGACCACATCACGCACGCCGACGAACTCCGCATTGTCCGCTGGCACACGTACCGTCAGGTCACCCTGGGCGACCTTCAGCACCAAGTAGGTCTTGTCCACGCCTTTGATCTGGCGAGTTTCGATAGCCTCGATCAGCGCGGCCCCGTGATGGGGATAGACCACGGTGTCGCCAACCTTGAACGTCATGTGACAGGTACCCCTTCCGTGGCTATCCAGGGTAACACGGATACGGCGTCTTCTGAATGGCGTTTTCGCAGGTCAGGGCCATTCTCGGGGCTTGACAACAGCAACGTGAACGTGCTGCGGACGCCGAGCGGAAGCAGGTATTCGCAGGTCGGAGCCGCTGTCCGGGGCAAGTGAAACGCGCACGTTACAGGCATCCGGAGCCGCGCACGAGCGGTCGAATGCCCCCATATGTCCGGTTCCAAGTGATCGAGTTCCGCTACTCCGTTCGGTGAGCGGAGCCGGGTTCCGGCCGTTTCCGGAATTGATCACACGGTGTGAGGATCGGTTGCCGGTGATCAATTCCGGAGCCTCCCCGCTCATTCCTTCACGGGAAATGCGCGATCAGGTGAATGGCATGGAAGTGGGGGTGTCGCAAGCGCCGAGAGTTTACTAACGAGTCACTTGTGACTCATGGGACTGGCGTCGACTACCGCGACGACTACTGCCGACGAGTGCGACCCCGGCCCCGGGGACCACTGGGAACCCCTGAGGACCCCTGAGGACCGCTGAGACCCCCTGAGGACCGCCGAGGACCGCCGTACCGGGGACACCAGGGACGTCGGGGGCATCGGGGACACCGGGGCCGGATCCGGCGGTGCCCCGGCCGGTGATCGGGTGACGTCTCCGGCCGGGAGGACGCCCGCCCGGAACAACGGGGGAGGTCTCGGGGAGGGTCGGGTGCGGACGCGCGGGAACGGCTCGGTAACCTGAGGTCGCTGACAGACACTTAAGGCGGCTTCACCGGGTCGCCAAACGCTCGAGTCAAGGAGTTGCCGCCGCCGTGAGCAGCAGCCTTCGACGCGGCGCCCTCGCCGCCGCCGCCATCGCGTTCTCGATCGCCTCGCTCTCCGCGTGCGCGGCCGGCAACAACGCCCAGACCCTGCAGGTCAAGCCCGACAACGCCGCGACGACCGTCGGTGACATCAAGGTGCAGAACGCCGTGGTGATCACCCAGCCCGACCTAGAGTCCACGGGCCCGGCCGTCATCGCCGCCACGCTCTTCAACGAGGGCAGGACCGACCAGACCCTGGAGTCGGTCACCGTCGCCGGCGCCGGCAAGACCGCCGAGCTGACCCCCGCCGAGGGCGGCAGTTTCACCGTCCCGGCCGGCGGCTCCCTGATCCTCGGCGGCGAGGGCAACGCCTCCGCCGTCCTGCCCAGCAGCCGCGAGGCCGTCCAGGACGGCAACGCGCAGAAGATCACCTTCACCTTCAGCGAGACCGGCGACGTGAGCCTGCGCGCGCTCGTCCACCCGGCGGAGGACTTCTTCGAGAGCTGGGGCCCGACCGAGGCCCCGGCCGCGCCGGGCACCTCGACGGACCCGTCGGAGGAGACCTCCGGGGAGCCGGCCGACGGAACCACGGACGGGGCCACCGGCGAGGCCGCCGAGGGGACGACGGACACCCCGGGCGGCACCGAGTCCGCCGGGACGGGAGAGTCGGCGGAGACCGGCGCCCCGGAGGGCACGCCGTCCGACGCGGCCTCCGCGAGCGCGTCGGCCGGCCACTGAGCGGCCGTACGGCAGACGTGGTGAAGGGCGGGACCCCGCGCAGGGGTCCCGCCCTTCACCGTCTCCCGGCCCGGAGACACCCTCGCGTCCCGGACCGCGGGGGTACGGCCTACGGCTCGAACTTGTAGCCGAGACCGCGCACCGTCACCAGGTAGCGCGGCGCGCCCGGGTCCGGCTCGATCTTGGCGCGCAGCCGCTTGACGTGGACGTCGAGGGTCTTGGTGTCACCGACGTAGTCGGCGCCCCACACCCGGTCGATCAGCTGCATCCGGGTCAGCACCCGCCCGGCGTTGCGCAGCAGCATCTCCAGCAGGTCGAACTCCTTCAGCGGCAGGTCGACCTTGGTGCCGCCCACGGTGACCACGTGCCGGTCGACGTCCATCCGGACCGGACCGGCCTCCAGGGCCGCGGGGGTCACCTCCTCGGGCTCGCCGCGCCGGCGCAGCACCGCGCGGATGCGGGCGACCAGCTCGCGCGAGGAGAACGGCTTGGTGACGTAGTCGTCGGCCCCTATCTCCAGGCCGACCACCTTGTCGATCTCGCTGTCCTTGGCGGTCACCATGATGACGGGGACGTTGGAACGGCCGCGCAGCTGACGGCACACCTCGGTGCCCGGCAGGCCGGGCAGCATCAGGTCGAGGAGGACGAGGTCGGCGCCGTTGCGCTCGAACTCGTCGAGTCCGTCGGGCCCGGTGGTCGCGACGGCGACCTCGAAGCCCTCCTTGCGGAGCATGTACGACAGGGCGTCGGAGAAGGACTCCTCGTCCTCGACGACGAGCACTCGGGTCACGGAAGGACCTCCGGGGAGGGAAGCGTTTCGTACGCGGATGAATCGGAAGAGTGGGGGGATGGGTGGGCCGACCGTCCGGCCTCGGCGTCGAGGCCCTCGGTTTCGTCCCGGTGGGACATCTGGTGGGCGCGGTGGCGGGCCGCGCCGGCCTCCGGCAGCCGCAGCGTGAAGGTGGAGCCCTGGCCCTCGGCGCTCCACACGGTGACCTCGCCGCCGTGGGAGGCGGCCACGTGCTTCACGATCGCGAGGCCCAGCCCCGTGCCGCCGGTGGCGCGGGAGCGCGCCGGGTCGACCCGGTAGAAGCGCTCGAAGATGCGCTCCTTGTCCTTGTCGGAGATGCCGATGCCCTGGTCGGTCACGGCTATCTCGATCAGGTCCCCGCCGGGCTGGGCGACCGTGCGGGCGGCGATGCCGACGCGGGTGCGGGCGGGTGAGTAGTTGACGGCGTTCTCGACGAGGTTGCCGAGCGCGGCGGCGAGCTGGCCGCGGTTGCCCCACACGGCCAGGTCGGCGGTGCCGCCGGCGGCCATGGTGATCTCCTTGGTGCCCGCCGCGTGCCGGCAGCGGTCGATGGCCTCGGCGACCAGTTCGTCGACCCGGATGGGTTCGGCGTCCTCCAGCGGGTCGTCGTTCTGCACCCGGGAGAGGTCGATGAGTTCCTGCACCAGGTTGGTGAGCCGGGTCGCCTCGATCTGCATCCGGCCGGCGAAGCGTTCCACGGCCTCGGGATCGTCGGCGGCGTCCATCACGGCCTCGGAGAGCAGCGAGAGCGCGCCGACGGGGGTCTTGAGCTCGTGGCTCACATTGGCGACGAAGTCGCGTCGTACCGCCTCTATGCGGCGGGCCTCGGTGAGGTCCTCCACCAGCAGCAGTACGAGCCGGGAGCCGAGCGGCGCCACCCGCGCGGACACCGCGAGGGCCTCGCCGCGTCCGGTCCCCCGGCGGGGCAGGTCCAGCTCGACCTGGCGTATCTCGCCGTCGCGCCGGGTGTCGCGGGCCATCTGGAGCATGGGTTCCACGGCGAGCTTGCCGCCGCGCACCAGCCCGAGGGCGTACGCGGCGGAGCTGGCCTTGACCACGCCGTCGGCCTCGTCGAGGACGACGGCGGACGAGCGCAGCACGGACAGGACGGTGTCCACACCGGGCGGAAGCACCGGGTCCGTGTGCAGGGAGGTGCGGGTGGGGCGCCTCTGTTCGCGCTCGCTGAAGCGGAACGCCAGCATGGCGATGACGCCGGTGAGTACTCCGGCGATCGCTGCCACTGCGGCGACTGCCGCGTTCACGTCCATGCGTCCAGGTTAGGCATGTCGCGGCCGGTGCCCACAGCCGTCGGCGGGCGAGCTCGAACACTCGTCGCCCAGAGTTCACCTTGGAGCCAGGGATGGTTCATTTGAGGTGATGGAATCGGTCGCGTACGGGACGGAACGTGGGAGCGTGGGGAGGAGCCCAGGCCCCTGAAGCCGAACAGAAGCACGAGAGGAACCCTGATGCGGGACGCGTACCACGAGGAACTGGATTCGATCGGCGACGGTCTGGTGGAGATGGCCCGGCTGGTCGGGTCGGCGATCGGACGC
The DNA here is from genome assembly GCF_007829875.1 of Streptomyces capillispiralis. Taxonomy (NCBI): domain Bacteria; kingdom Bacillati; phylum Actinomycetota; class Actinomycetes; order Kitasatosporales; family Streptomycetaceae; genus Streptomyces; species Streptomyces capillispiralis. Next base: position 4,327,456 of record NZ_VIWV01000001.1, on the reverse strand, counting down.
GCCACGACCGCCATCCTCGACGCCGATCTGAAGCTGGCGGAGAGCGTGATCGAGGCCGACCAGAAGGTCGACGAGCTCCAGCACGACCTGGAGGCGCGGGCCATCGCCCTGCTGGCGCGCCAGCAGCCGGTCGCCACCGACCTGCGGATAGTCGTCACCTCCCTGCGGATGTCGGCCGACCTGGAGCGCTCCGGCGACCTCGCCCAGCACGTGGCGAAGCTGGCCCGGCTGCGCTACCCGTCGCGTGCGGTCCCGCAGGACCTGCACGCCACGATCCTGGAGATGGGCCAGCTCGCCCAGCGCCTGATGGCGAAGGCGGCCGAGGTGATCATCACCAAGGACGTCGACCTGGCGCTCCAGCTGGAGCAGGACGACGACGCGATGGACCTGCTGCACCGCACCCTCTTCCAGCACCTGATCGACGAGCGCTGGAAGCACGGCATCGAGACGGCCGTCGACGTGACCCTGCTGGGCCGCTACTACGAGCGCTTCGCGGACCACGCGGTCTCCGTCGCCAAGCGCGTGGTCTACCTGGTCACCGGTGAGCACGCGGACGAGATCCAGGCGGAGATCCAGGCGGTGCCGGGCGCCGAGGGCGCGTGACCCGCTGAGGTCCGGGGCTCCTTTCGCGCGGGCCCGAACCCGCGCGAAGGGGCCCGGCCGCGGCGCCCGCGAGCCTCAATGCGCTGTTGATGCGCCCGGCGGGACGGGCATCCAATGGGCACAGGCACCAGCCTCGAGGAGGGTCCCATGGCCGCATCGCCCCGCACGACACCCGACCCCGCGCAGGAGCGCGAGACCGAGCAGCCCGCCGAGATCAGGAACCTGACGCTGATCGCCGCCTGCGGCTGCGGCTCGGGCTGCGGCTGCGGGTGCCAGTCGGGCAACCCCTGCCAGTGCGGCTGACGCCGTACGCGCACGGCCCGGTGCACACCGACCCCCCGGCGCCCGTCACGGGTGCCGGGGTTCGGCATGCCGGGGGGTGCGCCGAGGCGCAGCATGGGAGGTACGGGGAAGGTACGCGACCCGGTAAGGAGGTGCGGACCATGACCCAGTACATGGACATCCACCACGGAATGCGGGGCATTACGGAGGACCAGCTGCGGCAGGCCCACGAGGCCGACCTCGCGATACAGCAGGAGGAAGGAGTCCACTTCCGGCAGGCCTGGGCGGACCCGGAGTCCGGCACGATCTACTGCCTCTCCGAGGCCCCCTCCGCCGAAGCGGTGCAGCGCATCCACGAGCGGACCGGCCACAAGGCCGACGAGATCCACGCGGTGCCGCTGTCGGTGTGAGCGGCCCGGACGCGCGGGCCGGATCCCCGCCGGGGCCGGCGCTTCTCAGGAAGCGCTGACCTCCGGCGCACCGCGCACGGCACCGGTCCGCTCCCCTGCCGCCTCCTTCTCCCCCTCCCCCTCTTCCCCTTCCGTCGGCAGCCGCCGCATCAGCAGCCCGTAGCCGAGGCCGGCCACCGTGCCGACGACGGCGCACGTCGCCCACAGCCACTCGGCCCCGAACCGGTCGATGACCAGCCCCGACATCAGCGGCGCGACGAGGGCGGCCACGGCCCAGGACATGGTGTACATGCCCTGGTAGCGCCCGCGCCCGTGCACCGGGGACAGCCGGACGACGAGCCCGGTCTGGGTCGGCGCGTTGACGATCTCGGCGAGCGTCCACACGCAGACAGTGAGGGCGAAGGCACCGAGGGAGCCGGCGAAGGCGGTGAGTCCGAGACCGTATCCGGCGAGGAGGGAGGAGATCACCAGCAGCCGGCCGGGGTCGCGGTGCTCGATGAACCGGGTGACCGGGATCTGCAGCACGACGATGAGGAAGCCGTTGACGGCGACGGCCAGCCCGTAGTCGGCCGGGGTGAACCCGGCCTCGCCCATGGCGATGGGCAGGCCGACGGAGGCCTGCTGGAAGATCAGCGCGATGAGGAAGGACAGCCCGACGACCCCCATGAACCGCCCGTCGCGCAGTACGGTCCCCAACCTCACGGAGTCCTCCTGCCGCGCCGCCTCGGCGCTGCGCACCGGCTTGGACTCGGGCAGCTTCACGAAGACGACGACCGCGCACACCAGGGTCATCAGCGCCTCGATGAGGAACCCGGCGAGGTAGCTGTACTCGGCGATGAACCCGGCGGCCATCGACGAGATCGCGAACCCCAGGTTGATCGCCCAGTAGTTGAGGGAGAAGGCGCGGATGCGGTCCTCGGGCCGCACGATGTCGGCCATCATCGCCTGCACGGCCGGCCGGGAGGCGTTGGAGGCCATGCCCACCAGGAAGGCGACGGAGGCGATGGCGACGGGGTCGCGCACGAAGCCGAGCGCCGCCACGGAGACGGCCGTGGACACCTGCGCGACGAGCAGTGTGGGCCGCCGTCCCAGCCGGTCGGTCATCACCCCCGCGACCAGCGACGAGATCACCCCGCCCAGCCCGTGGAGGGCGGCGACGAGACCGGCGTAGGTGGCCGAGTAGCCGCGGTCGAGGGTGAGGTAGAGCGCCATGAAGGTGGCGACGAAGGCACCGAGCCGGTTGACCAGGGTGCTGGTCCACAGCCACCAGAACGCCGGGGGAAGTCCGGAGACGGTCTCCCGGACGGCGCGTCTCGCACGGACGACGGACGACATGGAAGGAACCCCCCGGATGTAAGCGGCTGTGACGGCAGGCACAACTTACAAAGGGGCGCTCTTAAGCAGCCACTCAATTAACAGATCCCGTCAACCGTCCGGCCCTCGGGCGGGCGCGCGACGCGCACGGCCCTTCGATTACGCTCGGGCGCATGGCCGACGCACCGTACAAGCTGATCCTGCTCCGCCACGGCGAGAGCGAGTGGAACGAGAAGAACCTGTTCACCGGCTGGGTGGACGTCAACCTCACCGCGAAGGGCGAGAAGGAGGCGACGCGCGGCGGCGAGCTGCTCAAGGACGCCGGCCTGCTGCCCGACGTGCTCCACACCTCCCTCCAGAAGCGCGCGATCCGCACCGCGCAGCTGGCGCTGGAGGCAGCCGACCGCCTGTGGATCCCGGTGAACCGCAGCTGGCGCCTGAACGAGCGCCACTACGGCGCCCTCCAGGGCAAGGACAAGGCGCAGACCCTCGCGGAGTTCGGCGAGGAGCAGTTCATGCTGTGGCGCCGCTCCTACGACACTCCGCCGCCGGCGCTCGCCAACGACGCCGAGTACTCCCAGTTCTCCGACCCGCGCTACGCGACCCTCCCGCCGGAGGTGCGCCCGCAGACGGAGTGCCTGAAGGACGTCGTCGTCCGGATGCTCCCGTACTGGTTCGACAACATCGTCCCGGACCTCCTGACCGGCCGCACGGTCCTGATCGCCGCCCACGGCAACAGCCTGCGCGCCCTGGTCAAGCACCTCGACGGCATCTCGGACGCCGACATCGCGGGCCTGAACATCCCGACGGGCATCCCCCTCTACTACGAGCTCGACTCCGACTTCAAGCCGGTCACCCCCGGCGGCAAGTACCTCGACCCGGAGGCGGCGGCGGCCGCGATCGAGGCGGTCAAGAACCAGGGCAAGAAGAAGTAAGCGCCTACACGTAAGCCCCCTACCTGCGGGTTCTCCGCTAGTAGGGGGCTTTTCGCTGCCGCTGGGCAGTCTCTGGGCCGTCTCCGGGCCGTCCGAGGTCACCCGACCGCTTGGCCGCCGACGACAGAAGCCCACGGCATCCGAACTGCCTCTCCAGGGTGAGGACTGCTGTGGCGATGACGGTCATGCGGTTCGGGCTGATGCGGGATCTGCGGAAGAGCTGCCAGGACTTCAGCCGTGCCATGCCGCGTTCGACCGGTGCCTGGCTGCGGCCACGGCCCGGTTGGCCGTGCGCTGGGTGGGGGTGAGTTCGCCGCCGGGTGGCCGCTTGAGTCCGGTGGTGACCGAAGGGCCGGCGCCCTGGTAGGCGCGGTCGGCGAGGATCGGGACGCCCTGACGCTCGCAGATCCGGATGATGCGGTGGGCGCGGTCGGCGAGCAGGCCGGTGACGGCGGTGACGGAGGTGACGTACGCGTGAGCGGTGCCGACGGATATCCCGAAGCCGGCCACGACACCCTCATCGGGATCGCTCTTCAACACGAGTCGGGATGAACCGTCAATGGATCGGGCTCGTATTGCATGACAGAACCTGATGCACCAACGAGAGGACTTGGGGCACAACCATGATTTTCGAGAATGAAGACTATGTCTGACGGTATCACGGTAATCACCGCGACTGAGATCCCTGGCACGTCATTTACGGGCCGAGCGGCCCAGCCCAAGAAGGGTGCCATACGAACTGAGCGGCATCATCTGGTCGGGCTGGTCGAATCCAGGTTCCCGTACGTGACAAACGGCCTCCATTCCAGCCGGCTTCATCTCATAGAGCGACGTCATGACGGCGAGCGCAACTACTTCACAATGCGCGATCACCACGATAAGGAACTCACCGTTCACCTGGACGTCGTTCCCCTCCCGGCAGGAATCGTCGCCCGGACTTATGTCAACACCACATCGGACAACCACGTCATTCAGTTGTCCGATGCAATCGATGCACAGCACGTCGACCGAGCCCTCAGTCATGAGGTGGGAGAACTGCTGGCAGTCAGAGAAAGAGCCAGGAATAATCAGAGAACCCCTTTTCAGGATAGCTTGACGAGAGGATCGGTCAGGGGTCCTGTGACCCTCTCCGACGAGGATATCGGCAGAGTCAGTGAACTCAACCACCTTGCCGGCCGCATGAATGACCGAAGCCTGGCGGTGCGGGTTCGCAGCAAGGCACGCAAGGAATTCTCGTTCCTACTCGACCACACTGGCTTGCGTTCGCGGGCCTTCGCGCGCGAGACGCAGGCCCGCGTCGAAGAACAGCATGCGGCAGATCTGCGTATCGCGTCCATCAGGAAGCATCTGTCTCCGGTCGCGTTGCGAGAACTGAAAGGTCTCTCTGTACCCATTCATCAGTTGGGGGGTTCCGACGCGCGCGCACTGTCAGACTTCCGGGCTCGCGTCCGGTCTCAACCCGCACGGAACATGACGAGGTCAGGAATCGGGAATCATACCGTGCCCGGATTTCGCGTCGATGGTTCTGCTATATCCCGAGTGGAACTTACCACGGAGGCACTGCTGATGGCCGACACCCGTACCGGAATCAGTCAGCGCACTCTCAACGAATTGCGCGCCGAGACTCTCCGAACGGGGCAATCGCCCGGCCGGAAGGTAATCATCGGTGGTGGGGCGAGCCTGGCTGGGCGAGACCCTGACGCTCTGCTCATCGACGCACGTGGGCGATGGCATCTGGACCCGGGCGAAGGCCTGTTTCAGTCCGCCGACCAGGTCAGGGACACCCGGGCTGTCGGCCTTGGCTACAGTCATCAATTCACTGACCCCACAAACCGTGTCACGATGCAGGCCGTGCAGTTGTGGGAGGACACACTGGCTTCACGGGGGCCGCTCGTCGACGGTTCCGCCCGACTCGTGGCCGGGGAAGACGGAAACCTCTGGGCGCACATCGTGCCGAATGACGGCTCGGAAAGTCTTCGCGTCAGGGTCGAAGGCGTGCCGACCATTGCTACAGGGATACCGCCCCAACTGATTCCGGGGGCCGACCTTGCCGTGCCGACGATAGCCGCCGTGCATGACAGGTTGCACAAGATCCTCCCCGATGACAGCCCCGTGCACGAACGGTTGTCCACAGTCACCACGGCGCGGGAAACACTCGAAGTGCTTCGGCAGGAGAACAGCGAGAGCGCACTTCGCGCAAACACGACGGCCAGGGCCGCGATGCGCACCCTCGACGCCGCTGTTGATTGGGAGAATGCCAGGGAGATACTCCCTGGAAAGGTACTCCTCGGCGACGAGGTGTCGGACAATAAATTTGACCCTCATGTCGCCAATTCCTGGCTGATCTCCGGCGCATCAGGAAATGCCATATCTGCGGCCGAGATCATCTTGGAGGCCAACCCCGACGCAAGAGTGGCAATAGTCGGCTCCAACATTCCTCCCATTCTGTTCGAGCAAATTCCACTGCGGGCCGCGCGAGAACGGTTCGAGACCGCGCACGGCGGAGACGGAAGGCTGAGCTTCCATATCGCCCCTGGAAACCGGGCACGTGGCATCCCGCTCGCATACAACTCGGAAGGGGAGGCGTGCTTCCGCATAGGCAACGTCGAAGCCGAGGCCTACATCGCCAGCCTTGCCCGCACAGCCCCCGTACCCGAAGCCGCACAGGACCTCAGTCGCTGGGTCCATAAGAGCAACGGCAACCTCGAGGGAGATCTCATGTTCGACAAGAACTCCCAGTACCTGGGATACTCCCTCACCTTTCGCGGACAAGGATCGGAACACCAGGTTCACGTCACCGGGGCCGCTTCCGGATTTCTCCCCAACACCGTATTCCCTCCGCAGGTACAAAACGCCCTCAACGACATGGGGGCACGCCAAGTCCCCCTCCAGAGTGGCAGCCCTGCCGTAGGATTCGCACCGACGGCCTGGCAATCTGTTTTGTTGGCGAAGGCTCGCCAACAAGGTGAAGTGGAACTACACAAGGAGCCGCCCAGCAGTTGGATAAGGGCCGAGTCGGCCAACGTGGCCTCCACCTCCTCCATCGCCGCAGCGAGCAGTCTCCGCCCCACTAGTGCACAACGCAACCAGTCGCGGCCCGAAGCAATGTTTCCACCGAGAGATGCGCCAAACAGCACAATTTCTACAATTCGAGGCCGTCGATAGTTCGGCGTGTTGATATTCCAGTGAGGTTTCGTGGCCTATCCAGCAGGTTCGCCAAGGCGCCGTTGGTGGTGGCTGCGTCGGGCTGTTGCCTGAAGCCCTTCCCTGAAGCCCGTCGGCGAGCGCGGTGAAGTCGACGTCCGTGACGCCCTGGGCCGGGTCGACGCGGTGAGGCCCACTCGACGAGGTGTCGGGTTTTCCAGGAGGGGACGCTCCGTCGCGCTTGTCACGACGGACGATAGCCCGGTGTAGCAGGATTGCCCACGAACAAGCCCCTGCCTGCGGGTTCTCCTCTGGGAGGGGCTGTCGCTGTCCCTGGGCCGCCGAGACCTGTCGCATCGCCCGCGGTGCAGGTCCGTGGTGCGATGGAAGTGGGGGCGGAAAGGAGAGCGATCATGTCCGCAGCGAAGCGAACGAGTGTCGCCGCCCCGGTGTCGGTCCGCCCGCTGGTCGAGCCGGACCTGGACCGGGCCGACGGGATCTTCCGGGTCGCCTTCGGGACCTTCCTCGGGGCGCCCGAGCCGGGGACGTTCTTCGGGACCGCCGACTACGTCCGCACCCGCTGGGCGGCGGATCCGCGCGCTGCCTTCGCAGCGACCGTCGAGGACGAGGTCGTCGGATCGAACTTCGCCGCCGACTGGGGCAGCGTCGGGTACTTCGGCCCGCTGACCGTACGACCGGACCTGTGGGACCAGGGCATCGGCAGGCGCCTCATGGAACCGGTCATGGCCTGCTTCGACACCTGGGGGAACCGGCACCTCGGCCTGTTCACCTTCTCGCACAGTCCCAAGCACATCGAGCTCTACCGCCGGTACGGCTTCTGGCCCCGGTTCCTCACCGCCATCATGAAGAAGCAGGTCGCCGTGAGTGCCGCTGTCCCCGGCCGGGTGCTGTACGGCGAGCTGACCGCCGCCGAGCGGCCCGACGCGCTGAGCCTGGGGCGCGCACTGACGGGGTCCGTGTACGAGGGGCTGAGTCTGGAGCGCGAGATCACGGCCGTACAGGAGCAGGGGATCGGTGACACCATCCTGCTCGACGGCGCCGACTCCGGCCTCGACGGTCTGGCCGTCTGCCACTGCGGAGCGGGGTCGGAGGCCGGTGAGGACGTGTGCTTCGTCAAGTTCGGCGCCGTACGCCCTGGCCCGGGCGCCGCGGACCGGTTCGAACGACTGCTGGACGCGTGCGAGCAACTGGCCACCGAGAGGGGACTGGGGCAACTGGACGCCGGCATGAACCTGGCCCGCCAGGACGCCTACCGGCGCATGGTGGACCGCGGTTTCCGTACCTGGCTGCAGGGCGTGACCATGCACAAGCCCAACGAACCCGGCTACAGCCACCCGGACGCCTATGTGATCGACGACTGGCGCTGAGTCATGGCGCTGCGGCCCAGGCCGGTGGTGGGGACGAAGTCGCGTGGAATCAGGGAAGTTGACCGTTTTTCGTCTCTTGCGTGGTAGGCGTGGGGTGCTTAATGGTTCCCCACGCGGTCGCAGGGCCGCGGGGCGTCACACAACTCACGGGGGACTTGTGGAGACGAAGGGGACATGGGGACCGCCGGTGCCGCCGTCCGGGCCGCCGCCGGTGCCACCGCTGATTCCGCCGCCGCCCAGTGGGAAGACCGTGGATCTGCGGGTGGGCAAGCGGGTGCTGTGGGTGGGGGATGCCGCCTATCCGCTGCGCAACGTGACCCGGGTCTACTCCGTCGAGTTCAAGCCCAAACGCGGGGAGACGTTCGGGTTCTTCCTCGTCGGCAGCGTGATCGCGCTCGTGGTGGCCAGGTCGGAGCCGGACGCGTTGCCGGGCTGTGTGCTCGCGGTGGCCGCGCTGCTCGTGTGGCTGCTGAAGGTGCTGTGGTCGCCGAGCAAGTACGCGCTCGTCATCGACACGTCCGGCACGGCGAGCGCCCTCGTGACCCTGCCGCACCGCGAACGGCTCCGGCAGTTGGTCGACGCCATCGTGGAGGCCGTCGAGTCACCCGAGAAACAGCTCCACGTGCAGGTCGAGAGCATGAATTTCAGCCGTAACTACCATCACGGCGACAAGGTCAACATCTACGGCGGTCTGGGGCACACGGGGGTGCTGAAGAAGTGAGCGGTGACATCGTCAACATCAACCAAGGCAGCCACCACGTCGGGATCATCAAGAACCAGTACGGAGGCCCGGCACAGCCGACGTCCCAGGAACTGACCGAGGCGGTCGACCAGTTGGCGCAGCTCCTCGCCGGCCTTCGGGGGCAGGTGGCGCCCGGGACCGCGCGGGTCATCGACGACTCGCTGCCCGTGATCGTCTCCGGGGCGAGTGCGCCGCAGGAGCGGCACCGGGCCCTGATCGCCGTCGCCACCATCGCCGCGACCGTCGGCGCGCTGGGTGCGCCGACCGTCGAGGCGGCGAACAGACTCCTGGGGCTGCTGGGGGCGCTGTAATCGAGTGGGGGCGGCGGCACGGCGGGGCACCTCGGCCCGTCGCGATGCCGGGCGGGCGTACGGGGAGCCTGTGCGGGTTCGCCGCTTCGCCCACGGATCCGGGGTCCGGGCTGCTTGACTCGGAGGCATGTCGACGACTCTCGGTGTCCCGCGTCCCGATCAGGCCGACTACATGCTGCGCGCCGCGGCCGGTGACGCGGGGCGGGCGTACAAGCAGCGGATGCTCGACATGCTGGACGTCCGCGACGGCCACGCCGTACTGGACGTGGGGTGCGGGCCGGGTACCGACCTCCCGGCGCTGGCGGAACGCGTCGGGGACGCCGGCACCGTGATCGGTGTCGACCGGGACCCGGCCATGCTCGAACGGGCCCGTGCGCGCACGGCCGGACTGCCGCGGGTGGAGATCCGCGAGGGGGACGCCCACGCGCTCCCCGTCGAGGCGGGCACCATCGACCGCGCCAAGACCGACCGCGTCCTGATGCACGTGGCCGATCCCGCGGACGTCCTCGCGCAGCTCCACCGCGCGACCCGGCCGGGCGCCCGGATCGGGCTCGCCGAGCCCGACTGGGACACCCTGATCGTCGACGCGGAGGACCTGGAGACGAGCCGCGCCTTCACCCGCTTCACCACGTCCGAGGTGGTCCGCCACGCGACCATCGGGCGCGGTCTCGCCCGCCTCGCCGCGCGGGCCGGCTTCCGCGTCGAGGCCGTGCACACCACGACCCCGCTCTTCCTCGACTTCGCCGAGGCGGATCACACCCTGGGCCTGGGCCGCAATCTGCAGAAGGCCGTCGACGGGGGGCACATCGACCCGGTGCGCGGGCGGGACTGGTTCGACGGCCTCTCCGCACCGGGGCCCTTCTACGCATCGTTCACCCTGGTCAGCGTGGTCTGCTCCCGCTGAGCCGGCCGGGTGGCCGGCCGGGTGAAGGGGCCATCGGCGTACGGAGACGGCACGCCGTCGTCAGTGCGCGAAGCGGCCGCCCAGTGTCGTGTAGGGCAGGTTCAGGGAGTTCACCGTGTACGTCTTCGAGCCGGTCGTGGTGATGCCCGACGTCGAGCCCTTCAGCTGGTGGACCAGGCCCCAGCGGGTGTTGTCCAGCTGCTCGTTGGTGTCGATGAGGAGGTCGGCGCGGCCGTCGCGCGTGTAGTCGGTGAGCTTGAGGTTCCAGCCGAAGTAGTCGTTGTTCTCGACCGCGCCCGCGATGCCCGACGTGTTCTGGTCGTAGGCCTTGGCTCCGGTGCCGGACAGTCCGCCCGCACGGCCGAGGAGCACCGTGACCATGCCGGCCTGGCGCCGGTCCCCCAGGTCCTCGCCGGAGGCGCCGACGGCGAGGTCGGCGTATCCGTCGCCGTTGACGTCGCCCGCGGCGACGGCGGCGCCGAAGTAGTCCTCGTTCTCGGAAGCGCCCGGTACGCCCGAGGTGTTCTGGGTGATCTTCACCCGTGCGCGGGCCGTGTTGGGGCCGGTGGAACCGCCGTACTGGATGCTGACGTACCCCTTCTCCCCGTCCGGCTGCTCGTAACCGCGGCCGAGGGCCAGGTCGCCGTAGCCGTCCTTGTCGAAGTCGCCGATGGCGGCGATGGGGCCGCCGCCGATCTGGTGCCCGCCGTCGTCCGGTACGCGCAGCTCGCTCGCGCGCCGGGTGAAGTCGGCGCCTCCGCGGTGGAAGTAGGCCCGCATGTCCAGGTCGCTGTAGCCGGCCTGGAGATCGCGGCCGATGATGTACAGGTCGGTGGCGCCGTCGGCGGTGACCCGGCCCGCCGCGAGCTGGGAGCCGTTCAGGTAGCCGTAGCTCCCGCCGAGGGACTGCCAGCCGCTCTTCCCGCCGGTGCGGGTGAAGGGGCCCTTGAACAGGAGGGCGCCGGCGCGGCTGTCGCTGAGCGCCGTGAGGTCCTGGTCGCCGTCGCCGTCGAAGTCACCGGCGACGACGTCCAGGCCGAACCCGTCGCCCGAGCCCGCGTACTCCGGTGCGATGGGCGAGTGGAAGACGGTGCCGGAGCCGAGGCCCTTGGCGCTGCCCCACACGACGGTCAGCCCGCCGCGCCGCTGGATGTCACCGACGGCCTCCCCCGGTGAGGCGACCACCAGGTCGGCGTAGCCGTCGCGGTCGAGGTCGGCGCTGGTCGCGGCGAATCCCCACTCGTCGCCCTCCTCCACCGCGCCGGGTATGCCGGCCGAGTCCTGGTGGATGGTCTGCACCCGGGTGCCGGGTCCGGTCGACGTGCCGTAGACGACGGTGACCCTGCCGTCCTTGCCGTGCGTCCCGCCGAGCAGGACGAGGTCGCGGTAGCCGTCGCCGTTGAAGTCGTCGGCGAGCCGTGCGGGGGCGGCGGCCGCCGTGGGCGCGACGAGGAGAGGGGTACAGACCGCTGCCGCGAGTGCCGCGGCGGCGGCGAGGACGGTGCGTGAGGCGCGCATGGTTCTCCGTGATCCTGGAAGCGCCCTGTGGACGGACGCTTGAGCTGCGAACTTGGACACGGAGGGCAGCTCAAAGGTTGTACGCCGGCGAGGGGGACGTCTCCTCGGCGCCGCTCCGCCCCCCGGGCGGCTCCTCGGCACCGCTCCCCTCCTCGCACGGCATGTCGGCGTCGTGCCTCTCCGCACACGGCACGTCGGCGTCGGGCCTCTCCTCACACGGCACCTCGGCCCAGACCGTCTTCCCCACGGGGAGGCGTGGCTCCCAGCCCCAGCGCACCGCCAGGACGTCGACCAGGAACAGCCCGCGGCCCGACTCCCCGTCCGGACACGTCACCGGCGCAGCCACGGGCGGCCGCCGTTTGCCGGAGGCGGCGTCGGCCACCTCGACCCGGACGAGGGCGGACGGCTGGTCGTGAACGAGCCGGATACGGACGTCACGTCCCGGGACCCGCCCGTGCCGTACGGCGTTCGCGGCGAGTTCGCCGACGACCAGTGCGACGGCGCACGACGCGTCCGACACCGGCGGGTGCCCCCACTCCTCCATCCACCGCACGGCCAGGTGCCGCGCGTGCCTCGCGCCTCGGGGCGTCGAGGCGAACTGTGCTTCGCGCGTGGTGGTGTTCGTCGTTCCGATGAGCACAGCGGGTCCGTCCTTGCACTGTCGTCTCGCGCCGTACGCGAGTCATCACGTTCCGTGCTCAAGGGTGGCCGGATCGCTCTACGCTCGGAAGGTGACGCAGCATTACCTTTCGGTTCGTAAAGGACGGACGTAGCGCCTTGGCCAAAGAGATCGACCCCAGCACGTCGATGGCGGCGCTGTTCGGCGCACGGGTGCGCAAGCTCCGTACGGCGGCCGGGCTGACCCAGGCCGAACTGGGCGCCCGGGTGCACGTGGTGGGCACTCGGATCGCCCAGATCGAACGCGTCTCGGGTGCGAAGCCGACGCTGGAACTGGCGCGGGCGCTGGACGCGGTACTCGGTGCGGACGACTTGCTCGTGGAGCTGTGGCCGTACGTGTACCGGGAGACGTTCCCGGACTGGTCGCGGAAGTTCATGGCGTACGCCGAACAAGCCGTGTCCATCGGGGAGTACGCGGCACACGTGGTCCCAGGTCTGTTGCAGACCGCGAGTTACGCGAGGGCCGTCCTGAGCGTCGGCCTCACGCTCAGCGGAGACGCACAATTGGAGGAGAGACTTTCCGCCCGCATGGGACGGCAGGTGCGGCTCACCTCTGAGGACAGGCCCGTCCTCCGGGTCGTCCTGGACGAAGCGGTACTGAGACGCCCGGTCGGTGATTCCACTGTGATGAGGGAGCAGTTGAAGCGCCTGCTGGATAACGCCTCGGAGCGGCACATCACTGTTCAGGTGCTGCCTTTCGACCAAGGCGAGCACGACGTGATGGGCGGATCACTGTCGATCCTCACGCTCCCGGACGGCTCCGACGTGGCGTACACGGAGGGCGCGCATTACGGCCAACTCATCGAGGATCCGGAGGACGTCGGAAACTTCGTACGGACCTACCATCAGCTACGGGCGGCAGCACTGCCCCCGCTCATGTCACTCGACATGATCCGATCCGTGATGGAGGACAACCACCGTGGAGCGAATGTCCCGTCCCGATCCGAACGGCGTCGTGTGGCGCAAAAGCAGCTACAGCAATCAGGAAGGCGGCAACTGCGTGGAAGTGGCGGACGGATTTCCCCGCGCCGTCCCCGTACGTGACAGCAAGAACCCGCACGGCCCCGAACTCCACTTCCGAAGCGCCTCCTGGACCGCGTTCATAAGTGAGTTGAAGGGCAGCCACCACCGAATCTGAGGCGGCCGGGTCAAGTGAGGACGTCAACCATGGAGCAGAAGTCCCGTCCCGATCAGAACCACGTCGTCTGGTGCAAGAGCAGCTACAGCAATCAGGCGGGCGGGGATTGCGTGGAAGTGGCGGACGGATTCCCCGGCGCCGTCCCCGTCCGTGACAGCAAGAACCCGCACGGCCCGGCACTCCACTTCCGAAGCGCCTCCTGGGTGGCGTTCGTAGGCGAGTTGAAGGCCGGGCGTCACCGGATGTGAGGTGGCCAGGTACCGGTTCTTCCCGGTCCGCCGGGTCCTTGTCCGTGAGGGTCCGGCGGCCCGCTGCACTCCCCGGAGAACCGGGAGGGGCCACCACCCGCCCACCCACCCTCCCCGCCGGCGCGGCCCGCGTCACCCATGCGAGTCACCGGCTCGCAGGTGGGAGAGACGGACGGTCACGTCCGCCGCGACACCGCGAACAGATGCAGCCCCCGGCCGCGACTGCGATCCCGGGCGAGGGTCTGACCGATCAGGGAGTGAACTTCTTCCCGATGGCTGACCCGCAGTCTGACGCGCACTGCGCGCCGACAGTCTGCGGTTGAGGTAGTACCCGGAATCCGTCCCCGTCGTGATCGATCCGAGGTTCGGACACGGCCTCCCCGTGGTCGCCGCCAACAGGGTCACGGTCCAGGCCATCGCCGACCTGTGGGAAGCCGGCGAAAGCGTCGAGGACATCGCCTACGACTACGACATGACCCCGGAGCAAGTGGACGAACTCTGCCGGGCAGTGGTGCATCTTGCCGCCTGAGTTCTTCCTCGACCACAATCTCGGGCGTCGCGTTTGAAGGGCTGAGAGCCGCCGGGTGGCAGGTCCACCGCATCGGGGACGTCTTCCCGGACGACGGGCAGGACATCGCGGACGAGAGGACGGGCGCATCAAGACCCGGGACCTGGAGATCCGGCCCGTCCTGGAGCGCGAAGCCGTGCTCTTCTACCTCGACAACCAGCAACTGCGCAGCCCCGAGAGGCCCGCTCCGTGCCGCTGCCGGACTGAGGCGGGTCCCCGGGCCCGCGGGATCCCGCGTCGCTACGATCACCGGTCATGAACTGGGTAGAGCGCGCAGCCGAGTTGAGGCAGTGGAGCAAGGGGGCCGCACGGGCCCCTCACAAGCCGCTGCTCCTGCTGTACGCGCTCGGGCGGTTCCAGCAGGACGGTGACGGTGAGCTGCGGTACAGCGCCGTGGAGGAGGACCTGAAGGGGCTGCTGGCCGAGTACGGGCCGCGCAACAGGACGTCGGCCGCCTACCCGTTCCATCATCTGGTCAGCGACGGTGTGTGGGAGGTGCGTACCGATCGCGGGGCCGGCAGTCCGGGCACCGGTGTGCGGGAGCTGCGGGCGAGCAACGCGGCCGGGCGGCTCGTGCCCGAGCTGCGGGTGGCGTTGCGGCGGGAGCCGTCGCTGCTCGGGCGGATGGCCCGGGTGCTGCTCGACGCGAACTTCCCGCCCTCGCTGCACGGCGAGTTGTGCGAAGCCGTCGGCCTGGATCCGGAGGCGGGGCCGGCCGTGTCCGAGCGGTTCTCCGCCGCGCGGCGGCAGCGGGACCGCCGGATGCGGGAGCTGGTGCTGACGGCGTACGAGTACCGGTGCGCCTTCTGCGGTTACGACGGCCGGCTCGGGCCGGTGCCGGTCGGGCTGGAGGCCGCGCACGTGCGCTGGTGGGCGTTCGACGGCCCGGACGACGTCGACAACGGGCTGTGCCTGTGCTCGCTGCACCACAAGCTCTTCGACAAGGGTGTCCTCGGTGTGGGGCGGGGGCCCGCCCGCGGCGGCGAGGGCAGCGGCGCCGGCGGAGGGCCGCACCGGATCCTCGTCTCGGAGCGGTTCACCGGGCACAGTCCCGCCGCTCGCGCGGCCGTCACCGAACTCTCCGGGCGCCCGCTCATCGGGCCCCGGCCGGGCGCCGCCCCCATAGCGGCGGCCCACCGCGCCTGGCACATGGAGCAGGTGTTCCGCGGTGATCCTCCGGCCGCCCCGCAGGCGGCCCACGCCGCCCCGTCGTCGGCGTGACCGCGGGCGCGGCCGGCGCCCGCGCGGCGTCACGGGTGCATTCGCGCGCCCTTCAGCACCTTGTCGACCGCGTTCCGCGGGCCGTGCACCGACAGGCCGACCAGGTCGAGGTCCGCGGTGCCGACGGCCCGTACCGCCGCGCGGTTGGCCTCGTCGTGGCCCGTGGCGAACAGGTCCGAGGTGAAGACCGCGCGGGGGAGGGCGCGGGACAGGGCCCGTGTGTGGGCGGCCCTCAGGGTTTCCTTCGTGCCCTTGAAGACCAGGACCGGCTGGCGGAACATCGGCAGGTACGGCACCTGGTCCGCGTCCTCGTACGGTTCCCCGATCAGCTCCGGCACCTGGGTGCCCAGGCCGCTGACCAGGAACGCGGTGACGTTGAGGCGCTGCCAGGGTTCCAGGTCCTCGCGCAGCAGTACGGCGATCTTCGTGTCGAAGCGAGTGCTCATGCCGTTCAGGCTGCCGGTGCGGGTCCGCCAGCGTCTTGTACGTTGTTTGCATGACCGCGGAGCGTTCCGAGCGGACCGTCTCTGCCTGGCGGCCCCGCGTCCCGGGCGTCGTCGAGGTGTTCCACGCCCACTTCACCGAGTACGCCTATCCGATGCACGTCCACGATGCCTGGACGCTGCTCATCGTCGACGACGGCGCCGTACGGTACGACCTGGACCGGCACGAGCACGGCACCCCGCACGACACGGTGTCCCTGCTGCCGCCGCACGTCCCCCACAACGGCTCCCCCGCCACCACCGGCGGCTTCCGCAAACGGGTGCTCTACCTCGACGGCAGCCGTCTCGGCGACGATCTGATCGGGGCCGCCGTCGACCGTCCCGACCTGCGGGATCCGTTGCTGCGGCGGCGCGTGGGGCAGGTGCACTCGGCGCTGGTGCGGCCCGGTGACGAGCTGGAGGCGGAGAGCAGGCTGACGCTGGTGGGGGAGCGGCTGCGGGCCCATCTGCGGTCGCGGGACGTCACCGGCACGGCGCGGCGCGATCCCGTGCTCGCGCGCCGGCTGCGGGAGTTGCTGGACGCGCGGGTGGTCGAGGGGCTCACCCTGGAGGAGGCGGGCACGCTGCTGTCCGCCCATCCCGCGCATCTGGTCCGCGCGTTCAGCGGCGCGTACGGCATCGCCCCGCACCAGTACCTGACGTCCCGCCGGGTGGGCCGGGCGCGGCGGCTGCTGCTGGAGGGGCAGTCGCCGAGCGGCGTGGCGGCCGCCACCGGGTTCTACGACCAGGCGCACCTCACCCGGCACTTCCGGAAGCTGGTGGGCGTCGCACCCGGCCGGTATCGCGGGAGCGGCCGCGCGGACGACGCCGGAGTGGTGTGAGCGACGCGCTGTCGTGTGAGCGACGCGCTGTCGTGTGAGCCGTGTCGTGGTGTGAGCCGTGTCGTGGTGTGAGCCGGGTGTGTCAGTCGGGGGCCGTGTTCCGCGTCTGCTCCGACGGGCGGGCCAGCAGGTGGGCAAACGCGTCCAGGTTGCGGGTCGGCTCGCCGCGCGACACCCGCCACGCGTACTCCTTGCGGATCGCGGAGGCGAAACCGAGCTCCAGGAGGGTGTTGAAGCTGCCGTCGGCGGCTTCCAGGACCTGGCCGAGGAGCCGGTCGACCTCGTCCGCGGTGACGGCGGACAGCGGGAGGCGGCCGGTGACGTAGATGTCGCCGAGCGGGTCGACCGCGTAGCTCACGCCGAAGAGCTTCAGGTTGCGCTCCAGGAGCCAGCGGTGGACGGCCCCCTCGTTCTCGTCGGGGTGCCGGATGACGAAGGCGTTGAGGCTGAGCGTGTGCCGGCCGGCGATCAGGGACACCGTCGTGGACAGCTTGCGGGTGCCGGGGAGCTTCACCACGTACGTGCCGGGAGCGGTGCTCTCCCACTCCAGCTCGGCGTCCTTCAGCACGCCCTCGATGACCTGCGCCGCCCGCTGTGCCGCTTCCGCTGCCCTGTCAGCCATGGTGCGAGCGTACGTGACGGCGGTGCGCGTGGGTCGCGGCCGTGTAGACGTCGGCCGTGGCGGCGGCCGCGGCGTCCCAGCCGAAGGACTGGGCGTGCCGGGCGGCGGCCTCGCCCATGCGGTCGGCGAGATGCGGGTGGTCGGCGAAGTCGCGGAGCACGCGCGCGTAGGCGGCCGGGTCGTGGCCCTGGACGAGGAAACCGGTGTCCCCGTCCCGTACGGCCACCGGAAGGCCGCCGACCGCCGCGGCGAGCACCGGAGTGCCGGAGGCCTGGGCCTCTATGGCGACCAGTCCGAAGGACTCGCTGTAGGAGGGCATCACGAGCACGGACGCCGCGCGGAACCAGTCCGCGAGCTGTTCCTGGCCGACGGGCGGGCGGAACCGTACGACGTCCGCGATGCCCAGCCGCGCGGCGAGCTTCTGGAGCCCCTCCGGCTTGGCGAGGCCGCTGCCGCTCGGGCCACCGACCACGGGGACGCAGATGCGCGAGCGCAGTTCGGGGCGCTCGTCGAGCAGGACGGCCACCGCGCGCAGGAGCACGTCCGGGGCCTTCAGCGGCTGGATGCGGCCCGCGAAGAGCGGGATCAGGGCGTCCTGGGGCAGCCCGAGGCGCGCCCGCGCGGCGGCACGGCCGTCGGCCGGGCGGAAGCGGGAGAGGTTGACGCCCGGGTGGACGACGGCGACCTTGCCGGGCTCGGCCGCGTAGTGCCGTACCAGCTCGTCCGCCTCCTCGGCGGTGTTGGCGATCAGGCGGTCCGCGGCGGCGACGATCTGGGTCTCGCCGATGACCCGCGCGGCGGGCTCGGGGGTGTCGCCGTCGGCCAGGTTGGCGTTCTTGACCTTGGCCATGGTGTGCATGGCGTGCACCAGGGGGACGCCCCAGCGCTGGGCGGCGAGCCAGCCGACGTGGCCGGAGAGCCAGTAGTGCGAGTGGACCAGGTCGTAGTGGCCGGGCCGGTGGCCGGCCCAGGCCTGCATCACGCCGTGGGTGAAGGCGCACAGCTGGGCGGGCAGCTCCTCCTTGGCCAGTCCCTCGTAGGGGCCGGCGTCGACGTGCCGGACCAGGACGCCGGGGGCGAGCTCGACGGAGGGCGGGAGGGCGGCGGTGGTCGCCCGGGTGAAGATCTCGACCTCGATGTTGATCGCGGCGAGGCGCTGCGCCAGCTCCACGATGTAGACGTTCATGCCGCCCGCGTCGCCGGTGCCCGGCTGGTGGAGCGGGGAGGTGTGCACGGAGAGCATCGCCACACGGCGGGGCCTGCGGTGCAGTCGCAGCCGGGGCGATGCGGCGGTGGAACGCCGCCCGAGCCTCGCGATGTACTGGCTCACGTGGCGTTCCTCCTCGCTGCGGGCATGGCTGTCGGAGGGTGTGCGGGCCCTCTGGGGGCTCAACACCGGAAGGACCCGTTCCCATTTCCGGACGGCGTCTCCGGTTCGGGTATTTACCGAATCATTACCGCTGGTCGCTCAACCGTTCGAGAACGGCGTGCGTGGCGCCCGCGCCGGCACTCCCCGCGCGGGTGCCCCCTTACCCTCGTCCGTATGACCGTGCGCGCCGCCTCCCTCCCCCACGCCCGGAGCCGCCCGGGCGGGAGGAGCCCCGTCGTGGGCACGGTGACGCGCGGCACGACCAACCCCAACCGGCTGCGCCGCATGGACCGCTGGATCGCGGCCACGCACGGCGCGGAACTGCGCCGCGCGGAGGATCCCGTCGCCGTCGACCTCGGGTACGGCGCGGCCCCCTGGACGGCCGTCGAACTGCTGCACCGGCTGCGCACCGTCGCCCCCCGCGCGCGCGTGGCGGGCGTCGAGATCGAACCGGCCCGGGTCGCGGCGGCACGGCCGTACGAGCGCGAGGGCCTGCTCTTCCACCACGGCGGGTTCGAGATCCCGGTCGCGGGACGGCCCCTGCTCGTCCGCGCGGCGAACGTGCTGCGCCAGTACGACGAGGCCGAGGTCGCCGCCGTGTGGCGGCGGCTGTGCGCGCGGCTCGCCCCGGCCGACCCGGCGACGGGCTCGCGCGGCGGGCTGCTCGTCGAGGGCACCTGCGACGAGATCGGACGCCGGCACGTGTGGGTGGCGCTCGGGCCGGAAGGGCCGCGCACCGTCACCTTCGCGACCCGGCTCGGCTCGCTGGAGCGCCCCTCGGACCTGGCCGAACGCCTGCCGAAGGCGCTGATCCACCGCAATGTCCCCGGCGAGCCGGTGCACGCCTTCCTGCGCGACTTCGACCGCGCCTGGGCCGCCGCCGCGCCCTACGCCTCCTACGGTGCCCGGCAGCGCTGGATCCGGTCCGTGCGGGACCTCACGGCCGACTGGCCGGTGACGGACGGGCCGGTGCGGTGGCGGCAGGGGGAAGTGACGGTGCGGTGGGGGGCGTTGGCGCCTCGCGGCTGAGGGTGCGGCGCGGCTGCCCGCGGCTTCCCACGGCTGCGGGCGGCTTCCCCCGGCTTTTCCGGCCGCCCCCAGTTTCCACGGCTGCCCGCGGCCGGCGGCCGACGGCCGGCGGCCGGCGGCCCCGGGAACGATCTCCGTGAGTCGTTCGTCACATCGACGGGGTGATCGTGGTGCCGGGGAATGACGGGGAGGGTGGGCGGGGAAGTACTCCCTCTGTCGTTTCGCGCGCCGGCATGGCAGCATCCCCCGGGCGACCGGAAGTTACCGACGGTTAACCAGGTGGGGGTGCGGCAGTCATGGGCAAGGGCAAGCGCGGGTGGCTCGCGGCGGCCGTGACCGTGGTCTGTGCGGTCACCGTGCTGGCGGTGCCCGGCACGGCGTTCGCGGCCCCCACTCCCCCGCCGCCCCCGGGCGCGAGTCCCGGCGCCGGCGTCCCGGCCGACAAGGACCTCGAGGCCGTACGCGAGAAGCTCGACAAGCTCTACCGCGCCGCGGCCGTCGCCACCGACGCGTACAACGCGGCCGAGGAGAAGGCGGAGCAGCAGTCCGCCGAGATCGTCCGGCTGGCGAAGAAGATCGTCGAGGGCCGGGAGCGGCTGGAGGAGCTGGAGGCCCGCGCGGGCGCCGCGGCCGCCGCCCAGTACCGCGGCGGCGGACTGCCGCCCGAGGCCCATCTGATGCTGAGCGACGATCCGCAGGACTTCCTCGACGGCGCGGGGCGGGTGCGGCAGGGCCAGCACGCCACCAACGGACTGCTCGGCGAAATGACCCGCACCCAGCAGGACTTGGAGCAGTACGCGCGCGACGCCGACGCCCAGTGGAAGAAGCTGGAGGCCGGGCGCAAGGCCAAGGCGAAGGCGCAGCAGCGGATCGAGCGGCAGATCGAGGCGGCCGAGAAGGTCGAGTCCGAGCTGGAGACGGAGGAGAAGGAGCGCCTGGCCCTCCTGGAGCAGCGGGCCGCCGACCGGGCGCAGAGCGCCTGGCTCAGCTCGGGCATCCTCGACGACATCGACGGCAGGGCGACGGAGCAGGGCAAGAAGGCCGTCGCGTACGCCACCGCGCAGATCGGCAAGCCGTACCAGTGGGGCGCCGAGGGCCCCAGGACGTACGACTGCTCCGGACTGACCTCGCAGGCCTGGACGACGGCCGGGCAGGGCATCCCGCGCACCTCGCAGGCGCAGTGGAAGCAGCTGGAGCGCGTCGCCGTCGAGGAGATGCGGCCCGGTGACCTCGTCATCTACTTCGACGACGCCAGCCACGTCGGGATGTACGTGGGGGACGGTGCCATCGTGCACGCCCCGCGCCCCGGGCGGGCGGTGACGCTGGCGGGGGCCGGGTCGATGCCGATCCTCGGCGTGGTGCGGCCGGACCCGGGCTCGGAGCCGGACGGCACGCCGGACTCACAGGGCACGCGGAACAAGCCGAGCACATAGAACAAGCCGAGCGCACAGAACACGCACAGCACGCACAGCGCACAGAGCACAGAGCACAGAGCACGCACAGCACGCACAGCACGCAGAGCACGCACAAGAACGCAGAGCGGCCGGGACACGAACGAAAACCGACCGGCGGGGCGCGCCCGTCCGTCCGCTCAACGGCCCGGTGTCATGGGCCACGTGACCCAGCGCACGTGGATCTTGCGGCCAAACCCCCTGCGGACGTGACGTTCGTCATCACCGCGTCATCGCCGGCCTGTCCAACTGCGATAGTAAACGCGGCATATGACAGTGGCCGATGTCCGGGCGACGTGGTTCACACCATTCCGTTGCGGCGCCGTCAACCGCTATGGTCCCCGTTCGAAGGGGGCGCCCCCCGCTCGCACAGAAGGTGTGAGCTCGGGAAAGGGTCGCGAACCCCGGGTCCGTACGACGGGCCCCGGCCCCCACCGTGCCCTCGGGGGGAGGGAAGGAAACCGGAACCATGCCCGTACCCGTACCGCGGCAGAGAGCGATCCCGGCCGCGGAAGGTGGTCAGGCGCCGGCCGCCGCACCGAACGGCGGCTCCGCCCAGGACTCCTCGGAGACCTCGGCGGCGGCCCCGCGCGCGGCGGACCCGTCCGAGAACACCACGGACCGGGCCGCGGCCGCGCCGGACAGGGCCGAGACGGCCGCCCACACCAACCTCACCCTGCTGCTGATCGAGGACGATCCCGGCGGCTCGCCGATCGTGCCGGACCTGCTCGACCAGTCCGGCAAGCCGATCCGCGTCCGCACCGCCCGCAACCTCACCGAGGCCGGACGGCTGCTGACCGACGATGTCCACTGCATCCTGCTCGACCTCGACCTCGCCCTGCCCGCGCCGGGCCGGACCGGCGACGGTGGCGACGAGCTGGCCGTGCTCCAGCACGTCCTGGAACTCGCGCCCCGGCACGCCGTCCTCGCCCTCACCGGTGCCGACGACGCCGAGCGCGGCGCGGAGGCGGTACGGGTGGGCGCCCAGGACTACCTCGTCCGCGACGAGCTGGACGGCCGGCTGCTGAGCCGGGCGATCCGGTACGCGGTGGAGCGCAAGCGCTCCGACTCCGCCGAGCGGCGGCTCGCCGAGGGCAGACTGCGCGCCCAGGAGAACGCCCGCCTGGAGCGCGGCCTGCTGCCGACACCGCTGCTGGACGGCTCCCCGCTGCGCTTCGCCGCCCGCTACCGCCCCGGCCGCTCACGGGCCCTGCTCGGCGGCGACTTCTACGACGTCGTCCGCACCCCGGACGGCACCGTGCACGCCATGATCGGCGACGTCTGCGGGCACGGCCCGGACGAGGCCGCCCTCGGCGTGGAGCTGCGCATCGCCTGGCGCGCGCTGACCCTGGCGGGGCTGTGCGGGGACCAGCTGCTGGGCACGCTCCAGGAGGTGCTGGAGCACGAACGCGCGGACGACGAGATCTTCGCGACCCTGTGCACGGTGGACATCGCGCCGGACGGCCGCCGGGCGGGCCTGTGCCTGGCCGGCCACCCGTCGCCGCTGCTGGCCCGCCCGGGCCTGCCGGCGCGGCTGCTGCCGTACGACAACAACGGCCCGGCGCTCGGGCTGCTGCCGGGCGCCCGCTGGCCGCGGATGCAGGTGGAGCTGGGCGCCGAGTGGAGCCTGATGCTCTACACCGACGGCCTGATCGAGGGCCGCGTCGGCGACACCGGCGAACGGCTCGGCCAGGACGGCATGGTCGAGATGATCCGCCGCCAGCTCTCCGAGGGCCTGCGCGGGGAGGAACTACTGCGCACCGCCGTCAACGAGGTCCGGGACCTCAACGGCGGCGAGCTGACGGACGACGTGGCGGTGCTGCTGCTGGACCGGACCGTTTGAGCGGCGGGCCGCCCCCCGTCAGCGTCAGCGTCCGCCGTTGTACGGCCCGTAGGGGCCGTCGCTGCTGGAGCCTCTGCGGCTGCTGCGGCCGCCGCCGGGCAGGCCGCGGAGGGCCGGGCGGACGTCGACCATGTAGACGATGGTCGCGATCAGGCCGATGATCGGCAGGAACGACAGGATGTTGAAGATCAGGTTCACCACGAAGGCGATGGCGAGGATGATCAGCCAGAACGGCTTGGTCTGCTTGTCGGCCGCGCGGTAGGCGTCCTCACGGCGCGTGGCGGCGTCGATCAGCGCGAAGCCGCTGAACACGATCAGGGCCATGCTCAGCAGCCACATGAAGTTGTTGAAGCCCTGCATCAGCACTGGGTCCACCACCCGATTCGGCTCGTCCGCTACGCCGTCACCGTACCCGCATACCCGGGCCGGCTATCAGGACAACGGGCCGGACACCACGAGAGTGCCCGGCCCGCCGTCGCGTCCGCCGCCTACTCGGCGGGCGGAGTGGACTTCTTGGCGGCCGGCTTGCGCACCGGCGCCTTCTTGGCGGGGGCCGGCTTCTTCACCGCGGCGGCCTCGGCGGGCTTGTGGTCCGCGACCGCGACCGGCTCGGTCTTCACCTCGGTCTTCGGCTCGGGCGACGGCTCGACCGCCACGGCGATGTCCTCGATGCCCTCGGCGGCCTCGCCGCGCCAGGTCTTCACGGCCTGCTCGCCGTGCTCGGCGACCTTCTCGTAGGTCTCCCGGGCCTTGACCGCGTACTCGGCGGCGACGCCCACCCCGCGCAGCGCGAGGTCCTGGGCGGTCTCACCGAGCTTCTTCAGGTCGGTGTCGAGCGAGCCGAAGAGCTCGCCGACCTTGGTCTGGAGCGTTTCCTGCGTCTCGCGGACCCGGACGGTCGCCCGCTCCTGGACGGCCTTGGGGTCGGTGTTGCGCACGGCCTCGATGCGCGCCGGGGCCTCGGTGCGCAGCTGCTCCACCAGGGCGGGCACCTTCTTGGCCTGCTGCAGCGCGAGGTCGGCGGTGCCGGCGGCGAAGTAGAGCGGGGTCGGGTCGCTGAAGGTCTTGCGCAGGTCGTCGGTGATGGCCATGGTGATGGTCCTCCCGGATTCGTTTTTCGGCTGAGGGTTTTCAAGTGGTCCGCGGCGGGCGGCCGGTGCCCTGGTCCGGTTCAGCCGGCCGTCTGCCGCGGATCGGTGTCGCTGCCGCCGTCCTCGCGGGGCCGGCGCCTGCCCGACGTCCCGCCGCCGGCCGTACGGCTCCGGCGTATCCCGGCACCGCCGCCCGAGGCGTCCACCGCGCGGTCACTCCCGTCGGCTCCGGCCTCGGAGCCCCCGGCGACCTCCTCGGTCTCGTCGGTCCCGATGACCTCGATGACCTCGTGGTCCCCGTCCGTCGCCTGACCGTCCCCGGCGGCCCCAAACCCGTTCTCCTTGCGGAAGGACTCGTAGATCTGGAGTAGAACCTGCTTCTGACGCTCCGTCAGGGTGGGGTCGGCGAGCAGCACGGCCCGCGTCGCCCCTTCCCGCAGGCGCTCCTCGCCGTCCCGCTCCGCGTCGAGGATGCCGGCCCTGACGTACAGGGTCTCGGCGGAGATCCGCAGCGCCTTGGCGACCTGCTGCAGCACCTCCGCGCTCGGCTTGCGCAGCCCGCGCTCGATCTGGCTGAGATACGGATTGGACACCCCGGCGGCGTCGGCGAGCTGCCGCAGCGACAGCTGCGCGCTGCGCCGCTGCTCGCGCAGGTACTCACCGAGATTGCCGACGTTGAGCGATGCCATACCCCCACCCTGCCGCACCGCGCTAACTATTGCAAGCACCTGCTTGCAAAAGTGCGCCACGTCCGGGCGGCCGCGGTCCGGCCCTGGAGGGCGGCGGCGTCACGCCATCGCGCCTCGGCTGCGCAGGAGTTCCACGCCGTCGCCGTCGAGATCGTCGCAGTACGCCGTGCGTCCGGTCATGGCCATCACCAGGGCGAGGGTGGGGCCGGACACGACCGGCCCCGCGCCGGTCGTGAAGGGGCCGTCGTTCGCGACGAGCCGCAGGCCGGCGACGCGTTTCCTGGCCACGACGACGAGGTCCGAGCCCTGGTAGTACTCGGCGACCCGGGTGACGGCCCCGATCGGGTGGTCGCGGCGGATGCCCAGCGGGCGCCGGATGTCCTCCCCGTGCACGATCGTCTCGCCCAGCATGGCGAGGGCGGGCAGGGGAGGCTTGGTGGTGCTCGGGACGACGCGCCGGAACCGTTCGAGCGTCTCGGCCGGGGCCGTGCCCAGCTGCTCGGCCAGCCGCATGGCGACCTGCCGGTCGAAGTCGAACCGGCAGCGGATCACCCCCGCCATCCAGCGCACGGTGTTGAGGCTCGCGCCCGCGGTGAGGTGGGCGAGCACTTCGCGCACCGTCAGGCCCTCGCAGAGCGAGGGCGTTTCCCAGCGCTCGTCCGGCATGTCCGCGAGGTCGTCCGCCAGCGCGGCCCGCTCGGCGTGGATGAGGGGCCAGGCCCCGTCGCCGTGGCCGCGGGGCGTTGTCACTGCGGGGTCGGTCATGCGTCAGGTTCTCCTGTCACGGGGGGCGTGGACGTACGCCCACGGTCGCACCCGGGCCGCGCCGGCACGGGCGTTCGAGAGGGAGACTGCCGTTCCGGCGCGAAGTCATCGGCCGTGGAGGGCTTTCCTCCGTGTGTGCGGACCGTCCCGGAGGCGCACGATCCGGGCCGGGGTGGCCTCGCCCGGGAGCGGAGGGGACAGGGCCGCGGGCCGCCGGGGCGAGGGGCGTGGAGGGCGCCGAGGAGCGGACCGTCGTGGAGCACACGCCCCGGCCCGGGGCTCGCGGGAGCGGAGGGTGGGACGGGGCAGCCGCAGCCGCCGGAGGCCGGCGGGGCGTGGTCACCGGCGGAGGTTCACGCTCCGGGTGTGACTTCGGGCCATCCTCGGTGGCGGTGCGGGCCGGTGGACGGGCAGCGCGGCCGAGCGAGGGAGGGAGAGGGCCGTCTGCCGGGACGGCACGGCCCGGCGTGGGAGACCGGCGGGAAAGCGGCGGGCCCCCGGGCCGATCCGGGAGCATGAGGCATGACCTCGGACGACTGGTACCTCACCGAAGACGTCGACGACTTCCTCGCCCGCGCGGGAGACTTCCTGCGCTCGCGGCCCGGCGCGCACGTGATGGCGCTGACGTGGGCCGAGAGGGTGCGGACCCGGGGAGCGGGGGCCTTCGGCGCCGAGACCGCCGTCTTCGGTGTGCTGGAGCGGGCGGGCGAGGTGCAGGCGACGTTCCACCGCCTCGTGCCCCGCGCGCTGACCCCCACCGCGCTCACGCCCGAGCAGGCCGACGCACTGGCCGCGCGGCTGGCCGCCCTCGGGCACTCCCTCCCCTCCGTCAGCGCGGACCACGACACCGCCACCGCTTTCGCCGAGGCGTGGCAGCGGCGCACCGGCGCCACGCCGAGGCTCCGTGACACGCGGCTGCGGCTGTACCGGCTCGGCACGCTCACACCGCCGGACCCCATGCCGGCCGGCCGCGCCCGCGTCCTGGGCGACGACGACCTCGACGAGGTGATGTTCTGGTGCGGCGAGTTCGCCGCGGCGGTCGGGGAGGCCGTGGTGATCGACGCGGACTCCTGGGCCGGCACGCGCTTCGCCGACAAGCGCTACACGGTGTGGGAGACCCCGGACGGCACCCCCGTCTCCGTCGCGGGGATGAACCCGCTGATCGGCGGTCAGATCCAGGTGGACATCGTCCACACCCCGGTCGCCCTGCGCGGCCGCGGCTACGCGGGTGCCGTCACGGCGGAGGTGAGCCGGGCCGCCCTCGCGGCGGGGGCGCGGGACGTCGTGCTGTTCG
Source organism: Streptomyces capillispiralis (assembly GCF_007829875.1). Taxonomy (NCBI): domain Bacteria; kingdom Bacillati; phylum Actinomycetota; class Actinomycetes; order Kitasatosporales; family Streptomycetaceae; genus Streptomyces; species Streptomyces capillispiralis. The sequence continues at coordinate 4,300,575 of NZ_VIWV01000001.1, read as the reverse complement.
CGGACCGGGCCAACCCCACCAGCAACGCCCTGTACCAGCGGCTCGGTTACCGCCCCCTCGCCGACTGGTCGGGGTACGACTTCGCCTGAGGGGGCACACTGGCGGGCATGACCGCATCCAGGGCCGAGCCCACCGGAACCGCCCGGCAGGACCTGCTCTTCTACCTTCAGTCGGCCCGGGACGCGCTCCTGTGGAAGCTCGAAGGGCTCACCGAGTACGACGTCCGGCGCCCGCTCACGCCGACCGGCACCAACCTCCTCGGCCTGGTGAAGCACGCGGCCGGCGTGGAGCTGGGCTACCTCGGTGACACCTTCGGACGGCCGTCCGGCGAGCCGCTGCCCTGGCTCGCGGACGGCGCCGAGCCCAACGGGGACATGTGGGCGACGGCCGACGAGTCACGCGCGTTCGTCGTCGGCCTGTACCGCCGGGCCTGGGCGCACGCGGACGCGACGATCGACGCGCTGCCGCTGGAGACCACCGGCCGGGTGCCGTGGTGGCCGGACGGCAAGGACGAGGTGACGCTGCACCACGCCGTGGTGCGCGTGATCGCCGATAACCAGCGGCACGCCGGTCACGCCGACATCCTCCGGGAACTCATGGACGGCACCGTGGGCATGAACCGGAGCAACACCGCCCTGGCCTCGGACGACCCGGCCTGGTGGGAGTCCTACCGGAGCCGCCTGGAGCGCGCCGCCCGGGAGGCGGCGGACCGCGACGGCTGACACCGTCCGGACGGCCCTCCCCGCCGGCCGGACGGGTCCTCCCCGCCGGACGGCCCTCACCCCTTCACCGCCCCCGAGGTGAGCCCCTGCACGATGTGCCGGCTGGCGAAGGCGAAGAGGACCATGGTGGGCAGGATGGTCAGCACGGCCGCCGCGGACATCGAACCCCAGTCGATGTTGAAGCTGGAGATGAAGCCGTTCAGGGCCGTCGGCACCGTCTTGTTGCTGTCGCTGTTCATCAGCGTCACCGACAGGAACAGCTCGTTCCAGCAGTTGACGAAGTTGAAGATGAACGCGGCGACGATCCCGGGGCGCATCACCGGCAGCAGGACCCGCACCAGCGCCCCGAACCGGGACAGGCCGTCGATCATGGCGGCCTCCTCCAGCGCGTCCGGGATGTTCTCGAAGAAGCCGCGGAGCATCACCGTGCAGAAGGGGACGCACACGGCGATGTAGACGAGGACCAGCCCGAGGCGGTTGTCGACCAGCCGCAGGTCGGTCATCAGCAGGTACAGCGGTCCGAGCGCGATGAACGACGGGATCATCTGGGTGACCAGGGCCGCCATCAGCAGCGCGGACTTGGTGCGGAACTCGAAGCGGGCCAGGACGTACGCCGACAGGGTCGAGATCGCGGTGGCCACGGCACCGGCGACGGTCGCCACCACCAGGCTGTTGACGAGGTACGTGCCGAAGTCCGCCGTGCCGAAGAGGCCCTGGTAGTTCTCCAGCGAGAACCGCTCGGGCCAGTAGGCGAGGGGGAAGGCGAAGATGTCGCCCGGCGCCTTGAGCGAGGTGACGGTGATCCAGTAGAGCGGGAAGAGGGAGAAGACCAGCCACAGGCCGAGGAAGGTGAACTTGGTGACCCGGCCGGCCGTGGTTTCCTTGCCGATCACGACCGCACACCTCGCTTTCCGGTGCCCCGCGCCGGGATCCGGCGCTCCCGCGTGGCCAGCAGGAAGAACACCGCGAACACCATGAGCACGGCGACCACCAGGAGGCCGAGGGCGGACGCCTTGCCGTAGTCGCCCTGCTGCGTGATCTTGACCATCCAGGTCGTCACGATGTGCGTCTCGTCGTTCGGGCCGCCCCCGGTCATGCCGAAGATCAGGTCGGGGAAGTTGAAGATCCAGATCACCCGCAGCAGCACCGTCAGCGCCAGCGTCGTACGGATGTAGGGAATGGTGATTTGGAAGAGCGTGCGCGCTTTGCCGGCGCCGTCGAGCGCCGCCGCCTCGTACAGCTCGTCGGGGATCGACTGGAGCGCCGCCAGAATCATGATCGCGAAGAAGGTGACGCCGTACCAGACGTTGGCGATCAGCACCGCGATCATCGCCGTCTGCGGATCGGCCAGCCAGGCGATCGGCTCGTCGATCAGCCCCGCCTTCTGCAGCAGGTCGTTGACGACGCCGAACTCGCTGTTGAACAGCCAGCGGAACAGGATGCCGATGAGGAACCCGGAGATCGCCCAGGGGAAGAAGATCAGCGCCTGGTAGAGCCCGCGGAAGCGGAACCGACGCCGCAGCCACAGCGCGATGGCGAACCCGATCACCAACTGGGGCACGATCGAGCCGACCACCCACAGCACGGTGTTGTCCACCACCGTGCTCCAGGCGGGGTCGGTGAAGACCTCACGGAAGTTCTTCAGACCCACCCACGAGGTGTCGGTGAGGTCGGTCAGGTTCCAGTTCCGGAACGCCATCTGGCTGCCGGCGATCATCGGGTAGTAGGTGAAGAGCGCCACGAAGACCGCGGCCGGCGCCATGAAGGCGGCGATCAGCAGGCCCTGACGGGTGGTGAACTCCCGCTTGCGGCGGCCCCCCGCCGTGCCCCGGCCGGGCGGGGCGCCCTCCTTCCGCACGGAGGGCGCCGTCCCCGCGTCCGGCGTGGACGGGGTGGACATGGCTACTTCTTCCACTTCTCGGTCCAGTACGCGTCCCAGCCGGCCAGCAGTTCCTTCGGCGTCAGCTTGCCGAGGATCATCTTCTGCACGTCGGTGTCGGCCCGCTGCTGCCACTCCGTCCACCAGGCGACGCCGCGCGGCTGGGTGACGACGAGGTACTTGTCCGGGTTCTCCGTCATGGTGACGTAGCTGGCCCACGGGCCGGTCCGGTAGAACGCGTCCTCGGCCGCCGACTTCAGGATCGGCACCAGGCTGTTCTTCTTGGTGAACGCCGTCGACGCCTCCCCCTCGGAGAGGAACTCGACCAGCTTCACCGCCTCCGCCTTGTGCTCGCCGCCGTCGGCCACGCCCCACCCGGCGGTGGCCAGCGGCTGCACCGTCCTGCCGCTCGGCCCGGCCATCAGCGGGGCGGTGCTCCACTGGTCCTCGCCGATCGACTGGGACTCCGAGACGGTCGCGATGACCTCGGGGTCCTGGAGCAGGAAGGCGGTGGAGCCGTTGGAGAAGCCCTCGACCATCTCCGGGTAGCCCCACGCCACCGACGACTTGGGCGAGGCCTCCTTGAACAGTTCGAGGTACATCTCCATGGCGTCGAGCGCCTCGGGCGCGGAGAAGATCGTGCTGCCGTCCTTCAGCTTGTAGCCGTTGGCCGGGTCGATCCTCTCGGCGACGTATGCCTCGATCGCGGCGGTGGCGTTGCTGTGCGCGTTGGCGCCGCCTCGGAAGGCGTAGCCGTACCGGCGCTCCGCCGGGTCGTGGATCTTCGACGCCTGCTCCAGCAGTTCGTCCCAGGTGGCCGGCGGCTCGTCGAAGCCGGCCTGCTCGATCAGGTCGGTGCGGTGGAAGAGGCTGAGCCCGTAGAAGCCGTAGGGGACGAAGTACGTCCTGCCCTCTCCGTCCTCGGCGGCGGCGACCGCGTTGTCGGTCAGGGCGTCCCAGCCCTTCCAGCCGGCGAGGTCCTTCTTCATGTCGTACAGCCAGCCGTTGTTCGACCACGGGCCGACGGTGATGTCCCGCACCTCCAGGACGTCCACGCCGCTGCCGGACTGGAGCATCTGCTGGATCTTCTGGTCGGCCTGCTCGGTGGGCGGGGAGACCAGGTTGACCCGGACCTTCGGGTTCTTCCGCTCGAAGTCGGCGATCAGGTCCTTCAGCAGGTCGGTGCGGGCGGGGTTGGTCAGGCTCTCGACCATGTTGAGGGTGACTGTTCCGCTCTCACCGGGGCTCATGGTGGAACAGCCGGTCAGGACCATCGCGGCGGCGGTGCCGAGCGCGAGAGCTGCCGTCCTTCTTCTCATCGTGCTGACCTCTTCCTTGGTTGTACGGGGATGACGGCGCGGGACGGTGTGCGGCTAGGACGTGTGCCGCTGCTCGCGCGCCGTGCGGGCCCACTCGCCGAGGACGGGAACGCAGCTCTCGGCGAAGTACTCGTAGTCCTCGGCGGTGTTGTAGACGTGGGCGGACAGGCGCATGTAGCCGACGCCGCCGAAGCTGGTGAACGCCGCCTCGACGCCGAGTTCGGCGGTGGCCCGGTCGCGCAGGGCGTCGGCGGTGACCCGGCTGTCGGCGAGCCCCTCGGGCAGCCGCACCAGCCGCATGCCGGGCACCGGCATGCCGACGTCGACGAAGGCGTCGGTGCCGGTCAGTTCGGCGAACGCGGCGCCCACGATGCGCTCGGCGTAGCCGGCCAGGTCGTCCATGTACCGGCGGGCGGCCGGCCAGCCCCAGGTGGTGGCGACGAAGTCGAGCGCCGTCGCGGCGGCCAGGTAGCCGGTGGCGTCGATCGTGCCCTGCTGGTCGAAGCGGTCGGGGTAGGGGTCGGCCGCGCCCCAGGAGTCGATCAGCGGGTACAGCCGCTCGCGCAGCGGTCCGCGTGCCACCAGCGCCGCGGTGCCGCGCGGCGCGCAGCCCCACTTGTGCAGGTTGCCCGCCCAGAAGTCGCAGTCCAGGCCGTCGAGCGGGGCGGCGATCAGCCCGGGCGCGTGCGCGGCGTCCACGAGCAGCGGGATCCCCCGCCGCCGCGCCTCCGCGCCGATCCGCTCCACCGGCAGCCGGCGGGCGGTCGCGGAGGTGATCTGGTCGACGACGATCAGGTCGGTGGCCTCGCCCACCTCGGCCATCACCGCCTCGTACGCCTGCTCCTCACCGGCGTCCAGCGGCACCCGGGCGGTGCGGACCCGGCCGCCCCAGCGGCGGGCCAGCCGCTCGGCGCCCATCGTGACGGCGCCGTAGCCGTGGTCGGTGACGACGATCTCGCCGCCGGCCCGGCGGTCGAGACCGGCGTACACCACGCTCACGCCGGCGCTGGCGTTCGGCACCAGGGCCAGGTCACCGGGGTCCGTGCCGAGGAAGGCGGCGAGGTCGGCCCGGGCCGCCGCGAGGCGCTGCGGCAGCTCGGGGAACCACACCACCGGCGCGCTCTCCATCCGCGTGCGCAGCTCCTGCTGCCGCTCCTGGGCCACCACCGGCACGGCGCCGAACGAGCCGTGGTTGAGGTGGCGCAGGGCGGGGTCCAGCGACCACGCCCGCGCCGCCGGCCGGCCGTCGGCCAGCAGCAGGGGGCGGGGTGCGGTGGTGACCTCGGTCTCGCTCACATGGCTCCCATCTCGAACACCTCGGACGTCCGGCACGTCCGGCACGTATCGCGGCACGCACGTCTCGGGCGCCCGGAAAAGCCCGGGACATCAGACTTTCGGGGCGAGACGTATGATGACTCGGGATGGTGGCATGGGATTTTCAGCCATGACAAGACCTTTGCAGCGAGAGAAGTCAGATGACTCGCGGCCGATACATCCAAGACATCTGATCTCTCGCCCTCGCTACAGTGCACAGCGGGGCAGGCGCGACGCAGCCGGTCCGTCAGGGGAGGATTCGGATGTCCGCAGTCGACAAGGCGTTCCACGGCCTACGGCACATGATCGCCACGGGGCGGCTCGCCGCCGGGGAGCGCATTCCCCCCGAGGCGGACCTCTGCGAGGAACTGGGCGTCTCCCGGGGCTCGTTGCGCGAGGCGGTGCGCATGCTCGCGGCGCTGGGCGTGATCGAGCCCCGGCACGGCTCGGGCACCTACGTCTCCCAGCTGCGCCCGGAGGACCTGATCGGCAGCCTCTCGCTGACGCTCCAACTCCTGCCGCTGCCCGGGCTGCTGGAGGTGTACGAGATCCGGCGGGTCCTGGAGGCCCATGTCGCGGCCAAGGCCGCGGCGCGCGCGACACCGGGGACGATCGAGACGCTGTTCTCGCTGATCGAGGCGATGGAGGCCACCGACGACCCCGCCGAGGCCTCGGAACTCGACCACCGCTTCCACGCCGAGATCGCCCGGGCGGGCGGCAACCCCACCCTCGCCTCGCTGCTCGCGGTCTTCCGCGCCCGCTCCCGCAAGTACCAGGTGTTCACCCTCCCCGAGGGCCCGGAGCTGCGGGCCAAGAGCGACGCGGACCACCGGGTGCTGGCCACCGCGATCGCCGACCGCGACCCGGGCGCCGCGGCGGGCGCCGCCGAGGCCCATGTCGCCCAGACGGAGCGCTGGCTGCGGGCGCTGATGCCGCCGGTGGAGGAGGAGGACGGCTCCGCCGGCTGAGGACGGGGCCGGCACCGGGGACGCTCTTCGCCCCTCAGCCCGGAACACCCACTTTTTTGTGCGTACTTGGCAGCGCACCGGCGTCCGGCGACCCTTGACGAGGGCGGCGGACGAGCCGCCGGACGGGAAGGGAGCGGGAACCATCAGCTGCGGTCAGGAGGCCTCCGCCTCGGCCTCCGTCATCTTCTCCAGGCGGCGGTACCCCCAGTCGGACAGGGGTCCCAGGGCCTCGGCGAGGTCACGGCCGAAACCGGTCAGCGAGTAGACCGTCTTCGGCGGCAGGACGTCGTGCACCTCCCGGTGCACCAGACCGTCCGCCTCCATCTCGCGCAACGCCACGGTCAGCACCTTCTCGGTCAGCCCCGGCACCTGCCGGCGCAGCGCGGCCGGCCGGTGCGGTCCTGACTCCAGCAGCCACAGCAGCGTGGTCTTCCACTTGCCCTCGATCACGGCGATCGCGGCCGTCACCCCGCAGACGTCCGGATCGTGACGCCGGTGCACCATGCCCTGCCCCTTTCCTCAGCAATTGTCAGACACATTACGGGAGTTGACAGATGTCTGTGCACACCGACCGGTCCTCCGTCACGGTCCTCGGACTGGGCCCCATGGGCCGGGCGCTGGCCGGCGCGTTCCTCGACGCGGGACTGCGCACCACCGTCTGGAACCGCACGCCCGGCCGGGACACCGACCTGGTCGCCCGGGGCGCGGTCCCGGCCGCCTCCCCCGAGGAGGCCGTCGCCGCCGCCCCGCTCACCGTCGTGTGCGTGGTGAACTACGACGCCTCGGACGCCGTGCTGCGCCAGGACGCCGTCACCACCGCCCTCAAGGGCCGTACGGTGGTGAACCTGAGCGCCGACACCCCCGAGCGCTCCCGGGACACGGCCGCCTGGGCCGGCCGGCACGGCGTCCGCTACCTGGACGGCGCGATCATGACCCCGACCACGACGATCGGCACGGACGCCGGGGTCTTCCTGCACAGCGGCCCCGAGGAGCTGTACCGGGAGCACCGGCCGGTGCTGGACGCGCTCGGCGGCAGCCACACCCACCTCGGGGAGGACATCGGCCGGGCCGCGGCGTACGACATCGCGCTGCTCGACATCTTCTGGACGTCGATGGCCGGTTACGCGCACGCCCTCGCCGTGGCCCGCGCGGAGGGCGTCACCGCCGAGGAGCTCGCCCCGTTCGCCGGGGGCATCGCCGCGATCCTCCCGCCGCTGTTCACGCAGTTCGCGGCCGACGCCGACGCCGGCACGTACTCGGGCGAGGTGAACCCGGTCACCTCGGCCGTCTCGACCATGGCCCACGTCGTGCACGCCTCCGAGGGTCATGGCATCGACGCGAGCGTGATGCGCGTGATCGAGGGGCAGGCCCGGCGGGTGATCGCGCTCGGGCACGGCGCGGACGCGTTCACCCGGCTCGCCGAGGTGCTCGCCCGGCGCTGACCGGAGGCGGGCGGCCTCAGAACGGCAGGGGCCGCCCGTGCACCACCTCCAGCCGGGACACCGCCCGGGTCAGCACCACGTACAGCCGGTGCAGCCCCCGGGCCTCCGCCTCCGCGATCGCCGCCGGTTCGACGGCCACCACGTGGTCGTACTCCAGGCCCTTGACGAGGCTCGCCGGCACCACGGTGACGCGCGCGCCCGGCTCCTCCGGTCCCGCCGCGTCCACCCCCGCCCCGGTCAGCGCCCGCCGCAGCCGGGGCACGTCCGCGTCCGCCGCGACGACCCCGACGGACCCCTCCCGCGCCGACGCGTCCCGTACGGCGGCCACCACCGCGTCCGGCACCGCGCCCGGCCCGGGGACCTCGCGCAGGCGCAACGCGCCGTCACCGCGCAGCGAACGGGCCGCCGGGACGTCGACGTCCAGGCGTTCCAGGAGCCGGTTGGCGAGGTCGGCCACCGCCCGCGGCACGCGGTATCCGGTGGTCAGCGGGACGACGGCCGCGTCCGGCTTTCCGAGGTGGGCGAGGGCCTCCGGCCACGTGCGGGCCGCCCACGGGGTGGTGCCCTGCGCCAGGTCGCCCAGCACGGTGAGCGAACCGTAGGCGGCCCGGCGGGCGACGGCCCGGCACTCCATCGGGGAGAGGTCCTGGGCCTCGTCGACGACGATGTGGCCGTATCCCGGGGAGTGTTCGAGCAGTCCGGCGACCTCGTCGAGCAGCACGAGGTCGGCGGCCGACCAGCGCGCCGACTTCCAGGACCGCGGCGGCCGGGCCCACAGCAGGGCCTTCTGCTCCTCGGTGTCCAGCACGCCCTCGGCCGCGGCGGACAGCTCCCCCGGGTCGCCGAGCAGCCCCGCCAGCACCTCCTCGGCCCGCACCCGGGGCCAGACGGCGTCGACGTACGCGGACACCGGCCGCGCCCGTTCGATCCGGCGCGTCCAGGCGGTGCCGCGCGGCCCGCCGCGCCGCTCGGCCCGCTCCCGCACCGCGCGCACGATCCGCGCCCGCACCCGCTCCCGCCCGACGTCGTACGGCACCTCCTCGGCCCGTACGTCCGCCACGATCCGCGCCAGTTCCTCCGCCGGGACCCGCCAGCGGGAGGACCCGTCGGGCACGGCGAGGTCCCGCGGACCGCCGTCACCGCCGGCCCGCACGCGCGCGTACAGCGCCCGGCGCAGCACCTCGGCCGTCCGGGCGTCGTGCTTGACGACGGCGGTCCGCTCGTCGTCGGTGCCGGTGACCGGGTGCCGGGCGATCTCCTCGACGAGGGTGGACTGTCGTACGCCGGTCTCGCCGAGGGCGGGCAGGACCTCGGCGATGTAGGAGAGGAAGGTGCGGTTGGGGCCGAGGATGAGCAGTCCGCCGCGCCGGATGCGCTGGGGGTGGGTGTAGAGCAGGTACGCCGCCCGGTGCAGGCCGACGGCGGTCTTGCCGGTGCCGGGGGCGCCCTGCACGCACACGGAGGCGCCCAGGTCGCCGCGGACGAGGTCGTCCTGCTCGGGCTGGATGGTGGCCGCGATGTCCCGCATGGGCCCGACGCGGGGCCGCTCGATCTCCTGGGCGACGATGCCGCTGACCCGCTCCTCGCCCTCCGCCAGGTGCTCGTCCTCCAGTCCGGTCAGGTCGGCGGAGTCGCCCCGGCTGCCGGGCGCCCAGCCGAACCGGCGGCGCACGGCGACGCCCCGCGGCGCGCGGGCGGTGGCCTGGTAGAAGGCGCGGGAGACGGGCGCCCGCCAGTCGACGACCAGGGGCGGGGCGGTGGGGTGCTCGGTGATCCGCAGCCGGCCGATGTGGTAGCTCTGCCCGGCGTGGTCGCCGGTGCCCCGCGCGAAGTCCAGCCGGCCGAAGAACAGGGGGCCCGGGGGGAGTTCGCGCAGTTCCCTGGCCCGGGTGCGCAGCCGGCGGCCGAGGACCTCGGCGTCGGCGCCGGAGGCGGAGACGTCCTCGCCGGTGACGACCTGTTCGTCGGAGCCGTCGGCCATGGCGGCGAGGGCGTCGCGGCAGCGGTCGTGGTGGGCGCGTTCGTGGTCGAGGGCGTGCCGGAGGGCGGGCTCGGGTGACGTCATTCCACCGAGCGTAAACCAAAAAAGCAACCGAGTTACATTTTTTACTCCGGCTCATCGGCCAGGAGCCGGGGCACGGCCTCCGCCAGCACCCCGAACGCCCGCTCCGCCGCCGCCACCGCGTCCCCCCGCACGTCCTCGACCCGCTCCCCCGCCGCGATCCGCCGCCAGTTCTCCTGCGCCAGGATCCGCCGTACGGCGATGATCTGCCCCGCGGCCAGCCGCGCGTCGAGCCCGCCCCCGAGCGCCCCGGCCAGCGCGTCCTCGGACCGCTCCAGATGCCCGTACAGCCGCGCCACCAGCGCCGGCGTGCCGTACAGCAGCGTGTGGAAGGCCAGCACCTCCGGGTCGTCGTTGAGCCCGGTGGCCGGATCGCACCGCTCCAGCCCGTCCAGGAAGTGCCGCCGCAACGCCTCCACGGGCGCCGGGCCCTCACCGGCGACCCGCGCGGCCTCGCCCTCGTGATCGGCGATCCGGTGCAGGACGAGGTCCTCCTTCGCCGGGAAGTACCGGAAGAGCGTCGGCTTGGAGATCTCGGCCGCGGCGGCCACCTCGGCCACGGACACCGCGTCGAAGCCCCGCTCCAGGAAGAGCCGGATCGCGGTGTCCGACAGGGTCCGGTACATCCGCCGCTTCTTGCGCTCCCGCAGCCCGGTCTCACTCATGCGGCGAGCCTACGGTCCCGTCCCCCGCGTGGGTCCGGCGCCAGCGCGCGAGGGCCCCGGCGATCCGGTCCGGGTCCGGCACCGAGGCGAGGCCCAGCGGCACGGCGGCCCCGGCCAGGATCCGGTTCAGCTTCCCTCCCGCACGGTCGAGCCGGTCCCGCCCGGGTCCCGGACCGGAGCCCGGCGACAGGGCCGCGCGGATGACGTCGGTGAACACGGACTGGGCCCTCTTGTAGTCCATGAGCAGCCCCAGATCGTGCCGCCAGCCCCTCGAACCGCCGGGACGGACCTCCTCGACGGTGCTCACCCACCGGCCGGTCAGCTCGCGGGCCTGCGACCGCGGGTACCGCATGAGGTACAGGTGGGTGGCCAGGTCGTACAGCGGGTCGCCGAGCATCGCGAGTTCCCAGTCGATGGTCCACAGCCGCTGCCGGTCGTCGACGACGAAGTTCTCGCGGTGCAGGTCGGCGTGGAGCAGGCAGAAGGGACGTTCCGTCAGGCCCGACACGTGCTTCCTGAGGTTCCGGAAGGCGTCCTCGTCCACGCCCAGGTCCGCGAAGAGCCGCCCGAACGTCTCCAGGTTCGCCCGGTAGACGTTCTCCTCGGTGAAGCAGACCAGCCGCTCCAGGAACCCGTTGGTGTCACCGGACTCGGGACGGTCCCTGGCCTCGCAGCGCCGCTTGACGACGAGGGTCTCCGGCGTCACCCCGGCCAGCTCGCGGAAGAGGCCGACGACCTGCCGGAGCAGCGGGCCGGGGACGGACAGCCCCGATGCGCGCAGCGCGCCCAGCGTCCGGCCCTCGACGAACCGCTGCAGGCGCAGTCCGCCGAACTCCGTGACGCCCGGGATGCCGGTGATCCGCCCGCTCAGCGCGTCCAGGAGCTGTTCCTCCGAGTCGAAGCACCGCCGGTCGAACCAGAGCAGACCGGCGCGCGGCTCCCGGCACTTCCACCGGACGGCCACGGCCGCTCCCGCCTCGCCGGGCAGGGGGAAGACGTACGTCTCGTGGTGGTAGCCCTGGAGCGGTCCCTCGACCACGCTCGGATCCCCGCACGCCGCGACCGCGTGCCGCCGGGCGGGGGAAGGTGTTTCGGGTGGCATGGCCCGTGTCTCTCGTGCTGGACCCCTCCGCGGGGTACGGAAGTGGCAGTACGGTACTCCCGCCACCGCCGCACTCCGTGCGCGACGCCGTCTCCCCGCCGGACCCGCCCCACCGACGGCGCAGCGCCGCGCGGCCGGCCCTCAGCGGCGGACCAGCCGCAGCACCGGCTCCAGTGAGTCCACGACCACCGTGGCGCCCGCGTCGCGCAGCAGCTCGCCCTTGCGTTCGGTGCGGGCGTAGCCGAGGAACGGGACGCCGGCCGCCCGGGCGGCGAGCAGGTCGGACGGGGTGTCGCCGATCATCAGCGCGGTCGCCGGCGCGGCGCCCATGGCGTTCAGGGCCCGGTTGACGCAGTGCGGGTCGGGTTTGAGGCGGTTCAGTTCCTGGGTGCGGCCGTATATGTGGGGGGCGAAGCAGGGGGCGAGGCCCCGGGAGTCCAGGTAGGCGCGCACGACGCGCGGGGAGTTGTTGGTCGCGACGGCGAGCCGGGAGCCCACCGCGGTCCAGGTGCGGATCAGCGGGTCCGCGTACGGGGTGGGCATCGCCGAGGCGGTGGCCCGCAGCTCCTCGTGGGTGAGGCGTTGTTCCAGCTCCGCGACGAGGTCGCTGCCGGGGTGCCGGCGGTCGAGGGCACGCAGGACCACCTGCGGGTCCGGGGACTCGCGTTCGGTGTCCGTGAGCAGGCCGTGCAGGCCGTGCCCCTCGAGCCAGGACACCAGGTCGTCGGCCACCCGCTCCGCCGAGTGCCCGGCGAACAGGCGGCAGACGGGCCCGTCGAAGTCCCACAGCACGACGCGGGAGCCCTTGACCAGCTTGCGCAGTGCGTCCAGTTCCGTCTCGCTCCCGGCCCTCACCGGACCGGTCCGCGTCGTCTCAGAGGTCACTAGGAGAGTGTCAGGTCCGTCGTGATGGTTTCCCAGAGGGCGTCGAACCACTTCTGGGATTCCTCCACGAACGCCTGGTCCCGCCGCCCGGACCGCTTGAGGAAGGAGAAGAGCAGGGAGTGGGAGCCCAGCGCGTCGTACATCTCCAGGGTGCGGCTCTCCCACTCCTCCTCGCGCCGGGTGAGCATGTAGTAGCCCATCAGCGCCTCCTCCCCGTTGAGCAGGTACAGCTTCACCGGCGGGGTGAAGGGCAGGGCGCGGAACGTCACGTGGACGTCGATGCCGTGCGTGGCGCGCAGGGCCTGGAGGTTGTGCTGGAGCACGCGGGCCTGGGCGTTGCGCATCGCCAGCCAGCGGTCGTGGACCGGGTTGTCGGTGCCGTCGCCCTCCTGGACGGGCACCGGGAAGGCGAGGTCGATGTCCCGGGAGGGCAGCATGACGCGGACGTCGACGGACTCGGGGCGGATGCGGCCCTCGTGGATGTGGCGCACGGGCTCGCTGAGCGCCAGCATGAGGCTCTCGGCCGTCAGGCAGACCGCGTCGATCCGCACCCTCGGCGGTGCGAACGCCTCCGTCAGCCGGGGCGCGAGGCCCACCATCGTCGGCTGGGGCTCCTCCCGCGCGGGAGCCGGTTCGGCGATCCGCGGCGGACTGCCCTTGCTGACGTTGCTGAGCAGACCGTCCTCCTGGAGGGCCCGCAGGGCCTGGCGGACGGTGCCGCGCTCCACGCCGAACTCCTCGGCCAGTTCGGCCTGCGTGGGCAGCCGGTCGCCCGCCTTGAGCTCGCCGCTCCGGATGCGTTCCCGCAGGATGTCGGCGATCTCCTGGGGCGAGAGCCTGCCGCTGCCGTTCACTGACACGTTCTCCTGGGTCACGACCAAACGCTACAACTTTGGTCCATCTAAGGGGAGTTGCTTGAAAGTTGTTTATTCATAGTAGCCAAGTGGGGACAACTTAAACAGAGTTGGTTGCCAACTTGGCCAAGTTGGCAGGAGATACGGCTCCACCGCGCACGTCGGACCGAAGGAGGAACACCATGCCCGCCCTCGCCCTGATCTCCGCCGTCCTCGTCATCACCGTCGAGCAGCTCGTCCAGTGGCAGTACGGCGCGGCCGGCCTCCTCGGCCTGCTGTTGCTCACCATAGGAGTCAGGGCCAACAGCCCCGGCTTCAGCTCCGCCGGGGCCGTGCTGCTCGCGCTGCTGGTCGCGCGGCCGGCCCTGTGAGGAGCCACCCGGTCACCCGGGCCCCCGAGGGAGGCGTCAGCCCGTGAGCACCAGCTCCGAACTGATCGTCTCCCACAGCGCGTCGAACCACCGGCGGGACTGCTCCACGAACGCGGTGTCCCGCGGGCCGGTCCCCCGCTCGAACGCGAACAGCATGGACCGGATGCCCTGGGCGTCGTACGTCTCCAGGTTCTCCTGGCCGATCTGCGTCTCGCCGCGGACCACCGTGTAGTAGGCGAACAGCGCCTCCACGCCGTTGAGCAGGTACAGCTTCACCGGCGGGGTGAAGGGCAGCGCCCGGAAGGAGACCCGCACGTCGATGCCGTGCGTGGCACGCAGGGCGAGCAGGTTGTGCCGGAGCACCTGCCCCTGGGCGTTGCGCATCGACAGCCACCGCTCGTGGACCGGGCCGTCCGTCCCGCCGCGCCCCTCGACCGGGGTGGGGAAGGCCAGGTCGATGTTCCGGCTGGGCAGCAGCACCCGCACGTCGACCTTGGCCGGTTTCCGCCGCCCCGCGTGGATCTGGCGCAGCGGCTCCCCGATGGCCAGGGTGAGGGAGACCGCGGTCAGGCAGACGGCGTCGATCCGCACGTGCTCGGCCGCGAAGGCGGCGGCGATCCGCGGGGCGAGGGCCGCCGTGGTGGGCAGCGGAGGTGCCGCGGGGCCGGTCAGCGCCCTGTCGGGGTCGTCGGCGACGGTGGCCGGCACCCCCTTGGAGACGTTGGTGAGCAACTGCTCCGCCTGCAGCACGCGCAGCGCCTGGCGGACCGCGGGCCGCTCCACGCCGAACTCGGCGGCGAGCTGGGCCTGGGTGGGCATGCGCTGACCCGGCCGCAGCGCCCCGGACCTGATCCGCGCGCGCAGTTCGTCGGCCACCTCACGATGTGTTGTCCGTGGCCGCTGTGACTTCTTCCGCCCCGTGACGGAGGCGTGTTCCGGGTCCACAGCCGCACACTACAACTTCCCGCCATCTTCGGGCAGTTCAACGGCAGGTGGTTATAAGCCTCTTCCAAGTGGAGATAACTAAAGACAAGTTGGTCGCCAACTTGCGCAACCTGGTTGATCTCCTGGGGGGTTGGCCGCCAGGGTGGCAGGAGGTGACCACGACACAAGGGGGACCGTCATGCCGTTCGTCGCCGTCGTCGTCGCAGCACTGGCCATCGGGTTCGAGCAGCTCGTCCAGTGGAAGTACGGGCCGATGGGGATCATCGCCTTCGTCGCCCTCACCGTGGGCATCAAGGCGCGGAACACCGTGATCGGCGGCATCGGCGCGGTCATCCTCGTGATGCTGCTCGCCCAGTCCGGCTGACAGCACACCGCAGACCGCCGGCCGGGCTCCCCTCCGGAGGGGAGCCGGGAGCCCGTCGGCAGGCACCACCCGCACAACAACCACAACCGAACAGCTCGCTACGGATGAGCGCTCACCCGTCGTCGGCGGAAGGAGACAGACAGCAGGAGCGCGAGAGCGACAGCGCTCAGAACAGGTCCGGGCACCACGGTCGCCTGGACGTACGCAGCAGGGCGTCGGCCTGACGGGCGGCGCCCGCTCGTTCTTCCCGCACCCGGCCCAGCGCCGCCAGCCGCACCGCGGACTCGTCCCCCAGCCACAGCGCCGCCAACTCCACGACGTCCAGCGTGAGATCGGCGCTCCCGGTGGTCGGCACACACGACCCGGCCCCGTCCGCCGACGCCTCCAGCCGGTACCGCCCGCCGGCCGGCCCGCCACGGTCGACGACCTCCAGCACCAGCGACCCCGCCACCCCGTACGTCCGCGCCTCCATGGCCCGTACGACATCCAGGATCCGCACCCACAGCCAGTCCGCGTGCGTGGTGACGGCGGCGGCCCGCGGGTCCGGCAGGAAGTGCGGGAGCAGGTCGTCGGGGGCGCGCCAGCCGCTCTTCACCCGCACCACCCAGTCGATGGAACACAGGTAGTGCCACAGCGCGCGCTCCGCGGCCGGGGTCACCCCGATCAGCCACTTCACCCGCGCCGTGTTCAACGGCTGCTTGGCGTCGCCCCAGTGGTCGTCCGCCGTGTAGGCGGCCATGCCCTCGACCTCGCCCCCGGCCGACCGGTACACCACGTAGTACGGCTCCTGGAACGTCGGGTGGAAACGCACCGCCCCCGTGGTGATCCGCCACCACAGATCGTCCCGGCTGACCGCCCCCGGCTGCGCCCGGCGCAGCCGCTCGTGCAGGTCGGGCCCCAGCTTGCGGACCTCCTCCCCGTCCACCAGGTCGACGCGGCCGCCGTCCTCCGGGCCCGCCCAGCGCGGGTCGAGACCGGTGCGCGGCACGTCGATGGTCCACTCGGTCGTCGAGGTGGCCGGGCCGAAGCCGTAGCGGCCGTAGATCGGGTACTCCGCGGCGATCAGCGTCGCGACGACGTCCCCGCGCTCCTTCGCGGCCGCCAGGTCCCGCGCCATCATGCGGGTCAGCAGGCCGCGGCGGCGGTGGGTGGCGGTGACGGTGACGTTGGAGACGGCGTCGGCGGGCACGCTCGCGCCGCCGACCACGGTCAGCTCCTGCGCGAAGGAACGGAACGTGGCGACACAGCGCCCGCCGTCGAAGGCCCCGATCGACCGGCCGGGCGTGAACTGCGCCCGGCGCGCGTCGACGATCTCCTCGTCGGACGTGGGCTCCCGCAGGAACCCGGTGTTGAGGGCGCGGTTCCAGTCGGCGAACTCGGTCCCGTCGATCGGGCGTACTTCGATGTCGGCTCGGGAGGTCATGGGCTCACGGTAGGGCGGGCGCGCGACGGGTGTCGAAGAGGTTTCCCCGGCCCCGCCCGCCCCGGCTCACCCGAGCAGGTCGTCGACCTGCGCCTCCCCCTCGCGGTACCGGCGCGCGATCTCCGCGCTGCACTCGTCGGCCGTACGCTGCAACCGCTGCCGCCGCCGCGAGACCTGCTGCTCGTACCGCACCAGCCGGCCCATCGCGGCGTTCAGCTCCGCGTCCGTGCGCGCCCCCAGGTCGGACAGCTCCACCTCGGCGAGCGCCTCGGCCGCCAGCCGCCGGTACTCCTCGCCGCGCGGCGTCCCCAGTGTCACGTGGCGGGCGGAGGAGCGGTGCCGGGCCGGGCCGTCCCGCAGGATCTCCGACAGCCGCTCCACGACCGACACCGCCCCCGGCGCGACGACCGAGGGCACACAGCCCGGCACGCGCCGGGCCAGCTCCGCCCGCAGGATGTCGATCCGCCCCTGGAGCAGCCGCCGCACATAGCTGAGGTCCGCCTCGTCCCGCTGCGCCTCCCGCCGCACCCGCCGCAGCTCGGGCAGGCCGAGCACGGTCAGATCGGCCCCCGGCCCGTCCTCGGGCAGCACCGGACTGTCGGTGCGCTGTGTGGGCGGCCGGTGGAACTCGCGCTCCCCGATTCCCGCCTGGGTCAACGGAACAGCCGCAGGCGGCTGCCCCACTCCCGGTGTGCTCATGTGCCTCAACCGTCCCCTCGACCGGCATGTGCCAGCATCGTGCCACCCCAAGCGGCCGCTATGTGAGCGAGTGTCCCCGATCCGCCCCAGATGGGCCCTAAGGAGTAAAAATAGCCCGAGCGGGGGACCTCGTGGGCCGCCGTCGGTCGGCTGTTCCCCGACCGGCATCATGGTCGTATGCGTGCGGTGGTGCAGAGGGTCGACGGCGCGAGCGTCGTCGTGGACGGCGAGACGGTGGGGGCGATCGAGGGCGAGGGACTGTGCGTCCTCGTCGGCGTCACCCACGAGGACACCAAGGAGAAGGCGGCCCGGCTCGCCCGCAAGCTCTGGTCGGTGCGGATGCTGCACGACGAGAAGTCGTGCAGCGACACCGGCGCACCGCTGCTGGTGATCAGCCAGTTCACCCTTTACGGCGACGCCCGCAAGGGCCGCCGTCCCACCTGGAACGCCGCCGCCCCCGGTGACCTCGCCGAACCGCTGGTCGACGAGGTGGTCGCCCAGCTGCGCGCCCTGGGCGCGACGGTGGCGACGGGCCGCTTCGGCGCGGCCATGCGGGTGTCGCTGACCAACGACGGCCCGTTCACCGTCCTGCTGGAGATCTGAGCCCGCTCAGGGCTCGACGACGGTCTCCTGCGCCGCCGCGGTCTCCCCGGCGACCAGACGGGCGTCCACCGGCACGTTGCGCTTCACCAGCGCGAGCGCGACCGGCCCCAGCTCGAAGTGGCGCGCGGACGTCGTGACGAACCCGACCTTGCGCCCGTCCGGGCCGTCGTCCGCGAGCCGGATCTCCGTCCCCGGCGTCGGCAGGTGGACCTCGCTGCCGTCCAGGTGCAGGAAGACCAGCCGGCGCGGCGGCTTGCCCAGGTTCTGCACCCGGGCGACCGTCTCCTGGCCCCGGTAGCAGCCCTTCTGCAGGTGCACCGCGCCGCCGATCCAGCCCAGCTCGTGCGGGATGGTGCGGTGGTCGGTCTCGAAGCCGAGCCGCGGCCGGTGCTGCTCGACCCGCAGCGCCTCGAGCGCGAGGATCCCGGCGGCCGGCCCCGTCTTCTCCGCGTACGCCTCCAGGTCGCCCCGGGGCAGGAACAGATCACGGCCGTACGGCGTCTCGCGCACCACGACGCCCTCCGGCACCTCCGCGATCGACCCGGCCGGCAGGTGCACCACGGCGGTGTCGGCGGTGCGGTCGGCGACCTCGACCCGGTAGAAGAACTTCATGGACTCCAGGTAGGCGATCAGCGCCTCCCGGGTGCCGGGCTCGACGTGCGCCCACACCGTCTCCCCGTCGTCGACGAGGTAGAGCGCGTGCTCGATGTGCCCGTTGGCGGAGAGGATCAGGGCCTCGGTGGCCTGGTGCGGCGGGAGGTCGCTGACGTGCTGGGTGAGCAGCAGGTGCAGCCAGCCGAGCCGCTCGGGCCCGGAGACGGTGACGACCCCGCGGTGGGACAGGTCGACGAAACCGGTGCCGTCGGCGAGGGTGCGCTGCTCGCGGAACAGATCGCCGTAGTGGGCGGCCACGCCTTCGTCCACGCCCTCGGCGGGGACGGCGCCGGGCAGGGTCAGCAGAGGGCTCTTCATACGACCAGCCTACGACTCGGTAGTTGAAGCCTTCAGGGAACAGTCCCGGCACCTGCCGAAGATCGCGAAGTGCTTCATGTCGGTGTCGAAGCCGAAGGAGTCCCGCAGCTTGGCCGTGAACTCGGCGGCCACCTCCACGTCCGCCTCGATGACCTCGGTGCAGTCACGGCAGACCAGGTGCAGATGGTGGTGCCGGTCGGCGAGGTGGTACGTCGGGGCGCCGTGCCCGAGATGGGCGTGCGAGACCAGCCCGAGCTCCTCCAGGAGCTCCAGCGTGCGGTACACGGTGGAAATGTTGACCCCCGACGCCGTCTTCCTCACTTCGCCGAGGATGGCGTCGGGGGTCGCGTGCTCCAGGGTGTCCACGGCTTCGAGCACGAGTTGGCGCTGCGGCGTCAGCCGGTAGCCGCGCTGCCTGAGGTCGCTCTTCCAGTCGGTGCTCACCACACCTCGAGTCTAAGGCGGAGCGGACCGGATCACGGCTCGGTGGGCAGAACGCCTGTCATCAAGGCGTCGGCGAGCACGCTGCGGTAGTCGCGGGTGACGCGGGCGATCTCGGTATGGGCCCTGATCTTGGCATCGAGGGCGGCGAGCGTGGCGCCAATGGCCTCCTGCTCCGCGGCCGGCGGCACGAGGACGGGCAGCTCGCCCAGAGTGCGGAGGCTGAGTGACGGGATGACCGAGCCGGCCGTGCGAGCCGTGATCCAGTCCTGTGCGGCCGTCGCGCTCAGATAGGCCACGAGATACGTGGCCGACACCTGCCGCGCCTCGGGCAGCCTGATGCGCACCAGGTTGGGGTGGAACAGCCAGCCCGCATGCTCTCCGGTGACCAGCGCACAGCGCCCCACTGTGCCGGTCCTGGTGAGGAGGATGTCCCCTTCGGCCAACTCGTACTTCACCAGTGTCCGTGCCCCGTCCGGGGGGATCGCGGGGACGTGCGCGGCTTCCCCGGTGAGGATCCGCTGTCCCTGGAGGTCCCGGGGCAGCACGAGCGGGGCCCCTCCGTCGGCCCATGTGCGTCCCCGGTCCTCGGCCCGCCGGGCCGGCCCGGTCTGCAGGGACGCGCAGAGGTCCCGCAGGGGGGCGCACGACCAGCCCGCCGGCGGCACGAACGCGTCGGTCGACGTCACAGGCCGTACCTCCTCAGTCGGCGGCCCGCCTCGGCGTCGGCGGCTTCCGCCCGCGCCTGCAGGGTCGCGATCTCCTCGGCCAGTCCGGCCAGCCGGTTCCTGATCTCCAGGGGACCGGCCGCACGAGCGGCCGCCGACGAGCCGGGCGGCCCGACGTACACATGGGGATCCAGACTGTGCCCCCGGCCGATACCCGACACCGGCACCGCCCTGCTCAGTCCGGGGGTGCCGGGGAAACGGTGTCCGGTCGCCCTGACCTCGTTCCAGGTCACGTACTCCCCCACCAGCCGCACGATGTCGCCGTCGGTCAGAGCCCACTGGGTCCGGGAGAGGCGTCGCCCCAGCCCTTCGCCCGCCACGAACAGCACCTCGGGATCATCCGTCCCCTTCTCGGGCCCCGGGGCTCTGAGGAACCAGATCTGCGTCTTCACGCTGGTCAGGGTGAAGAGCCCGGCGGGGAGCCCGATGACGCACTCCACAGCGCCGGCCTCGATCAGTCCCGCCCGGACCGTCTCGGCGGCGCCGGCGTTGAAGGAGGCCCCGGCCGGCATCAGCACGGCGGCCCGGCCTCCGGGAGCGAGCCGCGAAACGGCGTACTGCACCCAGTCGAACTCGGTCCGGCGTGCGGGGCCGTGGATCCAGTACGGAGGAGGGGGCACGTCCTCCACACGCCGGCCGAAGGGCGGGTTGGTCAAGATCACGTCGAAGGCACCGGGGGGATCCGCGGAGGGGGAGAGCGCCGGGGTGAACGGGCCTTCACCGAGCCGCAGGGTCAGACCGTGGTGCACCCGCATGTTCATCTCGGCCACATGCCGTTCCAGGGCATCGGGCACCCGGCCCCCGACCCGGCTCGTCGCGTCGCCCTTCCGTTCGGCCATCGCGTCCAAGTACGCGACGAGCAGTTCTCCGGTGCGACTGTACGGATCGTGCACCCGCGTGGCTCCGGGCCGTACGGCGGCCAGCGCCCGGGCCATGACGCGGCTCACGGAGGGCGGGGTGAAGAACGCACCGCCCTCGCGTGCGTGCGCGGCCCGCCACAGCACCAGCACGTGCTCGAACGCCGCACGCCCCTCCTCCTCGGACCCCGCGGAGAGCAGCCGGAGCCGCCCCGCGAGCTCGGCCAGCAGAGTGCGCGGAACCGTTTTCTCCGGCGGGTTGTACCGGCGTACGATGCCGCGCCAGTCGTCCACGGCCTCGGCCGGCCCGCTGTCCGGTTCCACGACGCGGAGGTGGACGAGGTACAGCAACCACAGGAGATAGCGGTCCAGCGGCATCGGGCCCCGCAACCGATCCGCCTCCGGCCCCGCGAGCCGCTCCACCGCCCGGAGCAGCTCCCCCGCGGTGCCTCCGGTCAGCCCGGCTCGGAACCGGTCACCGTAGGTGGTGCCCGACGGCTCCCCCGGACGCAGGGCGTTCGAGGCGACGGTACGTCTCGCGAGCCAGGAGGACACCTCGTCGGCACGGAACCGTTCGACCTCGGCACCGGCCGCCCCGTCGCTTCCGGCACCAGCGGTCACGGGCCGGGGAAAGTCCGGGTGGCGACGCTCCCAGTTGCTGACGGCCGGGCGCCTGACTCCCGCGAGCCGGGCGATGTCGGACCGCGTCACCAGCACATCGGCGAACTCTGCGCCGACGCCCGTTCCGGACCGCCGCGCGTCGAACTCCGTCACAGCGCTTCCCTCCCTCAGAAACGCGGCGGCCGGGCGCCGCTCAGGACGTCCGCCCGACCGGCGAGCACGTCCGGGAACCGGTCCATCGTCCGGGTCTCCTCGGCCAGCTCGGGACTCAGGTACCCGAGCACCCGGCAGATGGTGTCATGGTCGGCGGCCAGGTGCCTGTGATGGACCGGCTCGTGGTGCATGACCCGGTTGCGCAGCAGGACGAGTGAGGTCAGCTCGCGATAGAGGCGATCGCGGCGTCCCTGGTAGTGCGGAAACGCCGCGTGCAGGACGGGAACCCAGAAGTGCCGGTCGTAACCCGAGCCGTGGCTGAGCAGGGAGACCCAGAAGCCGAAGGACAGCTCCGCCACCAGGTCGTCCGGTGTGATCCGCCTCAGGCGTCGGCCGCAGGAGCGGCGAGCGTCGTTCACGAGCCGCTGTCCACGGTCGTTCAACGGCGCCACCGTCCACCAGTCCGGTCTGCCGTAATGCCGCGCGAGTGCGGTGTGCAGTGCGTTGCGCAGGGCGAGTTCGAGGCAGTGCAGGGAGCCGAACAGGGCGGACGACACCTCGACGTTCCACCAGTAGAGACGTTCGGCTGCCCGAGCGTCGCCGTGCGCGGCCCGGATGTACCGCCGCAGTCGCGGCAGGGACAGGTCGCGCAGCATCCATGCGGGCAGGCGGTTGGTCATGTTTCCCCCAGCACCTCTCAGGGTGCGCTGTGCTACCGTGGTCAGTGAACGTTCTGGGCTCGCCTCTGCATGCAAGCCACCCAGAACACAGCCTCCGGAGCCCCGGTCGCAGGCACGTTGCGACCGGGGCTCCGCGCGTTCGCGAAGCCTCGAAGGCGCTCCCCGAAGACACCGCAACTGTAGCCACACACCCCTGCACTCGCAAGCGCATTGCGCTGCAATGCTTTTTGTTAATGCCTCGCGGGGTTCACACATCCCCTGCGGCCCCCACGCACGACGTCCCCCGGGCCGAGGTGGCCCGGGGGACGTCTGGAAGCCGTGTGCCTACTTGAAGAAGGCGATCCCGTCGTCCGGCATGTCGTCGGGCAGGGCCTTGGCCCAGCGCTCGACCTCCTCGGGGGTGACGACCTTCTTCAGGTGCGCCGACATGTAGGGGCGCAGCTCGACCTCGGGGGTCTGCTTCTCGCCGACCCACATCAGGTCGCTCTTGACGTAGCCGTACAGCCGCTTGCCGCCGCTGTAGGGCTGGGAGGCGGCGGTGCGCGCCACCGCGTCGGTGACCAGGTCGATCTGCGGCTTGCCCTCGGCCAGCTCGCCGTACCAGATCTCGATGACGCCGTCGTCGCGGGTCATCGTCACCTCGACCTTGCGGTCGGCGTTGATCCGCCAGAAGCCGTGTTCGGACTCCAGCGGGCGGACCTTGTTGCCGTCGCCGTCCAGCACCCAGGTGCGGGAGGCGTACTCCAGGAAGTCCCGGCCGTCGTGGGTGAAGGTGACCTCCTGGCCGAAGTTGCACTTCTCGGCGCCGGGGAAGTCGTGCACGCCCGCGCCCGCCCAGTTGCCGAGCAGGAAGGCGAGCGGGAGGAGGTCCTTGTGCAGGTCGGACGGAATCTCGATCATGGGGGAACTTCCTAAGCCGTGGATCAGCGCTGGCCCTGGAACAGCTTCTTCACGGTCAGCCCCGCGAAGGCGAGAACGCCGACGGCGACCAGGACCAGCAGGACTTCGAAGAAGACGATCACGGGGTGCTCCTTGAGCGGGAGTGCGGTGGTGTGCACAGGGCCGGCCCCAGCTTACGCGGCCGGGGCCGGCCCCCGTCGTGCGAGGTGTGCCTGACGCGCTCAGCCCAGCAGCTGGCTCTGCAGCACCACCGTCTGCCGGAACGGCACGGCGGGCGCCGTCCCCTTCCGGGACTGCAGCACCACGGCGAGGACGTCACCGGCGGCCAGGTAGGCCTGACGGTCCTGCTCGGCGGCGTACGGCTCGTTCTCGACGTAGGCCCTGCGCTGGACGCCGGCGACGGCCGACTGGTCCGGGAAGGTCTCGTCGGGGCCGACGACCGCGGCGCCCCGGACGGGGTGGGAGGGGGCGCTGAACGGGAAGAGGGGGCGGAAGAAGGTGTCCTCCACCACGGCCGCGGTGTCGAACTGCAGCAGGTAGACCCGGGTCCGGGTGCCGTCCGCCGTGGTCCACCCGCGGGCGGCGATGTGCCGCAGTCCGCCGTCCACGAGCTGCTGCCGGAACTGGTCCCGGTCCTCCTTCGCCGCGTACTCCTTGAGGAAGACCTCCGTCTCCAGCCAGCCGTCCGCGCCGCGCAGCGCCTTGTCCTCCCTGGCCCCCCGCGGGGCGGGCAGCAGGAGGGCGCGCAGGTCGGCGTGGTGGGTGCCGGCCGGGTTGGACTCGGCCTGCGGCCCGGGGCTGCCGGACGGCAGGGGCGGCTTGGTCAGCGGCGGGTACTCCCACCGCCCGTCGGACGCGGTGGCCAGGCCGGGTACGTCCGTCCGCTCCATCCCGGTGATGCCGTACGCGGCGCCCGCGCCGACGGCCGCGAAGACGACGACGGCCGCGGTCCAGCGCAGCACGGCCCGCAGCACCCGGCGGTCCCTCGGCCCGGACGGCCCCGGGACGGCGGGCGGCTGCTCGGGCACGGGCGGGCCCGGGACGGCCGGCGGGTGCTCGGGCGGGGCGGGCAGGGCGGTCTGCTGCTGCTCGGTCATACGGCCTTCCCCGGTTCGGCGATGCGGTCGAGCTGCTCACCGAGCAGTACGGCGACACCCTTGGTGTCGAGGGGCGCCACCCCGTCGGCGGTGACGGTGACCAGGACGTCTCCCACGTACGCGGAGCAGAACATGGTGTCGAGGGTCTGCTCGTCGTCCTTGGGCGGCAGGTAGCAGTCGGCGTCCTCGTGGCCCTCGATCTCGGGACCGTCGCGGAAGATGTCGAGGGAGTCGAGAAACTCGCTCTGGAACCGTGCGAGGTCCCGCACGGCGTCCCGGTTGTCCATCTGGGCGAGCACGATGCCCACCGTGTAGACGTCCTCCTCCTGGTAGACGCTGGCCGATCCGCTGACGTAGCTGCGCATCGCCATGCCCGTGATGCGCCGCCGGTCGATCTCCCGCTCCAGCCGCTTGCGCTCGGAGCGCGGCAGATCGCGCAGCGACTCCTTCTGCAGTTCCGTGGCCCGGGCGCCGCTGAGCCGCGCGTCCGAGCCGAACTCGCCGAAGTCCGGCCCCCGCAGCGAGTTGTCGTACCCGTACGGCACGAGCATGCCCGCGAGGCCCTCCGGCGCGGGCGGCTTCTCGGTGCCGGCCGACGCCTTGGGGAACTTCCAGGACGCGGCTCCCGCGTCCCGGTCGGCGCCGTTCACCGTCACGGCGGTGACGCCGACGCCCGCGACGACGGCACCGGCCAGCAGCAGGGAACCGGCGACGGCGGCGATACGGCGGCCACGCCGCGCGGGCGCCACCGGCTCGTTGGGTGTCTCGCTCACAGCCGCTCCATCTGCCGCTCGGCCAAGCTCATGATCATTTTCTTGGGTACGGGCTTGGTCCCGTACACGTAGATCTCCATGACGACGTCCCCGCGGGCGGCGTGCGCCTCCGCGCCGTACAGGGGCAGATAGCCGTCCTCGGTCTCCGGTTCGGCCAGCACGTACGCCCGGCCCTCGCCGGTGCCGGGTATCGGCCAGCTGTCGTGGCGCTCCTGCTCGGGCCAGTACTGCCCTTCGAGGGCGACCTCGGCCGCCGAGGCGGCCTCCTCCTGGCGGTACTGCACGAGGCAGATGTCCACGCTGTAGTCGTCGCCGACCTCCCAGCCGGTCACGGCCGCCCGGCGGAACCGGTCCTGCACGAGCTCGCCGAACGCCACATCGGGCTTCTCGAAGCGGTCGGCGTAGGCGGCCAGGTCCAGCCACCCGTCGGAGCCCTCGGTCCGCTTCGCCCCGCGCGGCTTGTCGAGCAGCAGCTCGCGCAGGTCGCCCTCGGTCTTCACACGCCGGTCCTGCGCCGCCGACAGCGGCGCGGGGCCCTCGCCCTTCGCCTGGGGCAGCACCGGCTGCGACAGCGGAGGCAACGGGGTGGGCTCACGGTCGGCCTGCACGAGGTATCCGGTACAGGTACCGGCGACCAGCCCCAGCACGGCGGCCGCGCAGATCAGCGCGACCGTGCGCCCCCGCCGGCGCTTCGCGGGCAGGTCGGGCGCGACCGGCTCGGCATCCGGCGTATCGGACGGTTCCGGAGCGTCCGGAGCGTCCGGAGTATCCAGGGCGTCCGGGGCGTCGGCTGTCTCTTCGGGTTGTTCCAAGACGTCCCCCCACAGAATATGAAGCGCGTATTCCGTCTACGCGCGCACAGGAGACCCACAGCCGTCGACCGAAGTTGTAGCGCATGTGATTACGATTCGGTCATGGCGAAGAAGCTTGTGATCAAGGTGACCGCGGGAAGCGACGCCCCCGAACGCTGCTCCCAGGCGTTCACGGTGGCCGCGGTGGCCGCGGCCAGCGGTGTCGAGGTCTCCCTCTGGCTCACCGGTGAGTCCTCGTGGTTCGCCCTGCCGGGCCGCGCCGCCGAGTTCGAGCTGCCGCACGCGGCCCCGCTGCCCGACCTGCTGGACTCGATCCTGGCCGCCGGCCGGATCACCCTGTGCACCCAGTGCGCGGCCCGGCGCGACATCACGGAGAAGGACGTCCTCGACGGTGTGCGCATCGCCGGCGCCCAGGTCTTCGTCCAGGAGTCCATGGCGGACGGCACGCAGGCGCTCGTCTACTGAGACGCGCCTACCGGGGCCCCTTCCTGCCGTCCAGCTCGTCCCACCACTCGTCGGACTTCGGATCGCCGGACGGGTCGTCCCACCAGCGGTCCTCCGGACCGCGCCGGTTGGCGATCACCGCGGCGACCGGCGGGATGACCATGGCGACCAGGCACATGCCCACGGCCACCGGCACCGACCAGAGCCGCACCACGCCCCAGGCCAGGACGAACAGCCCGATGCAGGTGCCCATCATGGCGAAGTAGACGTGCCGCCTGCGCGCGTACATACCTCCAGCGTAGGTCCGCGGACATGCCGAAGGGCCGCACCCCGGGCGTCCAACCCGTGGGGTGCGGCCCTTGGGCCGTCACGCGCCTCAGACCGCGATCGCGACCTCGGCCAGACCGCCCTGCTGGGCGACGACCGTGCGGTCGGCGGTGCCGCCCGGCACCAGGGCACGGACGGTCCAGGTGCCCTCGGCCGCGTAGAAGCGGAACTGTCCGGTGGCGGAGGTCGGGACCTCCGCGGTGAACTCGCCGGTCGAGTCCAGCAGACGGACGTAGCCCGTCACCGGCTCGCCGTCACGGGTCACCTGACCCTGGATGGTGGTCTCACCGGGCTTGATCGTCGAGGCGTCCGGGCCGCCGGCCTTCGCACCGCACATGTCGTACTCCTAGGGGGTCGGAAGAGGTCGGTCGGGAGGGCTTACTTGCCGGAGCCGAGCTCGATCGGCACGCCGACGAGGGAGCCGTACTCGGTCCAGGAGCCGTCGTAGTTCTTGACGTTCTCGACACCGAGCAGCTCGTGCAGCACGAACCAGGTCAGCGCGGAACGCTCACCGATGCGGCAGTAGGCGATGGTGTCCTTGGCCAGGTCGACCTGCTCGGCCTCGTAGAGGGCCTTGAGTTCGTCGTCCGACTTGAAGGTGCCGTCGTCGTTGGCGTTCTTCGACCACGGGATGTTCGCGGCCGTCGGGACGTGGCCCGGGCGCTGCGACTGCTCCTGCGGCAGGTGGGCCGGGGCGAGGAGCTTGCCGGAGAACTCGTCGGGCGAGCGCACGTCGACCAGGTTCTGGGCGCCGATGGCGGCCACGACGTCGTCGCGGAAGGCGCGGATCGAGGTGTCCTGGGCCTTGGCCTTGTAGTCGGTCTTCGGGCGCTCCGGCACCTCGTCGCCGGGGACCAGCTCGCGGGCGTCCAGCTCCCACTTCTTGCGGCCGCCGTCGAGGAGCTTGACGCTCTCGTGGCCGTACAGCTTGAAGTACCAGTAGGCGTACGACGCGAACCAGTTGTTGTTGCCGCCGTAGAGGACGACCGTGTGGTCGTTGGAGATGCCCTTGTCCGACAGGAGCTTCTCGAAGCCCTCCTGGTCGACGAAGTCACGGCGGACCGGGTCCTGAAGGTCCTGCGTCCAGTCGATCCGGATGGCGTTCTTGATGTGGTTCTTCTCGTAGGCGGACGTGTCCTCGTCCACCTCGACGATGGCGATGGTCGGGTCGTCCAGGTGCTCCTGGAGCCAATCGGCGTCGACCAGGACGTCGCTGCGACTCATGCTCTTTCTCCTCCGGGGCAGTTGCGGCGGGGCGTGCGGGTGAGAGGGTGCGCGCGTCCTCGGCGGACCGGCGCACGGGTGCCCTCAGCGGGGCGGGGGGAACGCGGACGTCGACGCGTCCGCTCAGAAGGTGCGACAGAGCATGGCGGCGACACGGCACAGGTCTACTGCCCGCCGCTTCGTGAGATCCGCCTGTCGCTTCATGGGGTCGATCGTAGGGAGGCGCAGCCGCACGTGTCACCGGCGTGTCGCATAATGAGACGGGATCGTCCGCGATATGGGATGCGATCGCCTCCGGACCGGCTCCCGCGCACTCCGGGCCCGCCCGCGTCCGCCGTCACATCTGCCCTGCGGACGCGCCCGTCTCGCCTGTCGGACGCCCCTGTCCGCCGAACCGTTCCCTACCCGACGAGACGGACATCGGAACCCGTCACCGTGATGTCCACGCCGTTCCGAGCCGCCTCGACCTTGTCCAGCCGGATGCCGCCGGGCAGTCCGTCGATCTTCTGCTCGAAGTCGGTGATCCGCCGCACCCTCGACTCGGCCAGCTCCACCCCGCCGAACTCGGGCAGCGCGTCGGCCTGCACGCGCACGGTGTCGCCGTCCACGACGGTCACCGAGCTGAGCACGGAGACGGGCTCGGGCAGGGTGCCCAGCGCGGTCTCCACCTCCACGGCGACCTTGATCTTCCCGTTGCCGCCGTCGGACAGGCCGATGACCTTGGCCGTGACCCCGGGGGCGACCTGTGTGGGCTCGGACTTGGCGGTCTTCAGCAGCTCGTCGTAGGCCACGGTGGCCGTACCGGTCGCGCTGTCGGCGACGGCGGAGCTGAAGTCGCTGGAGAAGTCCACGCCCTTCATGTCGGCGCGGAGGTCCCCGATGCGGATCGTCTCGGCGCCGTCGCCGGTGCCGGCCTCGTAGCCCTCGATCCCGACCTGCACCTCGTCCAGGGAGCCGCCGGCCACCTGGGTGAGGAACGGGAAGCCCTTGATCGACACGTCGGGGGTGGCCGCGAGGTTCTCCGTCGCCTTCAGGCGGTCCGCCGCCTCGCCCTCGGCGATGTTGACCGCGACGCGGTCGACGATCACGAAGATCCCGCCCAGGATCACGACGACGACGAGCAGTATTCGCAGTGCGCGCATGCGGTGCTTCCCCCACGTGGCTTTTTGACGACGGCGGCCCCCGACGACCGGGCGGTCGTCCAGCGCGAGCGTAACCCTGGGGCGGGCGGGACCACGGAATTGTCGATCACCTGTGACAGGGGGCTGCGCGGGCGGGACGGTTGTCCGGGGACCGGTGCTCCAGGGGTGACCGGTGTGGGAGCGGCCCGGGGGATGTCGCGCAGCCCGGCGCTGCCGGGACGCCGCCGCGCCCACCTCCCCCATCGCCCCACGGCCCGACTGCCCGACTGCCCGCGGTGAACGGCAGACGGGTGCCCGCAGTGAACGGCAGGCAGGTGCCTGCAGTGAACGGCAGGCAGGTGCCCGCAGTGAACGGCGACGGATGGCCACCATCAGCGGTAACGGTCGCGTACGGCGGGAAGGGGACGGGGCGGGGGTGTGCGCCCGCAGTGGCCGGCGCGTCCGCTCCCCACGCTTCTCGAGTGACCGATTCCGCGCCGGTCCGAGGACGGACACCCCCGACCCGGCCCCGCCCCACCCACCACCCGTAGGCGCTACGCGCACCCCCACCGGACCGACCCCTGCGCCGCGGGCATGGCATCCCGCCCACGACCGTCAGACGGCCATGCGCCCCAGTACGTACACCGCGGGCGCCGCGGCGGCCAGCGGCAGCGCCACACCCGCGGTGAAGTGCACGAACCGCGACGGATAGTCGTAGCTCGCGACCCGGTGACCGATCAGCGCGCAGACCGCGGCCCCCGCACCCACCAGCGCACCCGAGGCGGCATCCAGCCCCGCGACCCCGCCCACGGCGAACCCCGCGCCCGCCGCCGCGGCCGGCGCGACCACCACGGACAAAGCCGTTGGCAACGGCAGCGCCCGCACCACGACCGCCACCGCCACGGCCACCGCACCCACGGTCACCGCATCCGCGTCCGCCGCGAGGTACCCGCCGGCCGCGATCGCCAGCGCCGCCGCCGCGACCGTCGCCATCAGCCCGTACATCCGCTCGTCGGGATCCGCGTGCGATCGCAGCTGCAACACCAGCGACAGCAGCACCCACACCCCCAGCGCCCCCAGGATCGCCCCCGGCGAGCCGTCGGAGACCAGCAGCGCCGCGTCCGCGACCACCGCGCCCAGGAACCCGAGCGCGATCCCCTGCCGCGCCGGCCACATGCCGTTCAGCCGGAACCAGCCCGCCGCCGTGACCGCCTGGAGCAGCACCAGCGGCACGAGAAGCCCGTACGTCCCCAGCGCCGCCCCGCCGGCGAGCAGCAGCCCCAGCAGCGCGGTGAGCGCCGCCGGCTGCATCCCGGGCTCGATGATCGGCGAGCGCCCCTCCGCCCGCGCCCGCTGCGCGTCAGTGACGCGCGTGTTCCCGGCCAGCGTGGCCGGCCCGTACTCGGGCCCGCCCCCGTTCCCGGCACCGCCACTCGGCGCCGCGGGCTCGGCGTACCCCGGCGCCTGCGCAGGGGACGGCGCGGGCGGCTGCGCGGGCGACTGCACCGGCGGCAGGTACGACGTCTCCTCCGCGGGCGCGGCCACCGGCGGCTGCATCTGCGTCTCCCACGTCTGCCCCTGCCACTGCTGCGTGTACTGCTGATCGGCGTACGGATCCCCGTACCCGGGCGGCCCCACCTGCCCCGCCGACCCCGCCTGCCCGGGCCAAGCCTGCTGCTGACCCTGCTGCTGGCCCTGCCCCTGCCCCTGCTGCGGGTACGGCTCGTACGCCCCGTACCCGTACGGCTGGTTCGTCATCGCTCATCCTCCTGCGAACGGCGGAAGCACCTCGACCGTGCCGCCGTCGGCCAGCCGTACCGTCTCATGCGCGCGGGTCCCCACGGGATCACCGTCGACGAGGAACGAGCACCGCATCAGCACGCGCGCGAGTTCGCCGGAGTGCCGCCCGCGCACCGCGTCGAGCGCCTCGGCGAGCGTGACCGCCTCGTAGGGCTCCTCGGCCACCCCGGCCGCGGCCTTGGCGGCGGCCCAGTACCGCACCGTGACCTTTGCCATCTGCTGGTTCCTCTGTCGGTTGACGGTGAACACCGTCAGGCTAGCCCGCCCGGGCGACCACCCAGTCCCCGATCCGGGTCAACAGGCCCTCCGGCGCCGCGTTCTCGGCGTGCCCCATCCCCGGCTCGACCCACAGCTCCCCGCCCTCACCGGCGGCGGCCGCCAGCATCCGGGGGTGGTCGAGCGGGAAGTACCCGTCCTGGTCCCCGTGCACGATCAGCAACGGCGTCGGCGCGATCCGGGGCACCGCCTCGACGGGGGACACCGGCACCGGGTCCCACTGCCGGTGGTGGATCCGCGTCCGCAGCCCGTACCGCCCCACCAGCCGCCCGGACGGCCGGGTCACCAGCCAGTGCAGCCGCCGCATCGGAGCGGTCCCCCGGTAGAACCACCGCGCGGGCGCGCTCACGGAGACCACGGCGTCCACCCCGGCCCCCGGGTCACTCCCGACCCCCGGGGCACCCCCCGCCTCCCAGCCGAGCCCCGCGTGCCGCAGCACCACCGAGCCCCCCATCGAGAACCCGACCGTCGCCACCCGCGTGTGCCCCAGCTCCCGCGCCCAGCCCACCGCCGCGGCGAGGTCCAGCACCTCACGGTCCCCGACCGTGGACCGCCCGCCGGAGGCACCGTGCCCCCGGAAGGAGAACGTCACCACGCTCCCGTACCGCGCCAGCACCCCCGCCACCCGCCGCACGTGCGGCCGGTCCGCGTCCCCGGTGAAACCGTGTGCGACCACGAACACAAGATCCGCAGCACGCCCCGACACAGCACGCCCCGACGAAGCACCCTCCGACGCAGCACCACCCGCCTCCGGAAGACCGGAATCGAGACCGTCGTATACAACCGGCCCGGGTTCGTATACGGAATCGATCGACACCCCGTCCGCAGTGCGCAAAAACGTCCGCAAAGGCCCGCCACCCCGCGTTACCCCACGCGTCTCGGAATATGGACGAATGGCGGATCGTGCGGTAGATCGCGCCACATGACCTGCCCGACCGGTACTCATGTCGGCTATTCTGCTGCGAAGAGGACTCGGGCAGTGAAGCCCCCGGGTCCTTTTGTGCTTTCGGGAGCGTTGTATACGAAGCGGGATTTCCCGCCGGCGGTACGGGCGTCGATCGCACGCAGCAGTGCCGTAAACGTCCTCGCAGGGACCGAGGAGGAACCAGACGTTATGGGCGAGCGAACCATGCACGTACACAGGACGACCCCGACGCGGGCAGGTGAGGCGCGATGAGTTCGCTGCTGCTCCTGACCAACGCGCTCCAGCCGTCGACGGAGGTGCTCCCCGCCCTCGGCCTGCTCCTGCACACCGTACGGGTGGCCCCCGCGGAGGGCCCGGCCCTCGTCGACACCCCCGGCGCCGACGTGATCCTCGTCGACGGCCGGCGCGACCTCCCCCAGGTCCGCAGCCTGTGCCAGCTGCTGCGCTCCACCGGCCCCGGCTGCCCCCTCGTGCTGGTGGTGACCGAGGGCGGCCTCGCCGCCGTCACCGCGGACTGGGGCATCGACGACGTACTCCTGGACACCGCCGGCCCGGCGGAGGTCGAGGCGCGCCTGCGCCTGGCCATGGGCCGCCAGCAGATCGTCAACGACGACTCCCCGATGGAGATCCGCAACGGCGACCTGTCCGTCGACGAGGCGACCTACTCGGCCAAGCTGAAGGGCAGGGTCCTCGACCTGACCTTCAAGGAGTTCGAGCTGCTGAAGTACCTCGCGCAGCACCCCGGCCGGGTCTTCACCCGCGCCCAGCTCCTCCAGGAGGTCTGGGGCTACGACTACTTCGGCGGCACCCGCACGGTCGACGTGCACGTACGGCGCCTGCGCGCCAAGCTCGGCCCCGAGCACGAGTCGCTGATCGGCACCGTGCGGAACGTGGGTTACCGATTCGTTACGCCGGAGAAGGTCGAACGGGCCGCCGAGGAGGCCAGGGCCAAGGGCGACCGGCAAAAGGCGGCGGATGCGGACGAGACGGCCGCGCGGGACACCACCGGCGTCCGGGCACAGGCCTGACCGGCGCACGCATGAGCATTGCGTTCGCACATACGAGCCGTTTCCCTGCTGTTCGCAAGCGCTTTTACGCCCTGCCCCGAACTGGTATATCCGCGTAGACTCCGCGCGTGGCCAAGGTAACCAGGGATGATGTGGCGCGGCTGGCGGGGACGTCGACCGCCGTCGTCAGCTATGTCATCAACAACGGACCCCGGCCGGTCGCCCCGGCCACGCGCGAGCGTGTCCTCGCCGCGATCAAGGAGCTGGGGTACCGGCCGGACCGGGTCGCCCAGGCGATGGCGTCCCGGCGCACGGACCTCATAGGCCTGATCATCCCGGACGCCCGCCAGCCCTTCTTCGGGGAGATGGCGCACGCGGTGGAACAGGCCGCCTCCGAGCGCGGGAAGATGGTGCTCGTCGGCAACACGGACTACATCGGCGAGCGCGAGGTCCACTACCTGCGGGCCTTCCTCGGGATGCGCGTCTCCGGTCTGATCCTGGTCAGCCACGCGCTGAACGACCTGGCGGCGGCCGAGATCGACGCCTGGGACGCCCGGGTCGTCCTGCTGCACGAGCGCCCGGAGGCGATCGACGACGTCGCCGTCGTCACCGACGACCTCGGCGGCGCCCAGCTCGCCGTAC
Source organism: Streptomyces capillispiralis (assembly GCF_007829875.1). Lineage (NCBI taxonomy): Bacteria > Bacillati > Actinomycetota > Actinomycetes > Kitasatosporales > Streptomycetaceae > Streptomyces > Streptomyces capillispiralis. Next base: position 4,267,158 of record NZ_VIWV01000001.1, on the reverse strand, counting down.
GCCACCTGCTGGAGCACGGCAACGAGTACGTCGCCTGTCTCGGCGGCACCGAGGAGACCCCCGCCGTCGGCGACCCGGTCTCCGACCACGTCGAGGGCTGGCGGCGCGCGATGGAGGAGGCCGGCCTGCCGACCGAGGGCCGCCTCTTCGAAGCCCCGTACAACCGCTACGACGCCTATCGCATCGCGCTGGACATCCTCTCCGGCCCCGACCGCCCGCCCGCGATCTTCTGCTCGACCGACGACCAGGCGATCGGTGTCCTGCGCGCCGCGCGGGAGCTGCGCATCGACGTGCCGGGTGAGCTGGCGGTCGCCGGCTTCGACGACATCAAGGAGGCGCCGCTCGCGGACCCGCCCCTGACCACGGTGGCCTCGGACCGCTCGGCGATGGCCCGCGCGGCGGTCGACCTGGTCCTGGACGACGGCCTGCGGGTGGCGGGCTCGCGCCGCGAACGCCTGAAGGTGTTCCCGTCCCGCCTGGTGGTCCGCCACTCCTGCGGCTGCGCGTAACCGCACCGCCCCGCGAAGGGGTGTCACCGACGACGGCGGGCCTTTATATCGGGCATACGAGGTTCTGTCGGGCTTCTCAGCACACGCTCAGGCTGTTCTCATCGTCGGGCGCGAGGCTCGTCCACATGACCGAGAGCCTCCGCCCCAGCGGCGCGTACGAGAGCAGCCCCCAGCAGGTGAACCCCGAGTGGCCGCCCCCGCCGCCGTACACGCCCGCGACCGCGCAGCCCTCGCAGCCCGTTGAACCCTCGCATCCCGCTCGGCCCCCGCAGCCCTCTCAGCCCCCGCTCCCCCGGCGGAAGCGGGCCCGCGGCCCGGGCGCCCTGCTCGCCGCGGTGGCGATCGTCGCGGCGGCCGTGGGCGGCGGCACCGCCTACGGCGTGCAGGAGCTGACCGGAAACGACACGGTCGCGTCCGCCGGCTCGACCGGCACCACCGTGGTGCCGTCCAGCCAGAAGGGCACGGTGTCCGGTGTCGCCGAGGCGGTCACCCCGAGCATCGTCGAGATCAACGCCACCTCGAACGCCGGTTCCTCCACCGGCTCCGGCGTGATCATCACCGACGACGGCGAGATCATCACCAACAACCACGTCGTCGCCGGCGCCTCCTCGATCAAGGTGCGGACGAGTGACGGCAAGACCTACACCGCGCGGGTCGTCGGCACCGACAGCAAGAAGGACCTGGCGCTGATCGAGCTGGAGGACGCCTCCGGCCTCCAGGCGGCCACCCTCGGCGACTCCGACGGGGTGCGGGTCGGCGACCAGGTCGTCGCGATCGGCTCCCCCGAGGGCCTGACCGGCACGGTGACCAGCGGCATCGTCTCGGCCCTCGACCGCGACGTGACCGTCTCGACGGACGAGAGCCAGGGCCAGCAGCAGCGGCAGCAGGGCGGCGGCTGGCCCTTCGAGTACGGCGGCCAGGAGTTCAACGGCGACACCGGCAGCTCCACCACCACCTACCAGGCGATCCAGACGGACGCGTCCCTGAACCCCGGGAACTCCGGCGGAGCGCTGATCGACATGAACGGCACCATCATCGGCATCAACTCCGCGATGTACTCGGCGAGCGGCAGCGGCAGCGGCAGCGGCTCGTCCTCGTCCGAGGCGGGCAGCGTGGGCCTGGGCTTCGCCATCCCGGTCAACACGGTCAAGGCCGACCTGGAGACCCTGCGCTCCGGCTCCACGACCTGACGTCCCGCCCGGGAAGCATGCGAGGCTGAAGACCCGAGACCGCACCGGACGACGAAGGACCCCCCGAGCCCATGAGCCCCGCAGAAGGCGACCGTGCCCCCCAGCGCATCCTGATCGTCGACGACGAGCCGGCGGTGCGCGAAGCGCTCCAGCGCAGCCTGGCCTTCGAGGGGTACGGCACCGAGGTCGCCGTCGACGGCGCGGACGCCCTGGAGAAGGCGGCGGCGTACCGGCCGGACCTGGTCGTGCTCGACATCCAGATGCCCCGCATGGACGGCCTGACCGCCGCCCGCCGCATCCGCGCCACCGGTGACACCACACCCATCCTGATGCTGACGGCCCGGGACACGGTCGGCGACCGGGTGACCGGGCTGGACGCGGGGGCGGACGACTACCTGGTCAAGCCGTTCGAGCTGGACGAACTGTTCGCCCGGATCCGCGCGCTGCTGCGCCGCAGCTCGTACGCGGCGGCGGTGGCCGCCTCCGCCGAGTCCGACGACGTCCTGGCCTTCGCCGACCTGCGCATGGACCTGTCGACCCGCGAGGTCGTCCGGGGCGGCCGGCCGGTGGAGCTGACCCGCACGGAGTTCACGCTGCTGGAGATGTTCATGGCGCACCCGCGCCAGGTCCTCACCCGGGAGCAGATCCTGAAGGCGGTCTGGGGCTTCGACTTCGAGCCCTCCTCCAACTCCCTCGACGTGTACGTCATGTACCTGCGCCGCAAGACCGAGGCGGGCGGCGAGCCGCGCCTGGTGCACACGGTGCGGGGGGTGGGGTACGTGCTGCGGCAGGGGGGCGCGGAGTGAGCGGGCTGGTCCGCCGCGTCCGTGCCCTGCCCATCCGGGCCCGGCTGTCGCTGCTGGTGGCGGCGGCGGTGGCGTTCGCGGTGGCGGCGGTGGCGGTGGCGTGCTGGTTCGTGGTGAAGAGCGTGCTGGTGAGCTCGCTGGACGAGGCCCTGAGGGCGAACCGGATGGACGGGCAGCAGGTGAGCAAGTACCTCAACCTGCGCACCGGTCTGTGCGCCCACGACCCCGTCACCCACGAGGAGAACCCCTTCGGCTCGTCCGTACAGCTCGTGGACGGCAAGGGCGGGAGCTGCCTCATCATCGGCACGGAGGAGGTCCCGCTCACCGGCGCCGACCGCGCCGTGGCCGAGGGCACGGCCCCCGACGCGCTGCACGAGGCGACGGGGTCCGACGGCGGGCAGTACCGGGTCTTCACCTACACCGTGCCCGGCCTGCAGAACGTCGCCGTGTCCGCCGCGCGCCCGCTGAGCGAGGTGAACAGCTCCCTCAGCAACCTGGCGCTGGTGCTGGTCTTCGTCGCGGGCGCCGGGGTCGTGGGGGCCGCCGCCGCCGGCCTCTGGGTGGCCCGCACCGCACTGCGCCCCGTGGACGAACTGACCCGGGCGGTGGAGCACGTGGCCCGCACCGAGGACCTCACCGTCCGCATCCCCGTCGGCGACGACAGCGAGGACGAGATCGCCCGCCTCTCCCGCTCCTTCAACTCCATGACCTCCGCCCTCGCCAGCTCCCGCGACCTCCAGCAGCAGCTCATCGCGGACGCCGGCCACGAACTGCGCACCCCGCTCACCTCGCTGCGCACCAACATCGAACTGCTCACCCGCAGCGAGGAGACGGGCCGCCCGCTCCCGCCCGCCGACCGCAAGGCGCTGCTCGCCTCCGTCAAGGCGCAGATGACCGAGCTGGCCGCGCTCATCGGGGACCTCCAGGAACTGTCCCGCCCGGACACCGGCCAGCACGCGGACCGGGCGCAGATCGTCGCCTGGCAGGACGCCGTCGGGTCGGCGCTGCGCCGCGCCCGGCTGCGCGGTCCCGAGCTGACGATCACGGCGGACGTCCACCCCTGGTACGTACGGGCGGAGCCGTCCGCGCTGGAGCGGGCGGTGGTCAACGTCCTGGACAACGCCGTGAAGTTCAGCCCGGAGGGCGGCACGATCGACGTACGCCTGGCGGACGGTGTCCTCACCGTCCGCGACCGCGGCCCCGGTATCCCCGCCGACGAACTCCCCCACGTCTTCGACCGGTTCTGGCGCTCGCCCGGTGCCCGCGCCCTGCCCGGTTCCGGACTCGGCCTGTCCATCGTGGCCCGCACGGTCCAGCAGGCGGGCGGTGAGGTGACCCTGGCCCCGGCCGAGGGCGGCGGCACGACGGCCACGATCCGGCTGCCGGGCGCGCCGACACCCCCGCCGGACGTCGTCTGACGGGGCGGCAACCTTTCCGTGCCGGGCGGCGACCGACCCGTGTCCCCTCCCCCCACACGGAACGGATCGCCGCATGAGCGAGCACCGCAGCACTGCGCGTCACCGCCGCAGCAGGAAGCTCCTGGCCGTCGGCCTGCCGCTGACCCTCGCCACCGCCTCACTGGCGGTGTACGGCGCCGGTCCCGGCGCCATCACCCCCCAACTGGCGTCCGCCGCCTCCGACGTCACCTCCGCCGCGGCCCCCGCCTGGGCCACGGCCACCGCCGACGGCTTCGCCTCGGTGAACGCGCTCGGCCAGAACGGCACGTACGGCGGCCGGGACGGGCAGACCGTCACCGTGCGCACACAGGCGGACCTGGAGAAGTACGCCACCGCCGCCGAGCCGTACGTCATCGTCGTGGCCGGGACGATCACGATGAACCCGGTCGGCAAGGAGATCAAGGTCGCCTCCGACAAGACGATCGTGGGCTCCGGCACGTCCGGGCACCTCGTCGGCGGGGGCTTCTTCCTCGGCCAGGGCGTGCACAACGTGATCATCCGCAACCTGACGATCCGGGACGCCTACCAGGGCATCTGGAACGACAAGGACCACGACTTCGACGCGGTCCAGATGGACGGCGCGCACCACGTCTGGATCGACCACAACGACCTGCGGAACATGGCGGACGGGCTGATCGACGTCCGCAAGGACAGCACGTACGTGACGGTCTCCTGGAACGAGCTGAGCCAGAACAACAAGACCTTCGGCATCGGCTGGACCGAGAACGTCACGACGGACATCACGATCCACCACAACTGGTTCCGCGAGACCGAGCAGCGCAACCCGTCCACGGACAACGCCGCCCACGCGCACCTCTACAACAACTACCTGGAGGACGTCGCCGGCACGAGCATCAACTCCTCGTACGGCAACTACTCGCGCGGCGGCACCCGGATGGTCCTGGAGAACAGCTACTTCCAGGGCATGAAGAACCCGGTCATCAAGGACGCGACGGCGACGATCGTCCAGCGCGGCAACATCTTCTCGGGCACGTCGGGCCGCAACGAGAGCGGCGGTACGGCCTTCGACCCGAAGGCGTACTACTCCTACACCCTCGACAGCGCGGCGAACGTGCCGTCCCTGCTGAAGTCGGGCACGGGCCCGCGTCCGACCATCGGCACGACGGCGTCGGCGGCGGCGGACGTCGCGCCGAAGGCCGCGGCGGCCACGACCCTCACCGTCGCCAAGGACGGCACCGGCCAGTACCGGACGGTCCAGGCGGCGGTGAACGCGGTCCCCGCGAACAACGCCTCCCGCGTGGTGATCTCCATCAAGCCGGGCACGTACCGCGAGACGGTGAAGGTCCCCTCCACCAAGCCGCACGTCACCTTCCAGGGCACCGGCGCCAGCCGCAAGGACACGGTGATCGTCTTCAACAACGCGGCCGGCACGCCGAAGCCGGACGGTTCGGGGAACCACGGCACCTCCGGCAGCGCCACGGTCGCCGTCGAGGCCGACGACTTCCAGGCCCGCAACCTGACGATCTCCAACGACTTCGACGAGCGCGCCAACCAGTCCCTCTCCGGCCACCAGGCGGTCGCCCTGCGCACGGCGGCCGACCGGGTCTTCCTCGACGGCGTGATCGTCGAGGGCGACCAGGACACCCTCCTCCTCGACACGGCCGCCAAGGACCGGCTCGGGCGGGTGTACGTCACCAACTCCTACGTCGTCGGGAACGTCGACTTCATCTTCGGCCGGGCGACCGCGGTGATCGACCGCTCCGTCATCACCCTGAAGAAGCGCTGGGACGGCACGTCGGCCGGCTACGTCACGGCGCCGAGCACGGCCGCGAACCGCAAGGGCATCCTCATCGCCAACTCCGCGGTGAACGGCGACGTCTCCGACCGCACCTTCTACCTCGGCCGGCCCTGGCACGCGGGCGGCGACGCCTCCCTCGACCCGCAGACCACGGTCCGCAACACCACCCTCGGCGCGGCGATCCGCACCACGCCGTGGACCGACATGGGCGGCTTCTCCTGGAAGGACGACCGCTTCGCCGAGTACCGGAACACGGGCCCCGGCTCCGGGTCGGCGAGCGGCGACCGTCCGCACCTGACGGACTCCCAGGCGGCGTCCCAGGAGGTCGCGGACTGGCTGGCCGGCTGGACGCCCACGGCGTCCTGACGCCGGGGGCGTCGGGGCGGGCGCGGCGGGCGGGCGGCTGTGACACCGTGGGCGCATGACGACACCACCGGACGGGCTGCCCGTGTACCGCGTACTGACCGGACCCGACGACGCGGCGTTCTGCCGCCGGGTGAGCGAGGCGCTGGAGCGGGGGTACCGGCTGCACGAGGGGCCCGCCGTCACCTTCGACGGTGAGCGGGTGATCGTGGCGCAGGCCGTCGTGTGGGCCCCTACCGCAGACTGATCCGCTCGCCGGCCCCCCGCTCCCGCGCCGCGGCGAGGACCAGCGCCGCGGCGGCGGCGTCCTGCACCGCCACGCCGACCGACTTGTAGAGGGTGATCCGGTCGGCCGACTCCCGGCCGGGGCGGCGGCCCAGGATTAGTTCGCCCAGTTCGGCGTGGACGTGGTCCGCCGTGACGACGCCGTCGCGGATCGGGTCCAGGAGGTCGTTGCTGCCGGTCGGGAACGGGGCGAGCGCGGCCTCCCGGGACTCCACGCACACCAGGGCGTCGGCCACGGTGGCGTCGTCGACCTCCCGGCCGGCCGGGTTGTAGCCCACCGAGGTGATGTGGGTCCCGGGGGCGATCCAGGGGCGGCGGACGACGGGTTCCAGGGCGTGCGTGGTGGCGGCGACGATGTCGGCGCCGTCGGCGGCCTCGGCGTAGGTGGCCACCGCCCGTACGTCGGCGTCCAGTTCGGCGGAGAGTTCCCGGGCCAGGGCCGCCGCCTTCGCCGGATCGCGCCCGGCCACCCGGATCTCCCGGACCGGGCGCACCCTGCACATCGCGCGGGCGTGGGAGCGGGCCTGCACCCCGGTGCCCAGGACGGCCAGCACCGACGCGTCCGCCCGGGCCAGCAGCCGGGCGGAGAGCGCCGAGCAGGCGCCGGTGCGGGCCGCGGTGATGGCGGTGCCGTCCAACAGGGCGACGGGCTCGCCGGTACCGGGGTCGAACATCACGATCAGTGCCTGGTGGGTGGGCAGCGCGGTTCCGGCGTTGCGCGGGAAGAGGGAGACCAGCTTGCCCGCCAGCACCCCGGCGGAGGGCACGTGGCCGGGCATGGCGGCCAGGAAGCCCTCCCGGTCGGGCACCAGGGCGGCGATGCGGCCGGGAGCGGAGGCACGGCCCGCGCTGAGATCGGCCATCGCCCCGGCCAGCGCGTCGATCAGCGCGTCCGGATCGAGCAGTCGCTCCACCTGCGAGCGTCCGAGCACCAGCATCCGTGTCACCCTCCTGACCCTCCCGCCGTGATGGCGTCCGTCCGTCGAAGCGTGACCCACCACGGCCGGTGCCCGGCGCAGGACACGCCACGCACGGGGACGGGGCCGGTGCACGACGTCCCGGCGTCGCGCACCGGCCCCGTCCCGGTGGTGGTTCCGTGGTGGTTCCCCCAGGGGTCCCTCCGGTGGTTACCGCACGACCGTGATGCGGTCCGCCTTCGGCGGGGCGATCGGGGCGGTGGCCGAGGAGTTGGCCGTCAGGTACTGCTCCAGGGCGGTCAGGTCGTCCTCGCCGACCAGGTCGTTCGTGCCCTGGCCCAGGGTCGGGAAGCCGTCGCCGCCGCCCGCGAGGAAGCTGTTGGACGCGACGCGGTAGGTGGCGGCCGGGTCGAGGGGCGCGCCGTTCAGCCGGATCGAGTCCGTGACCACGCGGTCCGCGCCCGTCTTCGTCAGGTCCAGGGTGTAGGTCAGGCCCGAGGAGACCTGGAGGATCTTCACGGCCGCCTCGTTCGGGCCGCTCACCTGCTCCTTGAGGATCTGGACGAGCTGCGCGCCGGTGAAGTCCTGGAGGTTGACCGTGTTGGCGAACGGCTGGACGGTGAAGCCCTCGGCGTAGGTCACCACGCCGTCGCCCTCACCGGCCTTGGCCGCGTAGGTCAGGGGCGCCCGGATGCCGCCGGGGTTCATCAGCGCGAGGTCGGTCTCCGCGTCCAGGCCCTTGGCGTACGCCAGTTGCGCGTCGGCGATGAGGTCGCCCAGCGGGGACTCGGTGCCGTCGCGGTTGATGTCGCCGGAGATGTAGCCGATCGGACGGTTGCCGATGGGGGCGGCGAGGGTGTTCCACTCGTCGATCAGCGCGGTCATGTCGGGCGCCTTGGGGACGTCCCGGGTGACGACGTGGTTCGCGGACTTCACGGCCGTACGGGCGATGTCGCCGGTCGCGCGGTCGTAGGTCAGCGTGGTGTCGGTGTAGAGGCGGCCGAAGGACGCGGCCGAGGTGACCATGCGGGGCTTGCCCGCCGGGTCCGGGATCGTGCACACGTACGCGTTGTGGGTGTGGCCGGTGACCAGCGCGTCCACCTGCGGCGTGACGTTCTTGGCGATGTCCGCGATCGGGCCGGAGATGCCGTCGCCGGCGCCCGGGGCGTCGCAGTCGTAGTTGTAGGCGGTGGACGCCGGGAAGCCGCCCTCGTGGATGAGGGCGACGACCGACTTCACGCCCTGGCGCTGGAGCACCTTGGCGTACTTGTTGATCGTCTCGACCTCGTCCTTGAAGGACAGGCCCTTGACGCCCTCGGCGGAGACGATGTCCGGGGTGCCCTCCAGGGTGACGCCGATGAAGCCGACCTTGACGCCGTTCTTCTTCCACACCCAGTACGGGTCGAGGACCGGCTTGCCGGTCTTCTCGTCCAGGACGTTCGCCGCCAGGTACGGGAAGTCGGCGCCCTCGAACTCCTCGTCGGAGTAGCAGCCGTCGGTGGGGTGGCAGCCGCCGTTCTGCAGGCGGCCGAGTTCCCTGGCGCCCTCGTCGAACTCGTGGTTGCCGACCGAGGTGACGTCCAGGTCGAGCTTGTTGAGCGCCTCGATGGTGGGCTCGTCGTGGAACAGGCCGGAGAGCAGGGGGGACGCGCCGACCATGTCGCCGCCGGCGGCGGTGATGGAGTACCGGTTGCCCTCGCGGGCCTGGCGCAGGTGGGTGGCGAGGTACTCCACGCCGCCCGCGTCGACGCTCTTCGTCGTGCCGTCGTGCTGCAGTTCGGTGACCCGGCCCGAGGAGCCCGCCGGGGGCTCGAGGTTGCCGTGCAGGTCGTTGAAGGACAGCAGCTGGACGTCCTGGTAGCGGCCGGGGCCGTGCGCGGCGCCCTTGTCCGCGCCGTCCTCGCCGGCGCTCGCCGAGCCGGGCAGGGCGGCGGCCAGCGCCCCGGCGGTGAGCACGCCGACGGCGGTCGCGAGGAGACGGGTGGTACGGCGTCTGCGGCGCTGGTGGTGCGCCGGGGATGTGGCTGGCATGCGCCCCCCATGTGGGTCCGATTGGGTACCGGCGCAGCCTAGGGTCAACGCGCGTAGCGCGACAGGGTCTTCATGGTTACATCCTGGTTTACCTTTCAGGGGCACCGGTATCGCCCGATATGCGGCGTCCTCGCCGCGCCCTCCCCGTACCCTCGTACGCATGACCAGCGACGACATCGCACGGCCCGGCCGCCCCCGCTCGCTCCAGACCTATGCCGCGCTCGCCCCCGAGCAGACCGAGGCGGTCCTCGCCCTGCTCGCGGAGGCCGCCCGGACCGACGGCCAGCAGGCGGTGTCCGAGCAGGGGCGGCTGCAGCTGCGCGGCGGGGAGCGGGCGGGCGTGTCCCATCTGCTGCTGTCCGTCGACGGTGAACTCGTCGGCTACGCGCAGCTGGAGGACACCGACCCGGTGGAGCCGCCGGCCGCCGAACTGGTGGTGCACCCCTCGCACCGGGGGAACGGTCACGGGCGGGCCCTGGGCGCGGCGCTGCTCGCGGCCTCCGGCAAGCGGCTGCGGGTGTGGGCGCACGGCGGTCACTCCGCAGCCCGGCACCTCGCGCAGGTCCTCGGGCTGACGCTGTTCCGGGAACTGCGCCAGATGCGGCGGCCCCTGGCCGGGCTCGACCTGCCCGACCCGGTGCTGCCGGAGGGCGTGAGCGTGCGCACCTTCGTGCCCGGGCAGGACGACGCGGCCTGGCTCGCGGTGAACGCCGCCGCCTTCGCCCACCACCCCGAACAGGGCTCCCTCACCCAGCGCGACCTCGACGACCGCAAGGCCGAGCCGTGGTTCGACCCCGAGGGCTTCTTCCTGGCCGAGCGGGACGGCCGGCTCGTCGGCTTCCACTGGACCAAGGTGCACGCCGAGGAGCGGCTGGGCGAGGTGTACGTCCTCGGGGTGAACCCCGGCGCCCAGGGCGGCGGCCTCGGCAAGTCGCTGACGACGATCGGGCTGCGGCATCTGGCGGACCGGGGGCTGCCGACGGCCATGCTCTACGTCGACGCCGACAACAAGGCGGCGGTCTCCGTCTACGAGCGGCTGGGCTTCGTCACCCACGAGGTGGACCTGATGTACCGGACGGAAACCTGAGCCTGCCGCGCACGCCGGCCCGCCACCGGCCCGGCTCCGGCGCGACCGGCGCCACCGCCGCGCACAGCAGTCCGGCACCGCCCGCCTCGCCCGGACCCAGGGCGTCATCCCCGCGACCGGCTACGTGCCGGCGGTCGCCGCCCTCGCCACCGCCGCCGCGTTCGCGGTCCTGCGCCGCCGTACGGGGCGGGACCTGTCGGGGCGTACGGGCGGACGGGCCGGTGCGGGAGCGGACCGACGTGGCCGGAGGGGTGCGGTCCCGCACCCCGTGAGCCGCCCCCCGCTATCCCGGACGTCATGTCTCCGTAACCAGTGATTCAGACAGGCTTGCGAGGCTCGGCCAATGACTCCCGCCGCGCCAGAGCCTTCACCGCCCCGAAGGGTGAACGGGGGGAACGGGAACGCCTCAGGGCCACCACCGCTCCCACCCGCGCTTTCCGACGCGCCCGTGACGCTGTCGGCGCGGAACAATGGGGCCATGAGCCAGCCCAACACCCAGGCACAGGTACAGCACCCGCAGCCCTCCGTGGGCTCCATCGCCGCCCACCGCCCGCACACCGTGGCCGGGGTGGTCTCCGACCTGGAACCGGACATCGACGCGGACCTCGACGGTTACGAGGAGACGCTGGCGGACGGCGCGACCCCGCTGCCCCAGGGCCGCTTCCTCGACCGGGAGCGCAGCTGGCTCGCGTTCAACGAGCGCGTCCTGGAGCTCGCCGAGGACCCGGACACCCCGCTGCTGGAGCGCGCGAACTTCCTCGCGATCTTCGCCAGCAACCTGGACGAGTTCTTCATGGTCCGCGTGGCCGGTCTGAAGCGCCGCATCGCCACCGGTGTCGCCACCCGCTCCGCGTCCGGCCTCCAGCCGCGCGAGGTGCTGGACATGATCTGGGCCCGCTCGCGGGAGCTGATGGCCCGGCACGCCGCCTGCTACCACGAGGACGTCGCCCCCGCACTCGCGGAGGAGGGCATCCACCTGGTCCGCTGGAACGAGCTGGCGGAGAAGGAGCAGGCCCGCCTGTTCACCCTCTTCCGGCACCAGATCTTCCCGGTCCTGACCCCCCTCGCGGTCGACCCGGCGCACCCCTTCCCGTACATATCCGGCCTGTCGCTGAACCTGGCCGTCGTCGTCCGCAACCCGGTCACCGGCCACCGGCACTTCGCCCGGGTCAAGGTGCCGCCGCTGCTGTCACGCTTCCTGGAATGCTCCCCCGGCCGCTACGTCCCCATCGAGGACGTCATCGCCGCCCACCTGGAGGAGCTGTTCCCGGGCATGGAGGTGCTGGAGCACCACGCCTTCCGGCTCACCCGCAACGAGGACCTCGAGGTCGAGGAGGACGACGCGGAGAACCTGCTCCAGGCGCTGGAGAAGGAGCTCATGCGGCGCCGCTTCGGGCCGCCGGTGCGCCTGGAGGTCGAGGAGTCCATCGACCGCGAGGTGCTGGACCTGCTGGTGCGCGAGCTGAAGATCAGCGAGGCCGAGGTGTACCCGCTGCCGGGCCCGCTCGACCTCACCGGTCTGTTCCGCATCCACAGCCTGGACCGGCCCGAGCTGAAGTACCCGAAGTTCATCGCCGGCACCCACCGCGACCTGGCGGAGGTCGAGTCCGCCTCGCCCCCCGACATCTTCGCGGCCCTGCGCAGCCGGGACGTGCTGCTGCACCACCCGTACGACTCCTTCTCCACCTCCGTGCAGGCGTTCCTGGAGCAGGCCGCCGCCGACCCCGACGTCCTCGCCATCAAGCAGACGCTGTACCGGACGTCCGGCGACTCCCCGATCGTGGACGCGCTCATCGACGCCGCCGAGTCCGGCAAGCAGGTCCTGGTCCTGGTCGAGATCAAGGCCCGCTTCGACGAGCACGCCAACATCAAGTGGGCCCGCAAGCTGGAGGAGGCGGGCTGCCACGTCGTCTACGGCCTGGTCGGCCTCAAGACCCACTGCAAGCTGTCCCTGGTGGTCCGCCAGGAGGGCGAGACCCTGCGGCGCTACAGCCACGTCGGCACCGGCAACTACCACCCGAAGACGGCGCGCCTCTACGAGGACCTCGGCGTGCTCACCGCCGACCAGCAGGTCGGCGCGGACCTCTCCGACCTGTTCAACCGCCTCTCCGGCTACTCCCGCCGGGAGACCTACCGGCGGCTGCTGGTCGCCCCCAAGTCGCTGCGCGACGGACTGGTCTCCCGGATCGACAAGGAGGCCCAGCACCACCGTGCCGGGCGTCCCGCCTTCGTCCGCATCAAGGTCAACTCGATGGTCGACGAGGCCGTCATCGACGCCTGCTACCGGGCGTCGCAGGCGGGCGTGCCGGTCGACATCTGGGTGCGCGGCATCTGCGCGATCCGGCCGGGCGTGGCGGGCCTGTCGGAGAACGTCCGGGTACGGTCCGTCCTCGGCCGCTTCCTCGAACACTCCCGCGTCTTCGCCTTCGGCAACGGCGGCGAGCCCGAGGTGTGGCTCGGCAGCGCGGACATGATGCACCGCAATCTCGACCGCCGTATAGAGGCACTGGTACGGGTCACCGACCCGGCCCACCGGGCTGCCCTGAACCGGCTGCTGGAGACCGGTATGTCCGACACCACGGCGTCCTGGCACCTCGGCCAGGACGGCGAGTGGACCCGGCACGCGACGGACGCGGACGGCCAGCCCCTGCGCAACGTCCAGGAGATGCTCATTGACGCCCGGAGGCGCCGGCGTGGCACAGCGACACCTTGATCCGACGGCTGGCGCGGTGCCGGCGGACGCCCTGGCCGGCTATCTGCGGGCCCAGGCGACCGAGTTCCTGCGCGCGCTGCGCCTGCACCGGGAGACCGGGGCCGGCGCGGCCGGGTCGGAGGGCTCCGCCGAGGCGGCCCGCGCGCTGCGCCGCGCGGCCCGCCGCATCAGCGCCAGCCTCCACACGTTCCAGCCGGTCCTGGACCCCGACTGGTCGGAGGCCATGCGTCCGGAGCTGGCGTGGGTCTCCGGCACCCTGGCCCTGGAGCACGCGTACGCGTCCCGCCTGGAGCAGCTGCTCCTGGCCCTGCACCGGCTGTCGGGGGCGCCGCCGCTGCCCGCCCAGGACCCGGCGGGCCCGGCCCGCGCGCACCCCGCCGCGGGCGCGTCGCAGGCACCCGGGGCGACGGGCTCCGGCACCGGCGGAGACCCGTCGGGCACCCGGCGCCCCGCCACCGACCCGCCCGCCCCGCCGGCCACCTCCCCGGCCCCCGGCCGCGACCGCACCGGCACATCCCCGCCGGCCACCGCCCGCCGCACGGCCACCGAGCCCGCGGACACGACGGGCACGTCAACGGACCCCGGCCGCGACCGCACCACCGCCGCCCTGCACGCCGCCGCCGAGCCGGCCACCGCCCGGCGCACCGGCGTGGCCACGGCGGGCGCGAGCGGCGGTACGGCCCCGGACGGCCCGCGCCGCACCGTCGCCGCGGCCGACGGCATGACGGGCGCGGCCCGGCGCACCTCCGCCACCGCCTCCGTCCCCGCCCGCACCGCCACCCGCACCACCGCCCGCGCCACCGGCACGGCCGCCCCGGCGGCCTCGTCCTCGGGCCCCGCCCCGGCACCCGACCGCGGCAACCTCACCGTCGGCGCCGCCAAGGCGGGCGCCCTGCTGGACCGGCAGCTGACCCTGGCCCGGACCCGGGCCCACTCCACCGCCCTCCAGGCCCTCGGCTCCTCCCGCTTCCACGGGATCGCCGACCGGGTCGCCGTCCTGGCCAGCGAGGTCCCCCTGTCCCCGGCGGCCGCCGGCGCCGACCTGCGTCCGCTGGCCGAGGCCGCCCGCGAGCGCCTCGCCGACGCCGTCGCCGCGCTGCCCCTGCTCACCGCGGGCAGCCCGTACAACGCCGAGGCGCTGATCCACGGCCTGTCCCCGGACCCCGCCCCGCACCCGCAGGACGCCCCCTGGCACCAGGTCCGCCTGCTACTGCGCCTGCACCGCTACGCCCGCGAGGTCCTGCACACGGGCACCGGCGACGCCCCGCCCGCCGATCCGCGCCTGTGCGCCGCCGGCGAGGCGCTCGACCGGCACCGGGACGCCTCCGAGGCGGCCGCCGCCGCGGCGCAGGCGGCCCGCACCCCGCGCATCGCCCCCGCCACGGCGTACGCGCTGGGCGTGCTCCACGCCGACCAGCGGCATGAGGTGGAGGCCGCGCGGTACGCGTTCCAGCGGTGCTGGCAGAAGGACGTCGTCGGCACGCCTTAGGGACAAAGGACAGGAGGCGCAGGTGGACTCCCCGGACTCCGCACGGCACCGCACCCTCACCGTCCAGGCCGCCGGTTGCGTCCTGTGGCGCCGCTCCCCGGTCACCGGGGAGCTCGAGCTCTGCCTCGTGCACCGGCCGAAGTACGACGACTGGTCCTGGCCCAAGGGCAAGCTCAAACGGGGCGAGGACCCGCTGGCCGGCGCGCTGCGCGAGGTCGCCGAGGAGACCGGGCACACCGCCGTCCCGGCGGCCGAGCTGCCCTCGTCGCACTACCTGGCGGCCGGCCGCCCCAAGCGGGTCCGCTACTGGGCGGCCGAAGCCGTCGCCGGCGCCTTCACGCCGACCGACGAGGTCGACCGCGTCCTCTGGCTCCCCCCGGAGGCGGCCCGCGCCCGCCTCACCGAACCCCGGGACGCCGGCCTGGTGGACGCCCTGCTCGCCACGCTGCGTGCCGCCCCGTGACTGTCCCGTTCCCGCCCGGTATCCCCCCGTGTCCTCGACGTGAGCGTTCCGTGACCTCACCGCACCGTCCACAGGGGTTCACCCCTCGTTCATTTACGGCCATCGGCGGCTTCACCTGTTCTGCCTAATTTCGGCCTTACGCGATGCGGAACGCCCGAAGCTGGGAGGCGACCGCATCACCCACACTTCGCACGCCGCCGAATTCAGGACGGCGGCCACTGGAAGGAACTCAAGTGAAGCTTCAGCGCAAGAACCGGCGGGCCCTCGCCTTCGGTGCTCTCGCCGTCTCCGGCGCCCTGGCCCTCACGGCGTGCGGCTCCGATGACACCGGCGGCAACAGCGAGGGCGGCGGCTCCTCCGCCACCGCGCAGGCCGGCAACATCGACTGCGGCGACGCCAAGGGCCAGCTCCAGGCCTCCGGCTCCTCCGCCCAGAAGAACGCCATCGACGCCTGGGTGAAGCAGTACTCCGCGGCGTGCAAGGACGTCCAGGTCAACTACAACCCGACCGGTTCGGGCGCCGGCATCACCGCGTTCCTCCAGGGCCAGACCGCGTTCGCCGGCTCGGACTCCGCGCTGGAGGCCGAGGAGATCGAGCAGTCCAAGAAGATCTGCAAGGACGGCCAGGGCGTCGACCTGCCCATGGTCGGCGGTCCGATCGCCGTCGGCTTCAACGTCCCGGGCGTCGACAGCCTCGTTCTGGACGCGTCGACCCTCGCCAAGATCTTCGACAGCAAGATCACCAACTGGAACGACGAGGCGATCGCCAAGCTCAACCCCGACGCCAAGCTTCCCGACCTGAAGATCCAGGCCTTCCACCGCTCGGACGAGTCCGGCACCACGGACAACTTCACCACGTACCTGAAGGAAGCCGCGCCCAAGGACTGGTCGTACGAGCCCAGCAAGGCGTGGGAGGCCAAGGGCGGCCAGTCCGCGCAGGGCTCCTCCGGTGTGGCCCAGCAGGTGAAGCAGACCTCGGGTGCGATCTCGTACTTCGAGCTCTCCTACGCCAAGGACGGCCTGAAGACGGTCGACATCAAGACCGAGGCCGCCGAGCCGGTCAAGGCCACCATCGAGAACGCCACGGCCGCCATCGGCGCCGCCAAGGTCGTCGGCACCGGCAAGGACCTCGCGCTGGAGCTGGACTACACCCCGGCCGCCGCGGGCGCCTACCCGATCGTCCTGGTCACCTACGAGATCGTCTGTGACAAGGGCAACAAGGCGGAGACCCTGCCCGCCACCAAGTCCTTCCTGAACTACATGGCCTCCGAGGACGGCCAGGCGCTGCTCGCCGACGCCGGCTACGCCCCGATGCCCGAGGAGATCATCACCAAGGTCCGCGAGACCATCTCGAGCCTCGCCTGACCCGAGAGTGCGGACCGGCTCCGACCACGGAGCCGGTCCGCACCGTCCGGTGCACCGCCATCAGGAGCCCCCGACACCGAGGACGGCTCCGACCGAGCCGCCGGCCCCGGTGGCTCCGCAGACCGGAGAACCCGATGGACATCACCACACAGAAACCAGCCGCTCCCCCCACACCCGGACCGTCCGCGCCCGCCGACCAGCGTGCCGCGCGCGGCGCCACCCGCCCCGGTGACCGGATCTTCCTCGGTCTCTCCCGCGGGTCCGGCATCTTCGTCCTGGTCCTCATGGCCGCCATCGCGGCCTTCCTGACGTACCGCGCCTCCATAGCCATCAGCGACAACGAGGCGAACTTCTTCACCGCCTTCGAGTGGAACCCCAGCGGCATCCCGCCGGAGTTCGGCATCGCGGTCCTGGCGTTCGGCACCATCGTGTCGTCGATCATCGCCATGGTCATCGCGGTCCCGATCTCGGTGGGCATCGCCCTGTTCATCACGCACTACGCGCCCCGCCGGCTCGGCGGTGTCATCGCGTACGTGATCGACCTGCTCGCCGCCGTCCCGTCCATCGTCTACGGCCTGTGGGGCGCCCTCGTCCTGGTGCCGCACATGGACGGCCTCTACGGCTGGCTCGACGACTACCTGGGCTGGACCGGCTTCTTCGAGTGGAACGGCGGCGCCCCGCGCTCCCTGTTCACCGTCGGCATCCTGCTCGCCCTGATGATCCTTCCGATCATCACCAACGTGAGCCGCGAGGTCTTCCGGCAGGTCCCGCGGATGCACGAGGAGGCCGCCCTGGCCCTCGGCGCCACCCGCTGGGAGGTCATCCGGATGTCGGTGCTGCCCTTCGGCCGCTCCGGCGTCATCTCCGCCTCGATGCTGGGCCTCGGCCGCGCGCTCGGCGAGACGATGGCCGTCGCCATGGTGCTCTCGCCGTCCTTCGACATCAGCGCCAGCCTGCTCGACCCGGGCGGCGGCACGTTCGCCCAGAACATCGCCAGCAAGTTCAACGAGGCCACCGAGATGGGCCGCGACGCCCTGATCGCCTCCGGTCTCGTGCTGTTCGTCATCACGCTGGTGGTCAACGGCGCGGCCCGCCTGATCATCGCCCGCCGCAAGGAGTACTCGGGGGCCAACGCATGAGCAACGCAACCCTCACCCCCCAAGGCGCCTCGCTGCGCGGAGCGACCCTGCCCAAGTGGTTCGGCTGGGCGGTCGCCGTCGGCTCCGCCGCCCTCGGCTACGGCATCAGCGCCGCGGCCGGCCTGGACAGCGACATCCAGTGGGCCCTGATCGCCGCGGTCCTCTTCGTCCTCGGCAGCTACGGCATCTCGGCCAGGATCGAGGGCCGCCGCCAGGCCAAGGACCGCACCGCGACCAGCCTGGTCTGGGTCGCGTTCCTGATGGCCGTCATCCCGCTGGCCTCCCTGATCTGGGAGACGGTCAAGCGCGGCACCAAGGTCTTCGACGGCTACTTCCTGAGCCACTCGATGGGCGTGGTCGCCGACACCGAGCCCGGCGGCGGCATCTACCACGCCATCCTCGGCACCCTGGAGCAGGTCGGCCTCGCCACCCTGATCTCCGTGCCGATCGGCGTGCTCACCGCGATCTACCTGGTCGAGTACGGGCGCGGCAAGCTCGCCAAGGCCGTCACCTTCTTCGTCGACGTCATGACGGGCATCCCGTCGATCGTCGCCGGTCTGTTCATCCTCAGCCTGTGGATCCTGATCCTGGGCATGGGCTACTCCGGCTTCGCCGGCTCGATGGCCCTGTCCATCCTGATGATCCCGGTGGTCGTCCGCTCCACGGAGGAGATGCTCAAGCTCGTCCCGAACGAGCTGCGCGAGGCCTCGCTGGCGCTGGGCGTGCCGAAGTGGCGCACCATCCTCAAGGTGGTCCTGCCGACCTCGATCGGCGGCATCACCACCGGCGTCATGCTGGCCATCGCCCGTATCACCGGTGAGACGGCCCCCGTGCTGCTGCTGGTCTGGGTCACGAACTTCATCAACGCCAACCCGTTCTCCGACCCGCAGGCGTCACTGCCGATGTACATCTACCTGCAGTACGCCAACAGCGGCGGCTCCGGCGCGGCGTACGACCGTGCCTGGGCGGCGGCCCTGACGCTCATCGCGTTCATCATGATCCTCAACCTGGTGGCCCGCGGCATCGCCCGCTGGAAGGCCCCCAAGACCGGTCGCTGACGCGGCCACGGCGAAGACAGCCAGCGACTCGGACTCGAAAGAAGCAGTGATACCCATGGCCAAGCGCATCGATGTGAGCGGCCTGAACGCCTACTACGGCTCCTTCCTGGCCATCGAGGACATCTCGATGACCGTCGAACCCCGTTCCGTGACGGCCTTCATCGGCCCGTCCGGCTGCGGCAAGTCCACCTTCCTGCGCACCCTCAACCGCATGCACGAGGTGACCCCGGGCGGCCGGGTCGACGGCAAGGTCATGCTCGACGACGAGAACCTGTACGGCGCGGGCATCGACCCGGTGGCCGTGCGGCGTGAGGTCGGCATGGTCTTCCAGCGCCCGAACCCCTTCCCCACGATGTCGGTGTACGACAACGTGGCGGCGGGCCTGCGGCTGAACGGCAAGTACAAGAAGTCCGAGCTGGACGACGTCGTCGAGAAGTCCCTCAAGGGCGCCAACCTCTGGAACGAGGTGAAGGACCGCCTGAACAAGCCGGGCTCCGGCCTCTCCGGCGGTCAGCAGCAGCGCCTGTGCATCGCCCGCGCCATCGCGGTCGAGCCGAACGTCCTGCTGATGGACGAGCCCTGCTCCGCCCTGGACCCGATCTCCACCCTCGCCATCGAGGACCTGATCGGTGAGCTGAAGGAGCGCTTCACGATCGTCATCGTGACGCACAACATGCAGCAGGCGGCGCGCGTCTCGGACCGCACGGCGTTCTTCAACCTGGCGGCCGTCGGCCAGCCCGGCAAGCTGATCGAGATCGACGACACGGAGCGCATCTTCTCCAACCCGTCGGTCCAGGCCACGGAGGACTACATCTCCGGCCGCTTCGGCTGATCCGATCCCCTCGCGGTGCTGCATGGCGGTGCCACCGCGAGGCACGAAGGGCCCGCCCCTGGCTCCCGGGGGCGGGCCCTTTCACACGCCCGCGAACAACCGCGGGCAGTCGTGCCTCCCCCCGTGCCGGAAAGGCCTGGGAGGTACCGCTGTACCGCTACAAGAACGCGAGATTGACCAGTCCGAACGACACCGCGGCCACCGCGGCCGCCGCCGGCATGGTGATGAACCACCCCAGCACGATGTTCTTGGCGACCCCCCACCGCACGGCGTTGACCCGCTTGGTGGCCCCCACGCCCATGATCGCCGAGGTGATCACGTGCGTCGTGGAGATCGGCGCGTGGAACAGGAACGCCGAGCCGAACATGATCGACGCGCCCGTGGTCTCCGCGGCGAACCCCTGCGGCGGGTCCAGCTCGATGATCTTCCGTCCCAGCGTCCGCATGATCCGCCAGCCACCCGCGTACGTCCCCGCGGACAGCATCACCGCGCAGGCGATCTTCACCCAGACCGGGATCGGGTCGCCGTAGTCCTCGACGTCGGCGATGACCAGCGCCATCACCACGATGCCCATCGTCTTCTGCGCGTCCTGCAAGCCGTGTCCGAGGGCCATGCCCGCCGCCGACACCGTCTGCGCGATGCGGAAGCCCCGCTTGGCCTTGTGCGGGTTGGCCCGCCGGAACATCCACAGGATCGCCGTCATCACCAGGTATCCGGCGAGCATGCCGACCACCGGCGAGACGAACATGGGGATGACGACCTTGTCGAGCACCCCGTCCCAGTACACCGTCGTCCCGCCGGCCAGCGCCGCGCCCACCATGCCGCCGAACAGCGCGTGCGACGACGAGGACGGCAGCCCGAAGTACCAGGTGATCAGGTTCCAGACGATCGCGCCCACCAGCGCCGCGAAGAGGATGCCCATCCCCTTCGACCCCTCGGGTGTCTGGATCAGCCCCTCACTGACCGTCTTGGCGACCCCCGACCCCATGAACGCGCCGGCCAGGTTCATCACGGCCGCCATAGCGAGCGCCGCCCGCGGGGTGAGCGCGCGCGTCGACACGGACGTCGCGATCGCGTTCGCCGAGTCGTGGAAGCCGTTGGTGTAGGTGAAGAAGAGCGCGACCCCGATGGTCACGACCAGAGCGAAGGTGTCCATGAAGGGCTCAGGACTCCTTGACGGCGATGGTCTCCACCGTGTTCGCCACGTGCTCGAAGGCGTCGGCCGCCTCCTCCAGTACGTCCACGATCTGCTTGAGCTTCAGCACCTCGATCGCGTCGTACTTGCCGTTGAAGAGGTGGGCCAGCAGCTTGCGGTGGATCTGGTCGGCCTGGTTCTCCAGACGGTTGACCTCGATCCAGTACTCGGTGAGGTTCTCCATGGTGCGCAGGTGCGGCATGGCCTCCGCGGTCAGCTCCGCCGCCCGCGCCAGCACCTCGATCTGCTGCTCGACGCCCTTGGGCAGTTCCTCGACGTTGTAGAGGACGACCAGGTCGACGGCCTCCTCCATGAAGTCCATGATGTCGTCGAGGGAGGACGCGAGGGAGTAGATGTCCTCGCGGTCGAAGGGCGTGATGAACGAGGAGTTCAGCTGGTGGAAGATCGCATGCGTGGCGTCGTCACCTGCGTGTTCCGCGGCCCGCATACGCTCTGCGATCTCGGCCCGGGCGGAGGGGTCCGCCCCGAGCAGTTCCATCAGGAGTTTCGAGCCCGTGACGATGTTGTCCGCGGACGCGGCGAACATGTCGTAGAAGCTCGTCTCCCTGGGGGTCAGACGAAAGCGCACGTGGGGTCCTCGGTGAGCATCGGTTTCGGTCAGGCTGATGCTAGGCGCATCATCCGGCCACGTGTAACGGGCCGCCCCCCAGTGTCGCCCATCAGGCAGAGTGATGAGCACAGGGGCGGTCCGTGGTCCGTTTCCGGCCGCGGCGCATGTCATTGGCCAAGAGGCCTATACCCATCAAAGTTCGCTACCATATACCCACCAGGGGTATATGTCGGCTGCCAGTGCACCAGGAGGACGCGATGACGACCACCGAGACCGGCGCGGACGCGCCCTCCCCGAGCGCGACCGGCGCGGCGGCGCACCCGGCGGACGTGGCCGACGCCACGGAGGTCGTGACCGACCACGACCGGGGCATCCACGGCTACCACAAGCAGAAGCAGGAGCACCTCAAACGCCTGCGCCGCATCGAGGGCCAGATCCGCGGCCTGCAGCGCATGGTCGACGAGGACGTGTACTGCATCGACATACTCACCCAGGTGTCCGCCTCCACCAAGGCCCTGCAGTCGTTCGCCCTGCAACTCCTCGAGGAGCACCTGCGCCACTGCGTCGCCGACGCGGCCCTCAAGGGCGGCGACGAGATCGACGCGAAGGTCAAGGAGGCGACCCAGGCCATCGCCCGCATGCTGCGAACCTGACCGGTCTCACTCCCGTGCGGACTCCGCCCGCGCCTCGGCCACCCGCAGCACCTCGTCGATGCTCTCCAGGCTGAGCCGGTCCTCGGCGGCGGAGGCGGCGATGATCAGCTCCCCGCACAGTTCGATCTCGGCGAGCGCCACGTGGTCCTGCACCGTCCCACCCCTGAGCAGAGCCACGCGCCTCACCTCTTCTCCGTCGTCACCGACTTCCTAGAGTAGGGAGCGCCCTACACCCCGCGCATGGCACGGAAGGGCTAGTTCAGGCCGGTCACTCCTCGGCGATCCGGCCCGCGTAGATGTCCCCGCCCCCGGGCAGCCGTACGTCGGCCGGGACGCCGAAGTCGTACAGCAGCGTCGTCGAGGCGACCGCGACGGGCGCCTCCTGCCGGCCGTTGACGAAGCTGAACCGCTGACGGACCTTGCGGATCCTGCCCTGGTCGTCGAGGTAGGCGTCGAACGGCACCCGGGCCGTGGCGAAGCCCGCGGCCGCCGCGCCCAGCGGCCCCCGGTTCGCCTCCGAGGCCTCGCGCGACGCCCTCTCCAGGTCGGCGGTCCCCCGGTAGTGGCGCACCTTCGTCCCCGCCACCTCGGTCCGCCCCACGAACGTCGCCGAGCGCGTCCCGCGCAGCACCTCGGCCGCGACGAACGGGTCCGTGGCCCCGCCGGTGACGAGATTGCCGTCGGACAGCGTCCCGGTGTCCACGCGCACCCACTTGTCGGCGGGCACCCCGGCGCCCCGGTTCTTCATGAACAGCGCGCCGGGGGCGAGCAGTTCGGTGATGGGCCGCCGTGCCGCGGTGCCCGCCGGGTCCTGCGGCAGCAGCACCTCCAGTCGGCCGAGCCGCTCGCGGTAGTCGTACACGCCCTCGCCCCTGATGGTGACCCGGGTCCCGCCGGTGGCCATCTCCAGGGACGTCCGCGCCCTGGAACTCCCGGCCGCCACGAGCGCGTCGGCGGCCCGGTGCAGCAGCCGCACCGGATCGCCCGCGGGAGCACCCCCGGTCACGGCCTCACCGCGCGCGCAGCCCGCGGCCCCGGCTCCCAGGCAGCCCACGACCCCGACCGCGGCCACCACGCCGCCCCACCGCCTGCGCTGCTGCCGTCGAACCATCGCCTGCCTACCCCCGCTCCGTCCGACACGGGCCGCCTGTCGTCCCGGCTAACGACCGGTGGATGGGCCCGTCACGCGGGCCCACCGGAGCGCTACCGTTGACGGGTGGCGCATCACGAGGACGAGGCGGACCCCGGCGGGCACAGCACGACCACCGTCGAACAGGGCCCTTTCTGCGTGGCCCGCTGTTCCTGCGGCTGGCGCGGCCCCGCCAGAAGGGCCCGCAGCCAGGCGCGCACGGACGCCAGGAACCACACCGGCGAGTGACGCCCGCCCCCTCCGGGGCGCCTCGGTCCCCGCGCTCCCCGCGCACCGCCGCCGAGCCCTCCCGCCATACCCGCGCGAACCGTTCGTGCGCGGCCGACGTCGACCTCGTCCACCACGTCCGGGACGCTGAAGAGGGAATGGGCCTCGTACTGGCCCGACGGGACCGGGGTGTCGAGGGACCGGTCCGCCAAGGCGCGCAGCGCGGTGAGCAGTTCGTCGGGGACGCCGGTGAGGTGGCCAGCCGATCAGCGCGCTCGCGCCCTCGGCTGTCGGGTCCTGGAGCGTCGGCACGTCCGGTGCCGCCGCCGAGTCCTGGCTGTCGTCGGCCCACCGGGCCATGCGCCCGCACGCGTCCGGCGCGGCGTACCAGAACTACCCGGACCCGACCCTCACGAACTGGCGCCACGGCCCGGCCCGCGTCTTCACCCGCCCCCAGGCCCTGTGGCCCGCGAACCCCGCGGCCCACCGGCCCCTTGGCGGGTCAGGCCGCCAGGTCCCGCTCCTCGGCACCGGACGCCCCGTTGCGGGCACCCGCGGCCACGCGGCCCTCCTCGGTGTGGTGCCGGCCCCGGGCCGTGATCAGCCACCCGGCCCGCGGCGACCGCTCGATCGCCCGCATGACCGGCGTCAGCAGGGCCATGGCCGGCGGCGACAGCAGCAGCGCGACCGCCGTACCGAGCGCGAGTCCGCCCACGACGTCCGTCGGGTAGTGCACGCCCATGTAGACGCGGCAGAAACCTTCGAGCAGGGCGATGCCGAGGCCGACGAGGCCGAACCTCCGGTTGGCGACGAACAGTCCGACGGCGAGCGCCATGGTGATCGTCGCGTGGTCGCTGACGAAGGAGAAGTCGGTCTTGCCCTCGACGAGGACTTCCAGGCCCCCGTGGTCGTTGAACGGCCTGGGCCGCTCCACGAATCCCCGGATCGGCACGTTCACCAGGACCGCGACACCGGCCGCCAGCGGTGCCCACACCAGGGCCGCGACGGAGGGCGCCGCGTCCTCACCGCCCCGCCGCCGCACGGTCCACCAGCACCACATCACCAGCAGGACCATGGCGAACAGCAGCCCGTACTCGCCGACGAACTCCATGACCCGGTCGAACCACGGCGGCGCGTCCTTGGCGAGACCGTTGATGTCGTAGAGCAGGTCGACGTCGGGGTTCGACCCGGAATCGGCGAGTCCAGCCATAGTGCTGCGGCCCCTTCGTCATCTGTCCCGGCGCACGGTGCGCACGCCGCTCCTGCCACCCCCGTGGTTGTAGAAGCGCTCGTCTGCTCGGCTACGACAACAGGAACGCACGGCCCCCGTTGATACGTTCCACACTCCACCGAATGATCACGCAGACGTTATCGAAGAGAGATACATCCTCGCAGCTCAGGGGGTGGGCTCACGCTCCGCTCACACGGTCGTGGGCAGTGCTTTCGCGCCATCTTCGGTGACCCGGGTGGCACCGAAGTAGTCAGGCGTGTCGATCGGGTCGAATCGGATCACGGCACCGGTACGGGGCGCGTCGATCATGTACCCGCCGCCGACATAAATGCCCACATGCCGGATGGCCCGCGAATTGGTCAGATCGTCCGAGAAGAACACCAGATCGCCCGGCAGCAGTTCGTCCCGCTTCGGATGCGGCCCCGCGTTGTACTGGTCGTTCGCCACCCGCGGCAGCGTGATCCCCACGCTTTCGTACGCCGCCTTGGTCAGACCCGAGCAGTCGAACCGTCCGCCCTGCTCAGGCGTACCGTTACCGCCCCACAGATACAGCGTGCCGAGCTTCTTCTGCGCGTACGCGATCGCCCCGGCGGCCTGCTTCGACGGATCGACCCGCCCCACCGGCGCGGCGAAGCTCTCCTCCAGCGACTTGATCCTCTTGACGTAGTTCTGCGTCTCCTCGTACGGCGGAACCCCTCCGTACTTGATGACCGCGTACGCCCCGGCGTTGTACGAGGCGAGCATGTTTTCGGTCAGATTCCCGCCGACGTCCTTCACGTAGGACGCGAGCGTGCAGTCGTACGTCGCCGCGGACGGGATGGCGTCCTTCGGATCCCACACGTCGCGGTCCCCGTCCCCGTCCCCGTCGATCCCGTGCGTGGCCCAGGTGCCGGGGATGAACTGGGCGATGCCCTGCGCCGCCGCGTGGCTCTGCGCCTTCGGGTTGAACCCGCTCTCCTGGTAGAGCTGGGCCGCGAGCAGCGCCGGGTTGATGGCCGGGCAGAGGGTGCCCCACTTCTGCACGAGCGCCTGGTACGCGGCCGGCACGCTCCCCTTGGCCAGCGACTTGGCCGCCCCGCCGCCGACCCCGTTCACGAGGTTCCCGGCGACGACGTAGACCCCTACGACCAGCAGCATCACGAGAGCAAGCGCGGAACTGACGGCGATCCCCGCCGCGACCCATGCCTTGCGCACCGTCAACCGCCCCTCGTCGCCGCGCAGTACGTAGCCGAACGTCAGTGTAGAGGCGACACCCGTCCTCCGGGTTGATCACAGCAGAAGAGAGGGCATGCCGAATAGACCGCGCACACCACCCGCCCCGGCCGCTTCCCCTTCGTTGCCCGCGGTAACACACCGTGATACACAGAGTGACGATACGACTCTTCACCCGTCGGAACGCGCCCCTCCCGGAGTCCGGCGCGCGCCGGTGGCAAGCTATTCGTACGAAACCCGCCAACAGATGACGCCAAGTCGACATGCGACAGCGTCATCGTCGGCGACAATGAGGCCTGACCTCTGCACCACCGCAGGGGAAGCGGAACAACCCATACAGGGGCGGTGACTTACATGTTCTTCGCGGCCGACGAGGGAGACATCAACACCATTATCGGCGGGATCGCTCCGGATTGGGGCCCCTTCGGCAGCCTGGGCAACGAGGCCAAAATCATGATCGAAGTGGTCATGGCGGTAGCCATCCTCATCTGCCTCGGCATCGCCATCTGGGGGGCGGCCAAACAGCGCATCGGCGCCACCGCGTTGAGGGACACGTTCAGCGCCGAACAGGGCAAGGGCCTCATCATCGCGGGGCTGACGGGCGTCTTCATCATCGGCTCGCTCGGCACGCTGTTCACCATCGTGTACGGCATGGCCGTATAGGTACGCCCCATCGACCCCGACCGGGCACGCCCGGCCCCCCTCCATCCCACCCGCCCGTCGTGCCCACCGGCTGAGGTTGCGTTTCCCTGATGTCCAGTCACCACACCGCGCCCGCACGGGAGCCGGCACGGCTACCGTCGTACGTGGAGTACACGGAGTACGAGGTGTTTCCGCACGACGCTGAGGGGGCGCAGGCGGTATGAGTCTCGGAGACGACACGGGCCAGACCCGCATCCGTCTGCCGGAGGGAGACGGCGGCGACCCGTACGGCGGTGCGCGCAGAGCCGGCCGCTCCTCGTCGCGCAGCCTCGTCACGGTGGTCGCCGTGGTGGTCCTCCTCATCGCCGCGATCGCCTTCGCGAACCGTGGAGGCGGCGACTCCGCACCGAAGGAGACCACCGGCGACTCCTCCAAGGCCTCGGCGACGGCCCCCTCGGGCCAGAAGCCGGTGACGACGAAGTCGACCGGCATCCCGTCGGGCTTCGCCCACAACCGCCAGGGAGCGGAGAGCGCGGCAGCGAACTACGCGGTGGCTCTGGGCTCCGCCGACATCCTCAAGCCCGAGCGGCGGACGGAGATCGCCCGGCAGGTCTTCGTCGCCGACAGGCAGGCGTCCCTGGAGAACCGCTTCGACAAGGCGTACACCAAGGAGTTCCTGAGCAGCATCGGCCTCGATGAGAACGGCAACGCGGTCGCGGGCGGCACCTACGTCTCACGCACCATGCCGATCGGCACCAAGGTCACGACTTACTCGGACACCGCCGCCACCGTAGAGGTCTGGTGCTCCGGCGTGTTCGGCACGGCCGGCGAGAAGTCCACCAACCCGGTCACCAGCGACTGGTTCACCATGACGCTCCAGTTGCGCTGGACGGACGACGACTGGAAGGTGGACGGCTTCTCGCAGAAGGACGGGCCCGCGCCCGTCCCCGGAGACGACAAGGCGTCCACCGCCGACGAGATGGCCAAGGCCGTCCAGGAGTACGGAGGCTTCACGTATGCCCGGTAGCCCGCGCCGCGTACTCAGGATCGCCGCCGCTCTCACAGCCGTGCAGGCAACGGCCCTGCTGCTGGCGACCCGTGCCACGGCGGCCCCCACCCCGACACCCACGCCGTCGGACAGCAACTGCGACCTCATCGTCGGCCGCGCCAAGGACTACTGCGAGCAAGGCGAGGGCCGCGACTCCGGCGGAACCAGCAGCACGCTCGACGACCCCACCACCACCCTCGACCCCCTCGCCTCCCTGGCCAAGGGCTGCGCCGAGGCCGCCTCCTGGACCGTCGACAAGCTCAGCGACGCCGTCCAGGAGACCGCCGAGGTCGACTTCACCAACGACACCTTCCTCCAGCAGTACGCCGTCGTCTTCGCCGCCTCGACGATCCTGACCCTCCTGCTCTGGCTGCTCGCCGTCGCCAAGCGCGCCGTACGAGGCGTCCCGCTCACCACCGCCCTCTCCGAAGCCATCGGCTTCCTCTGGCTCACCGTCCTCGCCTCGGCGTTCACCCCGCTGATCCTCTACACCGTCGTCTCCGCGACCGACGGCGTCACCGACGTGCTCGCGAAGGCGACCGGCGACCAGACGGACACGTTCTTCGGCACGTTCTCCGCCGCCCTCGAAAAGGGCGAGGACATCGGCGGCGGCCCGATCATGCTGATCGTCGTCTCCCTCGTCTCCATCCTCGCCGCCGGCGTCCTCTGGCTGGAACTGGTCATCCGCGCCGCCCTGCTCTACGTCGGCGCCCTCCTCGGCACCGTCGTCTACGCCGGCCTCGTCGACAAGAACCTGTGGGGCCACGTCCGCCGCTGGGCGGGCATCATGATCGCCGTGATCCTGGTCAAGCCCGTCATCGTCATCGTGCTCGGCCTCGCCGGCGCGCTGTCCGCCGAAGAGGGCCCCGACGCGTTCTCCGCCGTCGTCTCCGGGCTGGCGATCATCCTGCTCGCCATCTTCGCCTCGGCGATGATCTACCGCTTCGTCCCCGGCTTCGGCGACGAACTCGCCCACTCCCGCAACAACCGCCTCATGCAGGGCGCCGAGGGCAAGGCCGCCGCCGTCATGAGCTCCCCGGCGAGCCTGGTCGCCCAGGGCATCAAGACCCACAGCACCCGCGCCGACAACAACGGCGGCGGCCAGTCCTCCGGCCCCCGCCCCTCCAACCCGGCCTCCGGCGGAGTCGCCGCGCACAGCTCCCGCACGTCCAACAGCGGCGGGACCGTCCCCTCCGCCGCACCCGCACCGCGCTCGGGCAGCCCGGTGAACACGCCCCACGCCAGCAGCACCCGCAACAGCAGCAACAACCGCACGGGAGGTGAAGGGCGTTGACGACCGAGTCCCACGTGTCCCATCCGGTCACGCCCCGCCGTACGTATCTGATCGGCCGCGCCCGGCCGAACGCGATCGTCGGCCGCAATCGCGAGACCGGTGAGATCGCGCTGATCGTCGTGGGCGCGTTCCTCGGCATGATGTGCGGACTCCTCGTCCCCGTCCTGTCCGTGCGGATCGTCCTCCTCGCCGGCCTGCCCATGCTGGCGCTGGCCGCGGTGTACGTGCCGTACAAGCACCGCACGTTCTACAAGTGGTTCGAGATCAACCGCAGCTACAAGCGCACCCTGCGCAGCGGTGCCACCTACCGCTCCGGCGTCGTCGAGGCCGGCACCCGGCTCGACGGGCGCGAGGTGGAGGTCGGACCGCCGCCCGGCATCGGACGGATCACCTGGCTCGCCGCGCCCTTCGGGCCGGACGAGATCGCCGTCCTGCTGCACGCGGACCGCAAAACCGTCACGGCGGCCATCGAGATCGAAGGCCCGGGCGTCGGCCTGCGCGACTCCGAGGACCAGGAAGCCCTCGTCGACCGCTTCGGCACCCTGCTCAAGCACGTCGCCAACGGCGACGGCTTCGTCACCCGCATCCAGATGCTGGCCCGCACCCTGCCCGCCGACCCCGACGCCCACGCCAAGGACGTCAGCATCCGCGGGGACGAGAAGGCACCGCCGTGGCTCCAGCAGTCGTACGACCAGTTGCAGTCGATGGTGTCGACCAGCAGCGAGCAGCACCGCGCGTACCTGGTCGCCTGCATGCACTACACCCGCGAGCTGGCCGCCGAGGCCCACACCATGGCCCGCGCGATGCGCAGCCAGGGCGGCGGCAAGGTCGACCGCGACGCCGGGCTCGCCGTCGTCATGGCCCGTGAGCTGACCGACATCTGCTCCCGGCTCCAGGAGGCCGACATCCGCGTACGGCAGCCGCTCGGCCAGAGCAGACTGTCCTCGCTGGTCCACTCCATGTACGACCCGGACCACCCGATCGACCACATCCAGGCGATGACCCAGCGCAACGCCTGGCCGGCCGAGCTGGACGCCATGGAGCCCACCTACCTCCAGGCCAAGACCCGCGAGTCCGCCACCCGCGCCCCCTGGTGCCACGCCACCGCCTGGGTGAAGGAGTGGCCGATGACCCCCGTCGGCGTCAACTTCCTGGCGCCGCTGCTGGTCCACACCCCGGACGTGATCCGCACGGTCGCCGTCACGATGGACCTCGAACCCACCGAGGTCGCCATCGAGCGCATGCTCACCGAGAAGACCAACGACGAGGCGGAGGCGTCCCGCGCCGCCAAGATGAACCGCACCGTCGACCCCCGCGACCTCGCCGCCCACAGCCGCCTCGACCAGCGCGGCGAGGACCTCGCCAGCGGCGCGGCGGGCGTCAACCTCGTCGGCTACATCACCGTCTCCTCCCGCACCCCCGAGGCCCTGGCCCGCGACAAGCGGACCATACGGGCGTCGGCCGGAAAGTCGTACCTGAAGCTGGAGTGGTGCGACCGCGAGCACCACCGCGCCTTCGTGAACACACTCCCGTTCGCCACCGGCATTCGAAGGTAGGGGCTGATTCCTGATGCGGGATCCGCTGTCCGTCGTCACCGACGCCTTCACGTCCTTCCTGTTCGGGAAGGTCGAGACGACCCGGCTTCCGGTGCGCACCTCCACCGGCCAGGCCCAGGCGGTCTATCTGCCGACCGCCGCGCCCGGCCTCGGCGACTCCGGCGTCATCATCGGCCGCGAGGTCTACTCCGGGAAGGGCTACATCTACGACCCCTTCCAGCTCTACGGCCAACAGCTCCCCGCCCCGCACTGGCTGGTCCTCGGGGAGTCCGGCAACGGCAAGTCGGCCCTGGAGAAGACGTACGTCCTGCGCCAGCTGCGCTTCCGCGACCGGCAGGTCGTCGTCCTGGACGCACAGGGCGAGGACGGCGTCGGCGAGTGGAACCTCATCGCGCAGGAGCTGGGGATAACTCCCATCCGGCTGGACCCGATGGCCGCCCTGGACCACGGCATCCGGCTCAACCCGCTCGACCCGTCGATCACCACCACGGGCCAGCTGGCACTGCTGCGGACCATCATCGAGGTCGCGATGGGCCACGGCCTGGACGAGCGCTCCGGCTTCGCCCTCAAGGTGGCGCACGCCTACGTCAACGAGACCATCGTCGAACGCCAGCCGGTCCTCTCCGACATCGTCGACCAACTGCGCCACCCCGAACCGGAGTCGGCGGAGGCGATGAACGTCGCCATAGACGACGTACGGGCCTGGGGCCTGGACGTCGCCCTGGTCCTGGACCGCCTGGTCGACGGTGACCTGCGCGGCATGTTCGACGGGCCGACGACCGTCGGCATCGACCTGGACGCGCCGCTCATCGTCTTCGACCTGTCCCACATCGACCGCAACTCCATCGCCATGCCGATCCTGATGGCGATCGTCGGCGTGTGGCTGGAGCACACCTGGATCCGCCCCGACCGGAAGAAGCGCATCTTCCTGGTCGAGGAGGCCTGGCACATCATCAACAGCCCCTTCGTCGCCCAGCTCTTCCAGCGCCTGCTGAAGTTCGGCCGGCGGCTCGGCCTGTCCTTCGTCGCCGTCGTCCACCACCTGTCCGACGTGGTGGACGGGGCGGCCGCGAAGGAGGCGGCGGCCATCCTGAAGATGGCGTCGACCCGGACCATCTACGCCCAGAAGGCCGACGAGGCGAGGGCCACCGGACGGGTCCTGGGCCTGCCCCGCTGGGCCGTGGAGATCATCCCGACCCTCACGCCCGGCATCGCGGTCTGGGACGTCAACGGCAACGTCCAGGTGGTCAAACACCTGGTCACCGAGACCGAACGCCCCCTGGTGTTCACCGACCGCGCGATGACCGAGTCCTCCGCCGACCTCAACGACGACGCCCTGCGCGCCGCCGAACGGGAGGCGGAGGAACGCGCGGCGGCCTTCGTGGAGCAGCACGTCGGCGACTCCGAATCGACGGTGGCGTAGGGGGAACGCGTGAGACCGGACGATCACCGCGCACACGGCCGGGCCGGCGGCATCCCCGACGGGCTGCTGATCGGCGTCCTCGCGTTCCTCCTCGGCCTGACCACGATGGTGTGGACGGCCACGGGCCTCGCGGGCGTCTTCGCCCACGGGCACTGGCCGTCCGGGGTGACCTTCGCCCGCACCCCCCTGGCCGTGCGCCACCTCGTCGCCCGGCCGCACGACATGCCCGGCGCCTGGCCGGACACACCTGCCTCCGCCCTGTCCGGCTACGGCCTCTTCTGGGGCCTGTTCATCAGCCAGCTGATGATCCTGACCGTGCTGACGGTGTTCGTCGTGGGCACGGTCGCCCGCTGGCGAGCGGGCCGGGCCCGCCGCCGCGCGGCGCGGACGACGGACGTACCGAAGCCTGAGCCGCAACCGCAACCGCAACCGCTACCGCAACCCCAGCCGCCTCGGCAGGCGGAGCCGGCTCACCCGCACGAGGTACCGACCCCGAGGACGCCGCAGGAGGAGGCACCGCGGCCACCGTCGCCCTCCCCCACCGGGAGCCACCGCCCCGACGTCCGCGCACCGCACCGTGCCGAGGCCGCGGTGCACTACGGCCCGCCCGACCTGCGCCACGCAACCGCCGTCCAGGCCATACGGGAAGCCGAGGGACCCACCCTCGTCCTCACCTCCAACCCCGCCCTGTGGGCCGAGACCAAGGACGCCCGCGCCAAACTCGGCCCCACCCACCTCTACGACCCCACGCACCGCTGCGACACCCCCGCCCGCCTCCACTGGTCCCCCACCACCGGCTGCGAGCACAAGGACACGGCGGCCTCCCGCGCGGCGGCGCTCCTCGCCCCCGTCCGCCCCTCCTCCCGCCTCGACCAGGCGGTCGGCGACACCGCCGAGACGCTGCTCCGCAGCTATGTGCACGCCGCCGCCGTCGACGGCCGTACCGTCCGCCACGTCCACCGCTGGGCCCAGGGCATCCAGGTCCACGACGCCGTCCGCATCCTCCGCACCCACCCCAAGGCCGCCCCCGGCTCCGCGGGCGAACTGGAAGCGGCCCTCACGGCACATCCCGAACGCCGGGACATGGCCCAGCAGCTGACCACCCGTGCCCTGTCCGCCCTGTCCACGGTCAATGTGCGCGAGGCCTGCACTCCCCACCGAACTGATGCCCTCGCCTTGGATTCCTTCGTCCACGAAGGGGGCACGCTCTATGTCGTGGGTGAATCCATCGAGGACCCCCGCACCAGCCCGGGCGCGATGCCCCTGCTGACGGCCCTCGCCGCACACGTGGTCGAGCACGGCCGGCGCATGGCCGAACGGTCATCCTCCGGTCGGCTCGACCCACCACTCACCCTCGTCCTGGACGACGTGGCCGCCGTGGCCCCGCTCCCCCAGCTCCCGGAGCTCCTCGCCACCGGCGCCGACCGGGGCATGCCCACCCTGGCCCTGCTCCGCTCCCGCGAGCAGGGCCGAGCCCGCTGGCCGCACGACGAACTGCCGGTCTGACCACGGCCCCCGGCCACCCCGCCCGCCCCGCCCACCGGCACGGTGGGCGCCCTCGGCCCCGTTCGCCGTCCGCTCCCTCCAGTACGCGTCCGGCAGGGCCACGGCGTCCTCGTACGTGTCCAGGAAGGCGAGACGCGCCACCAGGTCCCGCAGCGCCTTCGCCGCACGTCACTCGTCCGCACGCACCGGCCGGATCACACAGTCCTCGAAGGGCAGGGCACTCATGGCCGCCACCGTAGTACCGGGGTACCACCCCCTCACCCCGAATACGGCCGACGGTCCGACGCCCCCGCCCCCCGCGCGGACGAGCATCGAAGCATGATTACGGCACAGGACCTCACCAAACGCTACGGCGACCGGACCGTCGTCACCGACCTGTCCTTCACCGTCCGCCCCGGCACGGTCACCGGCTTCCTCGGCCCGAACGGCGCCGGCAAGTCCACCACCCTGCGGATGATCCTCGGCCTGGACGCCCCCACCCGGGGCAGCGCCACCGTCGGCGGCCGCGCCTACGCCGCCCACCCCGCGCCCCTCACGGAGGTCGGCGCCCTGCTGGAGGCCCGCTCCGTCCACCCGGGCCGCACCGCCTTCCAGCACCTGCGCGCCCTCGCCCACACCCACGGCATCCCGCGCACCCGCGTCGACCACGTCCTCGGCCTCGCCGGCCTCACCGACGTGGCGCACCGCAGGGTCAAGGGCTTCTCCCTCGGCATGGGCCAGCGCCTCGGCATCGCCGCCGCCCTGCTCGGCGACCCGGCCACCGTCCTCCTCGACGAACCGGTCAACGGCCTGGACCCCGAGGGCGTCCTGTGGATCCGCACCCTGCTGAAGTCCCTGGCCGCCGAGGGTCGTACCGTCCTCGTCTCCTCCCACCTGATGAGCGAGATGGCCCTCACCGCCGACCACCTGGTCGTCATCGGCCGCGGCCGGCTCCTCGCCGACACCACGGTCACCGACTTCGTACGCCGCTCGGGCGCCGGCACCGTCAAGGTCGTCACCCCCGACGCCGCCACCCTCGTGCGCCACCTCACCGCACCCGGGCTCACCGTCACCACCGACACCCCCGGCAGCCTCACCGTGCACGGCACGGACGCCGAGCACATCGGCCGCACCGCCGCCGCCCACGGCATCCCCCTCTTCGAACTCACCCCGAACACGGCCTCCCTGGAGGAGGCCTTCATGGAACTCACCCACGACGCGGTCGAGTACACCGCCGCCCCGGAAGGAGCAGCCGCATGACCACCGCCGCCCCGCCGTACCGGGTGACCCCGGCCCGTGTCCTGCGCTCCGAATGGCACAAGCTGTGGACGCTCCGCTCCACCTGGCTCACCCTCGCCGCCACCGGCGTCCTCACCCTCGGCATGGGCGTCGGCATCAGCGCCGCCTACGACGGCACCGGCGAGGGCGGCCTCGACACGGTCGTCTTCGTCCTCCTGGGCACCCAGTTCGCCACCCTCAACCTCGCCGTCCTGGGCATCCTCGCCACCGCCGGCGAGTACTCCACCGGCCAGATCCGCGCCACCATGACCGCCGTACCGCGCCGTCTGCCCGTGCTGTGGTCCAAGGCCGCCGTCCTGGCCACCGTCGCCTTCGCCCTGTGCCTGTGGACCAACCTGCTCACCTTCCCCCTGGCCCAGTCCTTCCTCGGCGACACCGACCAGTCGGCCGCCCTCGGCGACCCGGGCGTCCTGCGCGGCCTGACCGGCAACGCGGCGGCCCTCGCCCTCCTCACCGTCATGGCCCTCGGCCTCGGCGCCGTCACCCGCTCCGTCCCCATCGCCACCGGCGTCTACATCGGCCTGGTGATGATCCTGCCGGAGCTGCTCCGCATGCTCCCGTACGCCGTCGTCGACGACGCCGTGCGGTACTTCCCGGCGAAGGCCCTGGAGTCCGTCACCGCCGCCCAGTCCGGACCCGGCACGACCTCCCCGGGCGCGGCCCTGCTCGCCCTCGCCCTGTGGGCGGCGGTCTCCCTCACCGCGGCCGCGGCGACCCTGCGCCGCCGGGACGTCTGACGTGCCGCCCACCGTGTTCCCCCGGGCGGCCGGACCCACCACCATGGACCCCGTGGCGAACGACCAGGGGGCACCCACGGGGGACCGGCCGACCGAACCCCTCACCCAGTACACGCAACGCGTCAACCAGCGGGTGCGCGCCTTCGACCGGCGCCACCCGCTGCTGTGGGACCTGCACTTCACCGGCTTCTGGGTGACGGCCGCCCTCATCGACTGCGCCGACGGCGGCTGGCGTTACATCACCCACAACCCCGACGCACCCGGCTGGCTCCTGATCACTCTGAGCGTCGCCCTGTCGGCCCCCCTCCTGTGGCGCCGCACCCACCCGGCGGCGGTCCTGCTCACCACCTTTCCGTTCGCGCTGGTCAACTCCTGGACCGGCACCGCCCTCCAGGCATCTCTGCTCCAGCTCGTCGTCCTCTTTCACATCGCTCTGCGGCTGCCTTTGCGCAACCTGTGGTGGGCGTCGGCCGTGACGCTCACCCCGGTGGTCGTCTTCACCGCCCGCTACGGGGAGGGCGAGTGGAACCAGCAGATCGGCGGGCACCTCATGTCCGTCGTCGTGGCGGTCCTCATCGGCATCACGGTCCGCACCCGCCAGAATTACACCGAGGCCCTGCTCGACCGCGCCCGCCGCCTGGAGACCGAACGCGACCAGCAGGCCCGGCTCGCCGCCGCCGCCGAACGCGCCCGTATCGCCCGCGAGATGCACGACATCATCGGCCACAACCTCTCCGTGATCACCGGTCTGGCCGACGGCGGCAGGTACGCGGCCACCAAGTCCCCCGAGCGTGCCGCCCAGGCCCTGGACGCCATCGGCACCACCAGCCGCCAGGCCCTCGGTGAACTGCGCCGCCTCCTGGACGTCCTCCGCGACGACGAGACGTCCCACCCCGCCGAACGCACCCCCCAACCCACCCTGACCGACCTGGACCAGCTCATCAACGGCGTCCGCGGCGCGGGCCTGCCCGTCCACACCACCGTGGAGGGCCGCGCCACCCTCCCCCCGGGCCGCCAACTGACCGTCTACCGGGTCATCCAGGAAGCCCTCACCAACACCCTTAAGCACGCCGGCCCGCACGCCACCGCCGAGATCGCCCTCTCCTACGGCGACCAGGGCGCCGTCCGGGTCACCGTCACCGACACGGGCGCCACCACGCACGCCCCGGTCCCGTCCGACGGCCGCGGCCTCCCCGGCATGCGCGAACGCTCCGCCCTGTACAGGGGCACACTCGAGGCCGGCCCACGCCCCCACCCCGAACAGGGCTGGCGCGTCCACCTGCACCTACCGGAGGAAACCCCGCAGTGACCACGGTCCTCATCGCCGACGACCAGCCCCTCCAGCGCTTCGGCTTCCGCATGCTCCTGGAGAGCCAGGACGACATCACGGTCCTGGGCGAGGCGTCGAACGGCAGCGAAGCGATCCGCATGACGGCGGAACTACGCCCTGACGTGGTCCTGATGGACATCCGCATGCCCGGCCTGGACGGCATCGAGGCCACCCGCCGCATCGTCACCGCCGGCGGCCGCACCCGCGTCCTCATCCTCACGACCTTCGACCTCGACGAGTACGCCCACGCGGGCCTGCGCGCGGGCGCCTCCGGCTTCCTCATCAAGGACGCCCAACCGGAGGAACTCCTCTCCGGCATCCGCTCGGTGGCCACCGGGGACGCGGTCGTGGCCCCCAGCCTGACCCGCCGCCTCCTCGACGCCTACGCCCACCACCTGCCGACGGCCGCGGCGCCGGACACCCCCGACCCGCGCCTTGCGACCCTCACGGAACGGGAACGCGAGATCCTCACGGTCATCGGCAAGGGCTGGACCAACACGGAGATTGCCACCCGTCTCCACCTCGCGGAATCCACGGTGAAAACCCACGTGGGCCGCATCCTGGCGAAGACCGGCTCCCGGGACCGCATTCAGGCGGTCATCCTGGCCTACGACACACGGCTCGTCGAACCGTCCTGAAACGCAGAAAGCCCCCGTGCCGAAGGGCACGGGGGCTTTCTCTATAAAAATTGTTCGGCGGCGTCCTACTCTCCCACAGGGTCCCCCCTGCAGTACCATCGGCGCTGTAAGGCTTAGCTTCCGGGTTCGGAATGTAACCGGGCGTTTCCCCTACGCTATGACCACCGAAACACTATGAAACAATCAACCGCACCACGCTGTGGACGTGGGGTTGTTCGTGGTTTCAGAACCAACACAGTGGACGCGAGCAACTGAGGACAAGCCCTCGGCCTATTAGTACCGGTCAACTCCACACGTTACCGTGCTTCCATATCCGGCCTATCAACCCAGTCGTCTACTGGGAGCCTTACCCTCTCTAGGAGGTGGGAGCCCTCATCTCGAAGCAGGCTTCCCGCTTAGATGCTTTCAGCGGTTATCCCTCCCGAACGTAGCCAACCAGCCATGCCCTTGGCAGAACAACTGGCACACCAGAGGTTCGTCCGTCCCGGTCCTCTCGTACTAGGGACAGCCCTTCTCAAGACTCCTACGCGCACAGCGGATAGGGACCGAACTGTCTCACGACGTTCTAAACCCAGCTCGCGTACCGCTTTAATGGGCGAACAGCCCAACCCTTGGGACCGACTCCAGCCCCAGGATGCGACGAGCCGACATCGAGGTGCCAAACCATCCCGTCGATATGGACTCTTGGGGAAGATCAGCCTGTTATCCCCGGGGTACCTTTTATCCGTTGAGCGACGGCGCTTCCACAAGCCACCGCCGGATCACTAGTCCCGACTTTCGTCCCTGCTCGACCCGTCGGTCTCACAGTCAAGCTCCCTTGTGCACTTACACTCAACACCTGATTGCCAACCAGGCTGAGGGAACCTTTGGGCGCCTCCGTTACCCTTTAGGAGGCAACCGCCCCAGTTAAACTACCCATCAGACACTGTCCCTGATCCGGATCACGGACCCAGGTTAGACATCCAGCACGACCAGACTGGTATTTCAACGACGACTCCACAACCACTGGCGTGGCCGCTTCAAAGTCTCCCAGCTATCCTACACAAGCCGAACCGAACACCAATATCAAACTGTAGTAAAGGTCCCGGGGTCTTTCCGTCCTGCTGCGCGAAACGAGCATCTTTACTCGTAGTGCAATTTCACCGGGCCTATGGTTGAGACAGTCGAGAAGTCGTTACGCCATTCGTGCAGGTCGGAACTTACCCGACAAGGAATTTCGCTACCTTAGGATGGTTATAGTTACCACCGCCGTTTACTGGCGCTTAAGTTCTCAGCTTCGCCCGGACGAATCCAAGCTAACCGGTCCCCTTAACGTTCCAGCACCGGGCAGGCGTCAGTCCGTATACATCGCCTTACGGCTTCGCACGGACCTGTGTTTTTAGTAAACAGTCGCTTCTCGCTGGTCTCTGCGGCCACCCCCAGCTCAAGCAGCAAGTGCTCTCACCGGACGTGGCCCCCCTTCTCCCGAAGTTACGGGGGCATTTTGCCGAGTTCCTTAACCATAGTTCACCCGAACGCCTCGGTATTCTCTACCTGACCACCTGAGTCGGTTTAGGGTACGGGCCGCCATGAAACTCGCTAGAGGCTTTTCTCGACAGCATAGGATCATCCACTTCACCACAATCGGCTCGGCATCAGGTCTCAGACTATTGCCAGGCGGATTTACCTACCTGACGTCCTACACCCTTACCCCGGGACAACCACCGCCCGGGATGGACTACCTTCCTGCGTCACCCCATCACTCACCTACTAACCGCTTGGGCCGGCGGCTCCACCACTTTCCTTTCCCCGAAGGGTCCGGAACGGCTTCACGGCCTTAGCATCACGATGCTCGATGTTTGACGCTTCACAGCGGGTACCGGAATATCAACCGGTTATCCATCGACTACGCCTGTCGGCCTCGCCTTAGGTCCCGACTTACCCTGGGCAGATCAGCTTAACCCAGGAACCCTTAGTCAATCGGCGCAAACGTTTCTCACGTTTGTATCGCTACTCATGCCTGCATTCTCACTCGTGAACCGTCCACAACTCGCTTCCGCGGCTGCTTCACCCGGCACACGACGCTCCCCTACCCATCCACACAGGCGTTGGCCCTCATATGTGAATGACACGACTTCGGCGGTACGCTTGAGCCCCGCTACATTGTCGGCGCGGAATCACTAGACCAGTGAGCTATTACGCACTCTTTCAAGGGTGGCTGCTTCTAAGCCAACCTCCTGGTTGTCTCTGCGACTCCACATCCTTTCCCACTTAGCGTACGCTTAGGGGCCTTAGTCGATGCTCTGGGCTGTTTCCCTCTCGACCATGGAGCTTATCCCCCACAGTCTCACTGCCGCGCTCTCACTTACCGGCATTCGGAGTTTGGCTAAGGTCAGTAACCCGGTAGGGCCCATCGCCTATCCAGTGCTCTACCTCCGGCAAGAAACACGCGACGCTGCACCTAAATGCATTTCGGGGAGAACCAGCTATCACGGAGTTTGATTGGCCTTTCACCCCTAACCACAGGTCATCCCCCAGGTTTTCAACCCTGGTGGGTTCGGTCCTCCACGAAGTCTTACCTCCGCTTCAACCTGCCCATGGCTAGATCACTCCGCTTCGGGTCTTGAGCGTGCTACTGAAACGCCCTATTCGGACTCGCTTTCGCTACGGCTACCCCACCCGGGTTAACCTCGCAACACACCGCAAACTCGCAGGCTCATTCTTCAAAAGGCACGCAGTCACGAGGATGGAGCAAGCTCCATCCCGACGCTCCCACGGCTTGTAGGCACACGGTTTCAGGTACTATTTCACTCCGCTCCCGCGGTACTTTTCACCATTCCCTCACGGTACTATCCGCTATCGGTCACCAGGGAATATTTAGGCTTAGCGGGTGGTCCCGCCAGATTCACACGGGATTTCTCGGGCCCCGTGCTACTTGGGTGTCTCTCAAACGAGCCGCTGACGTTTCGACTACGGGGGTCTTACCCTCTACGCCGGACCTTTCGCATGTCCTTCGCCTACATCAACGGTTTCTGACTCGTCTCATGGCCGGCAGACCATAAAAGAGAGATCCCACAACCCCGTATACGCAACCCCTGCCGGGTCTCACACGCATACGGTTTGGCCTCATCCGGTTTCGCTCGCCACTACTCCCGGAATCACGGTTGTTTTCTCTTCCTGCGGGTACTGAGATGTTTCACTTCCCCGCGTTCCCTCCACTTGCCCTATGTGTTCAGGCAAGGGTGACAGCCCATGACGACTGCCGGGTTTCCCCATTCGGACACCCCCGGATCAAAGCCTGGTTGACGACTCCCCGGGGCCTATCGTGGCCTCCCACGTCCTTCATCGGTTCCTGGTGCCAAGGCATCCACCGTGCGCCCTTAAAAACTTGGCCACAGATGCTCGCGTCCACTGTGCAGTTCTCAAACAACGACCAACCACCCATCACCCCGGGACAACATCCCGAGTGCACTGGGGCCGGCACTGAAGGCAGCCATACGGCCATACCCTCAGACACCCAACAGCGTGCCCGACACACTCACCACTCGTCATTCCGTTCCACGCCGAAGCAGTACTAGGAAGACCAGCTGGTCAAGTGTGCCGAGTAGTCAACGTTCCACCCATGAGCAACCAGCATCAGACATTCGCTGATGTACTGGCCTCTGACCTCGCCCCGAAGGACTCGGTAAGAAGTGCTCCTTAGAAAGGAGGTGATCCAGCCGCACCTTCCGGTACGGCTACCTTGTTACGACTTCGTCCCAATCGCCAGTCCCACCTTCGACAGCTCCCTCCCACAAGGGGTTGGGCCACCGGCTTCGGGTGTTACCGACTTTCGTGACGTGACGGGCGGTGTGTACAAGGCCCGGGAACGTATTCACCGCAGCAATGCTGATCTGCGATTACTAGCGACTCCGACTTCATGGGGTCGAGTTGCAGACCCCAATCCGAACTGAGACCGGCTTTTTGAGATTCGCTCCACCTCGCGGTATCGCAGCTCATTGTACCGGCCATTGTAGCACGTGTGCAGCCCAAGACATAAGGGGCATGATGACTTGACGTCGTCCCCACCTTCCTCCGAGTTGACCCCGGCGGTCTCCCGTGAGTCCCCAGCACCACAAGGGCCTGCTGGCAACACGGGACAAGGGTTGCGCTCGTTGCGGGACTTAACCCAACATCTCACGACACGAGCTGACGACAGCCATGCACCACCTGTACACCGACCACAAGGGGGACCCTGTCTCCAGGGTTTTCCGGTGTATGTCAAGCCTTGGTAAGGTTCTTCGCGTTGCGTCGAATTAAGCCACATGCTCCGCCGCTTGTGCGGGCCCCCGTCAATTCCTTTGAGTTTTAGCCTTGCGGCCGTACTCCCCAGGCGGGGCACTTAATGCGTTAGCTGCGGCACGGACGACGTGGAATGTCGCCCACACCTAGTGCCCACCGTTTACGGCGTGGACTACCAGGGTATCTAATCCTGTTCGCTCCCCACGCTTTCGCTCCTCAGCGTCAGTATCGGCCCAGAGATCCGCCTTCGCCACCGGTGTTCCTCCTGATATCTGCGCATTTCACCGCTACACCAGGAATTCCGATCTCCCCTACCGAACTCTAGCCTGCCCGTATCGACTGCAGACCCGGGGTTAAGCCCCGGGCTTTCACAACCGACGTGACAAGCCGCCTACGAGCTCTTTACGCCCAATAATTCCGGACAACGCTCGCGCCCTACGTATTACCGCGGCTGCTGGCACGTAGTTAGCCGGCGCTTCTTCTGCAGGTACCGTCACTTTCGCTTCTTCCCTGCTGAAAGAGGTTTACAACCCGAAGGCCGTCATCCCTCACGCGGCGTCGCTGCATCAGGCTTTCGCCCATTGTGCAATATTCCCCACTGCTGCCTCCCGTAGGAGTCTGGGCCGTGTCTCAGTCCCAGTGTGGCCGGTCGCCCTCTCAGGCCGGCTACCCGTCGTCGCCTTGGTGAGCCATTACCTCACCAACAAGCTGATAGGCCGCGGGCTCATCCTGCACCGCCGGAGCTTTCGATCACCAAGGATGCCCAAGATGATCAGTATCCGGTATTAGACCCCGTTTCCAGGGCTTGTCCCAGAGTGCAGGGCAGATTGCCCACGTGTTACTCACCCGTTCGCCACTAATCCCCACCAAAGTGGTTCATCGTTCGACTTGCATGTGTTAAGCACGCCGCCAGCGTTCGTCCTGAGCCAGGATCAAACTCTCCGTGAATGTTTACCGGTAATCCGGTGCGCACACACGAGAGCGGAACCGGAGGAGGAATGATCCTCCGGTTCACAGCGTCCTCGCTGTGTTTTTTCAAAGGAACCTCGACCATCGGAAGTCCGATGGACGGGGTATCAACATATCTGGCGTTGACTTTTGGCACGCTGTTGAGTTCTCAAGGAACGGACGCTTCCTTTGTACTCACCCTCTCGGGCTTTCCTCCGGGCGCTTCCCTTCGGTCTTGCGTTTCCGACTCTATCAGATCCTTTTCTCGGCCTGACCCCCAGTCAGCGGGGTTTGTCTTCCCGGCCGCTGGGCCGTTCCGACGTCTCAAACCTTAGCGGACTCTCTCCGTGTTTCCCAAATCGAGGGGCGGAATTGAATTCGGGCACGCCGAAATCGTTCCCACTGGGAGGTCGTGCTGGGGTTTTGAGTGCCGCTCATGCGGCGGAAGGTGCCGCCGAAGAACCGTTAAGGCCCCGCGGCAACCCGAAGAACCTTACGGATCGGCGAGGGGGCTGTCAAGCTCCCTCCCTCACCGTCTTCAGTCCAGGTCGGTGAGGCGCCCGCCGGCGTCCGGCTGGGCGTGTTCGACCCGGCGGAGCAGACGGATGAGGACCTCGCCCAGGGTCGTCCGCTCGTCGGGGTCGAGGTCCTGGAGGAGGTCCTCCTCGAAGACGGAGGCCATGCGCATGGCCTGCAGCCACTTCTCGCGGCCGGGCGGTGTCAGCTCGACGATCACGCGTACCCGGTTGTTCTCGTCCCGCTCCCGGGTGACCAGACCCTCGGTGACCATGCGGTCGATCCGGTGGGTCATGGCGGCCGGGGTCAGGCCCAGTCGCTTGGCCAGGTCACTGGGGCCCATGCGGTACGGGGCGCCGGAGAGGACGAGGGCCTTGAGGACCTCCCAGTCGGCGTTGGTGATGCCGAGCTCGGCGGTCTGGCGGCCGTAGGCGACGTTCATGCGGCGGTTCAGCCGGGACAGCGCGTTGACGATCTTCTCGACCTGGGGGTCGAGGTCGCGGAACTCGCGCTGGTAGGCGGCGATCTGCTCTTCGAGTGTCGGCTCGCCGAGGCCGGAGGTGTCGCCCATGGCCGCAGTATGGCACGCCGTCTCTTTGCCTTGAAGTCCTTCCCTGTGTACTCTTTAGCATCGAACTTTAGCTTCTAACTCTTCATACCTAACTAGTGAGAGAGGTGAACGTGACCAGGGCGATGGGCGCGGCGATGCGCCGGATCCACGTGGGCAACGCACTCAGCGCTTTCGGGCTGGGCTTCACGGTTCCGTATCTGTACGTCTATGTGGCGCAGGTGCGGGGGCTGGGAGCCATGACGGCGGGTCTCGTACTCGCCGTCTTCGCTGTGGCCGCGCTGATCGTGCTGCCGTTCGCCGGGCGGGCCATCGTCCGGCGGGGTCCGCTGCCGGTGCTGCTCGTCGCCCTGGTCACGGCCGCGGTCGGTGCGCTGGGCCTGGGGCTGTCGAGCGGTGCGGGGGCCGTCCTGGTGTCCGCGGCGGTGCTCGGCGCCGGTCAGGCCGTGACGCAGCCGGCGCTCGCGACGATGATCGTGGACTGCTCCACGGCGGAGACCAGGTCCCGGGCGTTCGCCACGCAGTTCTTCCTGCAGAACCTCGG
This sequence comes from Streptomyces capillispiralis, assembly GCF_007829875.1. Classification (NCBI taxonomy): domain Bacteria; kingdom Bacillati; phylum Actinomycetota; class Actinomycetes; order Kitasatosporales; family Streptomycetaceae; genus Streptomyces; species Streptomyces capillispiralis. Next base: position 4,223,189 of record NZ_VIWV01000001.1, on the reverse strand, counting down.
GCTCGGCGTCGGCGGTCTCATCGGCGGTCACCTGGTGGACCCGACGAAGGCCGGCTCCTTCACCCTGCTCTTCTCGCTCGAGGCGGCGATGTTCCTGCTGCTGGTCGTGGTGATGGCGACGGTGCGGATGCCGCGTGCGCCGCGGATCACGGACGCTCCGGTGGAGTCGGCGAGGGCCGGTTGGAAGCAGCTGCTGGGCAATCGCGCCATGGTGCAGCTGTGTGTCCTGGGCTTCGTGCTGTTCTTCGCCTGCTACGGACAGTTCGAGTCGGGCCTGAGCGCGTACGGCGTCGAGGCCGCCGGGATCTCGACGTCGGCGCTGGGGACGGCGCTGGCGGCGAACACCCTGGTGATCGTCATTGCTCAGTTCGCGGTGTTGCGGTTCGTCGAGCGGCGCAAGCGGTCCCGGGTGATCGCGTCCGTCGGTCTCCTCTGGGCCGTGGCCTGGGCCGTGGCCGGGTACGCGGGGCTCGGGGGCGGCAGCCAGGCGATGGCGACCGCCGCGTTCATCTCGACCTACGCCCTGTTCGGGCTCGGTGAGGCGATGCTGTCGCCGACGCTGGCGCCGCTCGTCGCCGATCTCGCGCCGACCGGGATGGCCGGTCAGTACAACTCGGCGTTCGCCCTGGTGAAGCAGCTCGCGCTGGCCGTGGGTCCGGCGGTGGGCGGGCCGCTCGGTGCGTCGCTGCACGCGCCGTACATCGTGGTCTTCGTGCTGTTCTCGCTGGGGATCACGGTGCTGGCGGTGCGGCTGGGACGTCAGCTCACGGAGGTGCAGGACCAGCCGTCGGCGGCGAGGAGCCGTGTGGTGGCACAAGGGGGCGCGGCGGCCGGGCAGGCGCCGGCGCACGCCTGATCCGCGCGCGCCGGTCGCGGTCTCACCGCAGGGCGGGCTGCGGGAGGACGAACTCGCACCAGACCGCCTTGCCGCCGCCCGGCGTGCGTCTGCTGCCCCAGTGGGAGGCGATCGTCGCGACGATGGCGATGCCCCGGCCGGACTCGTCGCCCGGTTCCGCGCGGCGGCGTCGCGGCAGGTGGTCGTCCCCGTCGGTGACCTCGATGATCAGACGGCGGTCGGTGCGGCGCAGTCGCAGCCGCATCGGGGGCGTGCCGTGCTGGAGGGAGTTGGCCACCAGTTCGCTGGTGGCCAGGACGCCCAGGTCGTGCAGTTCGGCGGGGAAGCGCCAGCTGGTCAGCACCCCGGACGCGAAGGCACGCGCGCGGGGGGCCGCTTCGACGCCGCCGAGCAGTTCCAGCGCGGCGTTGCGGAAGAGCTCGCTCTCGGCTCCCTTGCGGGCGGGATGCTGGAGGACCAGGACGGCGACGTCGTCGTCGTGGTCGGGGGTCACTCCGGCGGAGCGGACCAGGCGGTCGCAGACCACCTGCGGGGTGCCGGTGGCTCCGGCCAGGGCGCGCTCCAGGGCGGCGATGCCCTCGTCCAGGTCCTCGTTCCTCCGCTCGACCAGGCCGTCCGTGTAGAGGACGGCGGTGGAGCCGGGGCCGAGGGGGATCGAACCGGAGGTGTGCATCCAGCCGCCGGTGCCGAGCGGGGGGCCGGTCGGTTCGTCGGCGCGCTGGACGGAGCCGGTCTCGTCGCGGACCAGGATGGGCAGGTGGCCGGCGGAGGCGTACACCAGGCTGCCCTCGTTGGGGTCGTGGATGGCGTACGCGCAGGTGGCGATCTGGTTGGCGTCGATCTCCATGGCGAGGCCGTCGAGGAGCTGGAGCACCTCGTGCGGGGGGAGGTCGAGCCGGGCGTACGCGCGGACGGCCGTGCGGAGCTGTCCCATGACGGCGGCGGCGCGCACCCCCCGGCCCATGACGTCGCCGATGACCAGGGCGGTGCGGCCGCCGCCCAGGGTGATCACGTCGTACCAGTCGCCGCCGACGGCGGCCTCGGTGCCGCCGGGGTGGTAGGTGGCGGCGATGCGCAGGTCGTCGGGCTGCTCCAGCTCCTGGGGCAGCAGGGAGCGCTGAAGGGTGACGGCGGTCTCGCGCTGCCGGCGTTCACTGGCGCGCAGGCGCTCGGCGGCTTCCGCGTGGTCGGTGACGTCGGTGGCGAAGACCAGCACTCCGCGGCCGACGCCCTCGGTGACCGGGGTGCAGGTGAAGGTGTAGGAGCGGCCGTCGGGTGCCCGGCGGGACTTCACCGTGCGGGGCTTGCCGCTGCGCAGGACCTGGTCGAGCAGGGGCAGCAGGCCCAGCTCCTCCAGTTCGGGGAGGGCTTCGCGGGCGGGGGCGCCGAGCGGGCGGGCACCGAAGGCCGCCGTGTAGGCGTCGTTGACGTAGGCGATGCGGTGGTCGGGGCCGTGGACCAGGGCGACGAGGGAGGGGACGCGGTCCAGGACCTCGCGCACTCCGAGCTCGTCGACGGCGGGTACGGGCCGTACGTCGTCGGTGAGTTGTTCGGCGCGGGCGGCGGGCACGGAGCCCTCTCCCGGCCGGTCCGGAGAGACCGTGTGCTCGGTCCGCGCTGCGGCGCGGCGCTGCGTTCCGGGGAGCCGGGCGCTCCAGCGCGTGAAGTTCACGAATCCTTGCCTCGTGTAGTTGTCGGCGGCCGGAAACCGGGACCGGCCGGGGCCCGGGGGCCCGCACCGGGTGGGTTGGGGCCCGCCCGCGGTGGTGGACCAGTCTGGCAGGGTGCCGACCGGGCCGGCATCCGTCAGACGCCGCCCCGGCCGGTGGAGTTCCTGGGTCCGGTCAGGACGACCCCTTCGGGTTGTGCGGGGGGTCTTGAGAAGGCTTTCCACCGGCCGCCAGTTCGAACTCCGCCCGGGGGTGTTCGAGTGAACCCAGGGAGACGATCTCCCGTTTGAAGAGCCCGGCGAGGGCCCACTCGGCGGCCACCCGCGCCTTGCGGTTGACGGTGGGCACCCGGCTGAGGTGATAGGTGCGGTGCATGAACCAGGCGGGGTAGCCCTTGAGCTTGCGCCCGTACACCTGGGCGACCCCTTTGTGCAGTCCGAGGGAGGCGACGGAGCCGGCGTACTTGTGGGCGTACGTCTCCAGCGGTTCGCCGCGCAGGGCGTGCGCGATGTTGTCGCCGAGGACCCTGGCCTGGCGCAGGGCGTGCTGCGCGTTGGGGGCGCACTCGCGGCCCGGCTCCCGCGCGGTGACGTCGGGGACGGCGGCGGCGTCCCCCGCGGCCCAGGCGTGCGGTGCCCCGTCGACGGCCAGCTCGGCGGTGCACTTCAGGCGTCCCCGCCCGTTCAGCGGCAGGTCGGTGGCGGCGAGGACGGGGTGCGGTTTGACGCCCGCCGTCCACACGACCGTGCGCGTGGGGAAGCGTGAGCCGTCGCTGAGCACGGCGACCCGGTCGGCGCAGGACTCCAGCCGCGTCTCCAGGCGTACGTCGATGTTGCGCCGGCGCAGTTCGGTGACCGTGTAGCGGCCCATCTCCTCGCCGACCTCGGGCAGGACGCGGTCCGAGGCCTCGACGAGGATCCACTTCATGTCCTCGGGCCGGACGTTGTGGTAGTACCGCGCGGCGTAGCGGGCCATGTCCTCCAGCTCGCCGAGGGCCTCGACGCCCGCGTAACCACCGCCGACGAAGACGAAGGTCAGGGCGGCGTCCCGGATGGCGGGGTCGCGGGTCGAGGAGGCGATGTCCATCTGTTCGAGGACGTGGTTGCGCAGGCCGATGGCCTCCTCGACGGTCTTGAAGCCGATGCCGTGGTCGGCGAGGCCGGGGATGGGCAGGGTGCGCGACACGGAACCGGGCGCGAGGACGAGTTCGTCGTACGCGATCCGCCGGCCGCCGGTGCCCTCCTCGTCGGTGGCGAGCGTGCTGATGGTGGCCGTGCGTCCGGCGTGGTCGATGGCGGTCGCCTCGCCGATGACGACGTGGCACCGGTCGAGGACACGACGCAGGGGTACGACGACGTGCCGAGGCGAAATGGCACCGGCGGCCGCTTCGGGGAGGAAGGGCTGGTACGTCATGTACGGATCCGGGGTGACGACCGTGATCTCTGCATCGCCCCGCCCGAGTTCCCGTTTCAGCTTCCGCTGCAGACGCAGGGCCGTGTACATCCCGACGTAGCCGCCGCCGACAACGAGAATGCGCGCACGTTCCTTCACCATCCCATGACGCACCCGTCGCTTGCGTTTGTCCACAGCCTCGACCAATTGTGTGACCGGACGGCCTCCGCGCACCGGGTTGGCCGATTCACCAGCCTTGACGGAATACCCACAGGTCAGCCAGGGTGAATCACTCCGCATCCCCGGGTACATTCAGGACGTATACCACCCGTACTCCGATCGAGGGGCACTCCGTGCGGAGTCTGCCTCTTCTGAATTGACCCCCTCTCAACTATGTTCGTGTGTCGACGGGGTGTAGGGGGATGCGCCCATCGGATCCGCGACGGGCGGAGCCGAAAGGCCGGGCCCGTCCCGCACGCCCCGGCCATCGATGACGGGGAGAAGTCTCCGGGGGGAGACGTCATTACCGGGGGAAGACGTATGCATGTTCAGGACTCTCATTGGTCTTCCGTTGCCACGACCGGCGCCACGATGAGCGCCCCGGCGGGCAACGGCCGCGCGGACGGTCCGCGCACGACACCGCTGCGCGTGGACGCCCAGCGCAATCTGGAGCACGTGCTGCGTGCCGCGCGTGAGGTCTTCGGCGAGCTGGGCTACGGCGCGCCGATGGAGGACGTGGCCCGCCGCGCGCGCGTCGGTGTGGGCACGGTGTACCGGCGCTTCCCGAGCAAGGACGTCCTGGTGCGGCGGATCGCCGAGGAGGAGACCTCCCGGCTGACCGACCAGGCGCGTGCGGCGCTCGGCCAGGAGGACGAGCCGTGGTCGGCGCTGTCCCGTTTCCTGCGCACGTCGGTCGCCTCGGGGGCCGGCCGGCTGCTGCCGCCGCAGGTGCTGCGGGTGGGGGTGGCGGAGGAGCACGGTCCGTCCGACCAGGCGCGGCTGCCGCAGCAGAGGACGCAGCCGGCCGGTGAGCTGCGGCTGGTGCCGGAGGATCCGGCGCCCGCCGGCGGCGCGCCGGAGGACGACGCCGGTGCGGCGCAGCTCCTCGATGTCGTGGGGCAGCTGGTGGAGCGGGCCCGTGCGGCGGGGGAGCTGCGGCCGGACGTCTCGGTGTCGGACGTACTGCTGGTGATCGCCACGGCGGCGCCGTCCCTGCCGGACGCGGCGCATCAGGCGGCGGCGTCGGCGCGGTTGCTGGACATCCTGCTGGAGGGGCTGCGCTCACGGCCTGCGTAAGTCGTACGGGCGTATCCGTCACGTCTGTTCATTGAGCGACCCAGCCGTGGGGGCGGGCGGGGGGTGTCGCGCAACCCGGCGCCTACGGGGTGCCGCCGCGCCCACCCGTGCCGCCCCAGCGGCACGACTGCCCGCAGTGAGCGGCAGGCGACCGCCACAGGTGAACGGCGATGGCCGCGTACGGCGCGGAGGGGACGGGGCGGGGGTGTGCGCCCGCAGTGGTCGGCGCGTCCGCACCCCACACTTCTCAAGTGACCCGTTCCGCGCCGGACCGGGGACGGACACCCCCGCCCCGGCCCCGACCCACCCACCGGCCGTGGGCGCAACCGCCCGAACACCCGCCTCGCCCGCCCACCATCCGTGAGCGCCACCGCCCGAACACCGACCCGGGGCCCGCCCATCCGTGGGCACTACCGCCCAGCACCCGCCTCGGCCCCACCCACCGGCCCGCGGGCCCGCGGGCGCTACCGTCCGAACACCCGGCGCGTCACCGCGCCGCACCCCCCGCGCCGGCCGCCCCCAACGCCCCCCGTCGCGGAGCGATCCCACCCGGCACCGCCCGCTGCCGTGCCGGCGTCCCCGTCCAGCACGTCCCCCGCCGGGCGAGCAACCGCCGCAGCCACACCTCCAGCGCGACCAGATCCGCCAGCCCGTCCAGCGGCAGGGGCTCCCCCTCCGCCGCCCCCCGCAACGCCTTGCGCACCACCCGCGCCTCGACCAGCCCCGCCTCCGCCAGCAGCGGCGTGTCGAACAGCGCCATCAGCGACCCGGCCGCCACCCGCAGCCCCGCCCGCGCGGCCACCCCCGAGGTGGCGACGCCCGGCGCCCCCCACCCCGCCGGCAGCTCCCGCACCCCCGCCCCCTCCAGAACCGACCGCAGGATCGACGCCCGCGCCCCCGGCTGCACCCGCAGCGCCTCCGGCAGCGCCCGGCACGCCCGCACGACCTGGTTGTCCAGAAACGGCGCGTGCAGCCGCTGGAAGCGGATCTCGGCCGCCTGCTCCAGCACCCGCAGATCCGCCGCGTGCCGGGCCAGCGCCGCCCGCGCCCGGAAGTCACCGGGCCGCTGCCCCGGCCCCACGTCCGACCGCCGCGTCGACGCCTGGAGGCGAACCGATACTTCTGCCAGCGCCTCACCGGTCAGCCAGCGCGCCGCGGGCCCGGGTCTGCCCCAGGTCAGCGCGGCCAGCGAGGCGTCCGCCGCCCCCGCGGGCCCGTCGCCGTCCAGCCGCCGGTGCAGCAGCCGCTCCGCGAGGCTCTCCAGCCCTGTCCGGTACGGCGTGCGGGCCAGCCGCCGGGCCGCCGCGTACACCCGCGCCGGCACCATCACGGACCCGTCCGCCTTGGCCAGCGCGGCGACCGGCCGCACCAGGTGCCGCCGCTTACGGTCCATCAGCAGATCTGCCAGCCGCGCCGGATGCGCGTCCAGCACCTGCTTCGCCCCGTACCCCGTGAAATGGTCCGCGCTGCCCGCCGCCAGCCGCGCCCGGTGCCGGGCGGCCGACACCAGCGAGGGCCCCGGCTCGTCGGTCAGCGGCCCGTCCAGCTCGACGTAGGGAAGCGTCTCCTCGCCGCCCGCCACCACCACGTGGTGCAGCCGCGGGTTCGCCGCCAGCGCGCCCGCCCGCTCCAGTTCGTCGTCGTCCCGCCCGCCGGCGGTCCCGCCCACCGCCAGGTCGTTGAAGGTGACGGCCAGCAGCCGCTCCCCCGCCCCCGTGCCGTGCCCGAGTACGGTCCCCGGTCTCCCGGGCAGCCCGGCGGCCAGCAGCGCCAGCGCACCGGAGGCCGGCCCGCCGGACAGATCGGCCCCGATCCCCGGCACCGGCGTCCCGCGCGCCGCGCGCCGTTCGGCCGGGCCCATACCCGGCACCGGTCCGGGGTCGATGTCGGCGCCGGGGACGTGCCGGGGCGCGGCCAGCCGTGTCCGCACGGCCTCGACCAGCGCGTCCCGCACCGCGTCCACGGCACGGTCGGGGTCGGCGGGCGGGGCGGCGACCGCGAGCGAGGCGACGGGTTCGTACCCGGCGATCTCGCGCGCCCCGGCGCGCAGGATCAGCGCATGCCCCGGCGGAACGCGCTTCACGCCGTCGTACGGCGTGGAGTCGTGCAGCGCGGCGGGCACGTCGGGGGCGGCGAGCAGCGCGGCGAGGTGCCCGAAGTCGAGGTTGGCCTCGATGAGGTCGGCGAGCGGCAGCGCGGCGGTCGCGTACGCCGTGCCGCCCGCCCAAGGGGTGTGGAAGACCGGCCGGGCGCCCGCGAGGTCACCGCAGACGGTGACCCTCCTGCCGACCTGGACGATCGCGGTGTAGCTGCCCGGCCAGGCGGTCAGGTGCCGCAGCGCCCCGCCCCGGGCGGCGAACAGCGCGACGCGCAGCTGCTCGTCGGAGGCGCCGCAGGTGCCGAGGACGGCGATCCGGGTCTGTTCGTCGGCCGTGACCACCCGCACCTCGTCGGGGCGCCAGTCGCCGACCGCCCACAGCGGGTCGGGGTCGCCCCACAGCAGCTGGGAGCCCACGGGGTGCAGGGTCTCGCCGTCGAACCCGGTGGCGCCGGCGGAGCCGTGGGGGCCGAATCCCATGGCGCCCGCGGCGGTGCTGCTCCATCCCACCAACCACCGCATCGCCGCCTCCACAGGCTGTGGACAACCAGTGCACCGTACGAACCGGTTCCCCATGCTGCCATGAAGGAGGCGCTCAGGAGGGGTGCCGGAGCCGTATGTGCCCCGTCGCATGCGCCCCGGCGGATACACCGCCCCTGCCCCGAACAGGGGGCCGCCGCAAGGCACTCACCGTACCGGCGCCGGGCGACGGCCCACGCCACTGCGACGCGAATGCGCCCCCACAGCGCGCCCCCGAGATCCCCAACGCGCCGTCAACTGCCATGGTAGAAGCGGAGATCCACCGGGAAGGGCAGGGATCGTTTTTCGGCCAATTCGAAGCGGTGAGGCCCTCCTCGAACACGCTCCGTGCAGGCTCTGCGCACCGCTGGACCGTCGCGCGGTCCGGGAGACGCTGCACGCCTCCCGGACCGTTCCGCCGCCCGCGGGGATGAAGGCGGCGGTGTCCCCCAGCCCACTGGATCCAGTACAGCGGGCCGACCCACGCATCGACCATGGAACCGCTCCCGCGATGGCCGGAGAAGAGCGCACGCGCAGGCGCACGGCCACACACCGGGAGCGCGCCGCAACTGCGCGTATCGGACCCGCACTTCAGTACGGACCACATTCCCGCCATCCGGAAGAATGCCCCTTAACGCTTGGGATGCGGCGAACTACGCTGGGTTTACGAATGCCGCGTGGTTATGCCAGCGCGGCAGCCGTCTGTGTCGAGGGGTGGCGCATGTCCAGGGAGCAACGCGGGCCGAACGAAAAACTCGGCGCCGTTCTCGCCCTCGCGGGAATCTCCAACGCAGGCCTCGCGCGACGCGTCAACGACCTTGGCGCCCAGCGGGGACTGACACTTCGCTACGACAAGACGTCGGTGGCGCGCTGGGTGTCGAAGGGCATGGTGCCGCAAGGCGCCGCCCCGCACCTGATCGCCGCCGCGATCGGCCAGAAGCTGGGGCGACCCGTGCCGCTCCACGAGATCGGCCTGGCGGACGCGGATCCCGCACCCGAGGTGGGCCTCGCCTTCCCCCGGGACGTCGGACAGGCGGTGAAGTCCGCCACGGAGCTGTACCGGCTGGACCTCGCCGGCCGCAGAGCCGGCTCCGGCGGCATCTGGCAGTCGCTCGCCGGGTCGTTCGCGGTGAGCGCCTACGCCACGCCCGCCTCGCGCTGGCTGATAACCCCGGCCGACAGCTCGGTGGCGCGTGAGGTGAACCCGGCCGACGGAGCCGGCGCACCGCTCAAAGTCGGCCACAGCGATGTGCGCAAACTCCGCGAGGCCGCCGAGGACGCCCGGCGCTGGGACTCCAAGTACGGCGGCGGCGACTGGCGCTCCTCGATGGTGCCCGAATGCCTCCGGGTGGAGGCGGCGCCGCTGCTGCTCGGCTCCTACTCCGACGACGTGGGCCGCTCGCTCTTCGGCGCCGCGGCCGAGCTCACCCGCCTCGCCGGCTGGATGGCCTTCGACACCGGCCAGCAGGAGGCCGCCCAGCGCTACTACATCCAGGCGCTGCGCCTGGCCCGCGCGGCGGCCGACGTCCCCCTCGGCGGGTACGTCCTGGCATCGATGTCCCTCCAGGCGACCTACCGGGGCTTCGGCGACGAGGGCGTGGACCTCGCCCAGGCCGCGCTGGAGCGCAACCGGGGCCTGGCCACCGCCCGCACCCTGAGCTTCTTCCGCCTCGTCGAGGCCCGCGCGCACGCCCGCGCGGGGGACGCCCAGGCGGCCGGGGCCGCCCTGAAGTCGGCGGAGAGCTGGCTGGAGCGCTCCCGGCCGGGCGACAGCGACCCGTCCTGGCTCGGCTTCTACTCCTACGACCGTTTCGCCGCCGACGCCGCCGAGTGCTACCGCGACCTGAAGGCGCCCCGCCAGGTGCGCCGCTTCACCGAGCAGGCGCTGTCGAAGCCGACGGAGGAGTTCGTGCGCTCGCACGGGCTGCGGCTGGTGGTCTCGGCGGTCGCCGAACTGGAGTCGGGCAACCTGGACGCGGCCTGCGAGCAGGGCGTGCGCGCGGTGGAGGTGGCGGGCCGCATCTCCTCCGCCCGCACCACCGAGTACGTCAAGGACCTGCTGCACCGGCTGGAGCCCTACGGCGACGAACCCCGGGTGGCGGAGTTGCGCGAGCGCGCCCGGCCGCTGCTGATGACCACGGCGTGACCCGGCGGCGCCGAAGGCCCGCCTCCCGGGTTTGAAGCCGTTGTCAGTGGCGCAGTGCACTATCGGAACCGGGAGGTGGTGCGGGTGGCGGGGCAGGCGTACGACTGCGACGTGCTGGTGGTCGGCGGCGGGATCGTCGGCCTGTCGACGGCGTACGCGATCAGCCGGGCGGCGCCGGGCACGCGGGTCACGGTGCTGGAGAAGGAGCCCGGTCCCGCCCGTCACCAGACGGGCCGCAACAGCGGCGTCATCCACAGCGGCATCTACTACCGCCCCGGCTCGCTGAAGGCCCGGTACGCGGTGCGGGGCGCCGCGGAGATGGTCAAGTTCTGCGCGGAGTACGACATCCCGCACGCCGTGACGGGCAAGCTGATCGTCGCCACCGCCCGCGACGAGCTGCCCCGTCTGCACGCGCTGGTCCAGCGCGGCCGGGAGAACGGCATCACGGTCCGCGAACTGGGCGCCGCGCAGATGGCGGAGTACGAGCCGGAGATCGACGGCCTGGCCGCGATCCACGTCGGCACCACCGGCATCTGCGACTTCGCCGCGGTCGCCCGCCGTCTCGCGGAGGCGTCCGGCGCGGAGATCCGCTACGGGGCGCGGGTCGTACGCGTCGACCGCCGCCCCGACCGGGGCGTCGCGGTCCTGACGGCCGCCGGCGACGTCGTGCGCGGCCGGATCATGGTGAACTGCGCCGGTCTGCACTGCGACTCGATCGCCCGCCTGACCGGTGACGAGCCCGGCGCCCGCATCGTGCCCTTCCGCGGCGAGTACTACGAGCTGGCCCGGCCCGACCTGGTGCGCGGCCTGGTCTACCCGGTGCCCGACCCGGCGTTCCCCTTCCTCGGCGTCCACCTCACCCGCGGCATCGACGGCAGCGTGCACGTCGGTCCCAACGCGGTCCCGGCGCTGGCCCGGGAGGGCTACGACTGGGGCACGGTGCGTCCCCGCGAGCTGGGCGCGACCCTGGCGTGGCCGGGCTCCTGGCAGCTGGCCCGCCGCCACTGGCGGTACGGCGGCGGCGAGCTGCACCGCTCACTGTCCAGGAGGGCCTTCGCCAAGGCCGTGCGCCGGCTCCTGCCCGCCGTGCGGGAGGAGGACCTGGTGCCGGCGGCGGCCGGGGTGCGGGCACAGGCCGTGCTGCGGGACGGCACCCTGGCCGACGACTTCCTGATCCGGGAGACCCCCCGCGCGGTCCACGTGCTGAACGCGCCCTCGCCCGCGGCGACGGCGTCCCTCCCGATCGGACGGGAGGTCGCCCGACGCGCCCTGACGGCCCTGGCGGCGGCGGAGGGGCGGTAAGGACACGGCCACCGCCCGCCGACCCCCGCCCGTGGCCCCGGGCACCGGCACCGGCACCGGGCACCAGGCACCAGATCACCGACCCCCGCCGCACGACCACGACACCCGCCCACCGGACCCCCGTAAAATCGACAGCACTGTGTCTGACTCCGTGAGCGCCACCCCCGAAGCCCCGCACCCCGCCCACTCGCCCGGTGTGTCGATCCGCCATGCCCGGGCCAAGGGCGAGCCGCGGTTCCCGGACGGGCCGAAGGCCGACCCCGCCGGATCGCACTTCGAGCGGCGGATCCGCAGCTTCCAGCCCCGCCGCAGCCGTGTCACCGCCGGTCAGGCGGACGCGCTGCAGCGGCTCTGGCCCACCTGGGGCTTCGACGTCGACGGCAGCCGGCTGCTCGACCTCGCCGCGTTCTTCGGCAACGACCACCCCGTCGTCCTGGAGATCGGCTTCGGCATGGGCGAGGCCACGGCGACGATGGCCGCCGCCGACCCCGCCACCAACATCCTCGCCGTGGACGTCCACACCCCCGGCCAGGGCAATCTGCTCAACCTCGCCGACCAGCTCGGCCTGGACAACGTACGGGTCGGCAACGGCGACGCGATCATCCTGCTGCGCGAGATGCTCGCCCCCGACTCCCTCGACGGCCTGCGCGTCTACTTCCCCGACCCCTGGCCCAAGAAGCGGCACCACAAGCGCCGGCTGATCCAGCCGGAGTTCCTCACCCTCGCCGCCACCCGGCTGCGGCCCGGGGCGGTGCTGCACTGCGCCACCGACTGGGAGCCGTACGCGGAGCAGATGCTCGACGTGCTCACCGCGCACCCGGCCTTCGAGAACACGCAGGCGGACGGCGGTTTCGCGCCGCGTCCCGGGTTCCGGCCGCTCACCCGTTTCGAGGGGCAGGGACTGGACAAGGGTCATGCCGTGAACGACCTGCTCTTCCGGCGCGTACCGCACGGCGAACGGGCCGGGCACCGCCCCGAAGACCGGGCCCGAGACAGCGTGTAGACCCTTCCCCTCCCTCGTTAGGGCCGATTCCGTGGCTTCCAGCCCCCCGTACCCGGCGCCTCCCGGCGAAGACACCGGCGGACCGCCGCGGCACGCGCACTGGTGGCAGCGCCCCTGGGTGCGCTACGGGGCGCTGATCACCCTGCTGACGCTCTCCGGGCTGGTCATCCTCGCCCTGGTCCGCGAGCAGACCGGCACGCACGGCTTCCTGGTCGGACTGGGACTCGCCGTCCTCCCGGTGCCGCTCCTCGTGGCCGCCTTCCGCTGGCTGGACCGGGTCGAACCGGGACCCTGGCGGAACCTGCTGTTCTCCTTCGCCTGGGGGGCGTGCGCGGCGGCGCTGATAGCGATCGTCGCGAACAGTTTCGCCACACAGTGGATAGCGACGGCGACCGCCGACCCGGCCGGCGCGGACACCCTCGGCGCGACCGTCATAGCCCCGGTCGTGGAGGAGTCCGCGAAGGCCGCCGCCGTCCTCCTGGTGTTCCTCTTCCGCAGACGGGACTTCTCCGGGATCCTCGACGGCGTGGTGATAGCCGGGGTCACCGCCACCGGCTTCGCGTTCACGGAGAACATCCTCTACCTGGGTACCGCCTTCGGCACCGACCAGCTGACCGGCGACAGCGGCATGGCCTCGGTGACCGCGGCGACGTTCTTCGTCCGCATCGTCATGTCGCCGTTCGCGCACCCCCTGTTCACCGTGCTCACCGGGATCGGCTTCGGCATCGCCGCGCTGTCCGGCCCCCGGCAGCGGCTGCGCCGCGTACTGCTCCCGCTGGGCGGGCTGCTCCTCGCGATGGGCATGCACGCGCTGTGGAACGGCTCCTCGACGCTCGGCCAGTACGGCTTCTTCGCGGTGTACGCGGCGTTCATGGTGCCGACGTTCGGACTGCTGACCTGGCTGGTGGTGTGGACGCGGCAGCGCGAGCTGCGGACCGTACGGTCGGAACTGCCCGCGTACGCGGTGGCCGGCTGGCTCACTCCCGCGGAGCCGTTCGCGCTCGGCTCGATGCGGGCGCGGCGCATCGCGCGGCAGTACGCGCGCCGGTACGGCGGGCGGGCGGCGGCCCGGGCGGTGGCGCAGTACGAGGCGTACGCGACCTCGCTGGCGTTCCTGCGGCACCGGGGGCGGCTCGGGCGGGCGGGGACGGACTTCGTCACGCGGGAGCGGGAGCTGCTGCTCGAGCTGTGGCACCGGCGGGGAGCGGCCCGTCCGGCCCTGGACCACGCGGCCCGCGCCCTCGCGCCCCCGGCCCCGGTCACCGCGGCGCCGTGGCCGGTGCACGGGGTGTACGGCCAGCAGCCCCATGGGCAGGGGCAGGCACACCATGGCCAGCCGTCACACGTGCAGGCGCCCCATGGGCAGCCACTACATGTGCAGGCACACCACGCGTATCCCCCACACGGCCATCCGCCGCAGGGTCCGCTGCCGTACGGGCATCCCTACGCCGCGTACGCCCCGTACCCGGACCCGCGGCCGAACCCGGATCCCCGCCGGTCCTGACCGATCCTGACGGATCCTGACCGGTCCAATCACCCCGCCTCACCCCGCCCCGCACACACCTGACCGGCAGCCCTGACGTCGGGGGGGTCGTCGTCGGGACTGCCGGGATTCAGGGGGCGTCGGTTCTCAGGGGGTGAGGCCCTTGTCGCGCAGCCAGGCCAGCGGGTCCACGCCCGAGGTGGAACCGCCGGGGTGGACCTCCAGGTGGAGGTGGGCCCCGGTGGAGTTGCCGGTGGAGCCGACACGGCCGATCACATCGCCGGTGCTGACCTTCTGGCCGACGCTGACGCTGATGGAGGACTGGTGGGCGTACCAGATCTCGGTGCCGTCGTCGAGGGTGAGCACGGTCTTGTAGCCGTAGGAGCCGTCCCAGCCGGCGGAGGTGATCGTGCCGGTGTGGACGGCCTTGATCAGGGTACCGGTGGGGGCAGCGAAGTCGAGGCCGGTGTGGTAGCCGGAGGACCAGTAGGCACCGGCCTGCATGAAGGTGGAGCTGAGGGTGTACGAGGAGGTCGGCAGCGCGTACTGCTTGGCCAGTGCGGCGAGGCGCTCCGCCTCGGCCTTCTTCCTGGCCTCCTCCTCCGCCTTCTTCTTGGCGGCGGCGGCCTTGGCCTTGGCCTCCTTCTCCGCCTTGGCGACGGCCTCGGCGGCCTCCTTCTCGGCGGCGGCCGCGGCCTCGGCGGCGGCCCTGTCCTCCGCCTGGTCCTGCTGCTGCTCGACCTGGGCCATGATCCGGGCGCGCAGCGCCTCACCGGCGCCGGCGGTGGCCTGCTCGTCGTCGGCGGCGCTCATGCCGATGTCGCTGAGGGGCGTGGCCGAACCCTTGGGGGTGTCCTCGTCGGAGATGAGGGAACCCACGTTGGGGAGGTCGGGCACGGAGATCGAGACCGGCGGCTTGCCGGTCTGGGCGCTGGCCATGCCGCCCGCTCCGACCGCGGCGATGACGCCGACGCCGAGGACGGTGGAGCTGCGGGCGAGCCCGCCGCCGCGCTGCTTGGCCACGCGGTGCCGGCCACGTACCGGGCGGATGGTCTCCGCAGTGGGGTTCCACTCCTCGAAGGGGCCCTCGTCGGTGCGGATGCCGCCGTAGGCGAAGGTGTCGCTCGGCTGGTACGGGGCCTCGGGGGCAGGCCGGTTGGACGCCACGTGGGCGTACTCCTTTCCTTCCTTCTCCGCCTACCGGGTTAGCTGACGGGTTCGGAGCAGGAAGGTCTCCTACGCGCGTATACGCACCGTGTTGCCACGGCGGTATCCACGCGATTCACCCCATGGTGATGGTTCCCCGGTTCCCTTGCGGGATTCGGCGCGTGCGCACGGAGCCGACTTCTGTGACGGCTGGGACGACCGCGCTGCGTTATCGAACGTTAATAGACGCGAGGGTCGTATTCCAAGCTGTTCCTCTTGATCGTTAACGATTTCCGTGGGGACTTAACCGCCACCGACGCCCAAAAACGGGCGAGTTGACCGCGCTTCGCGCGCCCGCTCTCTTCTGACGGTATGTCAGTTGTTATGCGCTGCGGGGTGGATCCCTCACGCTGGGTGACAGCGGAATCTCGGGAGAAGTCGGCGGGAGCCGGAAAACACCGAGGGCCGGAACCCTTTCGGATTCCGGCCCTCGGCCTTCAGTAGCGGGGACAGGATTTGAACCTGCGACCTCTGGGTTATGAGCCCAGCGAGCTACCGAGCTGCTCCACCCCGCGTCGTTGAAACCAGTGTACGCCATGCGCGGGACACGAAGCACACCCGTTGTCGCCGGCCCCGTTTCACCGGCCGGTCAGATGGCCGTTCGGCGCCTTGGCCCGGTCCTCGTACTCCGGCAGGACCACCACGGTGGCGCCCCCCTCGGCCAGCACCCCGCTGCCGTCGGCGCCCGCCACGAAGGTGTCCGGCTCGCGCCAGGCCGTGACCACCCGCCGCACCCCCGTGTCCAGGATCAGCCGGGCACAGGGCGCCGGCCGGGACGCG
The DNA here is from genome assembly GCF_007829875.1 of Streptomyces capillispiralis. NCBI lineage: Bacteria > Bacillati > Actinomycetota > Actinomycetes > Kitasatosporales > Streptomycetaceae > Streptomyces > Streptomyces capillispiralis. Next base: position 4,207,438 of record NZ_VIWV01000001.1, on the reverse strand, counting down.
CGGCGGGCGCAGGGCTCCAGGCTGGAGTACACGGTGGCGGCCGGGAGCCGGGGGTCCATGGGGTCGATCTTGGCGAGCGCGGCCTCCTCCGCGTGCACCACCGGGTCGGTGCCCTCCCGGGAGTGGCCGCGCGCCAGCTCCGTACCGTCGGCCGCCACGACGACCGCGCCCACGCTGAACGCCGTCGTGGAGGGCGGGCACTCGGCGGCCAGCGCGCAGGCGAGCGCCAGCCAGTGGTGGTCGGCGGCGACGGGCAGCGGGCCGGTGCCGGGCGCGGTGGGCTCGTAGCGCGTCAAAACGACGTCACCCACCGGGCGGGTCTCGACCAGCCGCAGCCGGCCCGCCTGGTACGCGCCGGGGCCGAAGAGGCGGGGCGCGTCCGGGTCACCGACGAACAGCGGGGCGAGGACGAGCTGGAGTTCGTCCGCGAGGCCCTGGGTGAGCAGCTGGGTGTGGATCCGGCCGCCGCCCTCGACCATCAGCCGCCGGACGCCGCGCACGGCGTGCAGGTGCTCCAGCAGCCGCCGCCAGTCGAGGTCGGGGCCGAGCGGGACGACGTCGGCGGCGACACCGAGGGCGTGTGCCCGCTCGGCGCCCCGGTCGGTGGTGTAGAGCACCTTCGCGCCACCGGTGTGCCAGAACCGCGCCGCCGGGTCGAGGTCGCCGGAGCCGCTGACGGCGACCTTGAGCGGGTACTCGGGCCGGCCCGCGGCGACCCGGGCGGCGCGCCGGGCGGGCGAGTAGACCAGCAGCCGGGGGTTGTCCGCGCGGAGGGTGCCGGCGCCGACCAGGACGGCGTCCGCGGATGCCCGCACCTCGTCGACCCGGTCGAAGTCCTCCGGGCCGGACAGCAGCAGCCGCTCGGGGCCGGTGTCGTCGAGGCAGCCGTCCAGGGAGACGGCGGCGGACAGCAGGACGTACGGGTGGGGCATCGGCGTACTCCGGGCGGGGAACGGCGGCCGGCGGGACCGCGGCGGGCGGGCCGGTGCGGCCCGGTTCCAGTCTGACAACCCGCGCGGCCGGCGTACGCCCGCACCCCGCTCCCGCGCCGGGCGGGCTCAGGGCTCGATCAGGCCGACGCGGATGGCGTACCGGGTCAGTGCCAGGCGGTCCTTCAGGCCGAGCTTGGCCAGGAGGTTGGCCCGGTGCCGCTCCACCGTCTTGGGGCTGATCACCAGCAGGCCCGCGATCTGCTGCGAGGTGTGGCCCTCGGCGACGAGCTTGAGGATCTGCTCCTCGCGGTCGGTGATGGCCTTGGCGGGCAGGCTGCGGCCCTCCCGCGCGAGGTCGAGGTAGTGGTGGATGAGCGCGTTGACCGCCCCGGGGTAGAGGAACGGCTCACCGCGCATGGTGGCGCGGCAGGCCTCGACGAGGTCGCGGTCGGCGACGGACTTCAGGACGTACCCCGAGGCCCCGGCGGCCAGCGCCTCGAAGAAGAACTGCTCGTTGTCGTACATGGTCAGGACGAGGATGCGGGTGTCCGGCAGGGCGCGGGAGAGCTCGCGGGCCGCCTGGAGACCGGTCAGGCGGGGCATGGCGATGTCCAGGACGGCCAGGTCGGGCCGGTGCTCACGGGCCTGCTCCAGGGCTTCGACGCCGTCGGCGGCCTCGGCCACGACGGTCAGGTCCGGTTCGCCGTCCAGGATGAGGCGGACCCCCCGGCGGACCAGCGCGTGGTCGTCGGCGAGGAGGATGCGGGTGGGGGCCGGGTCGTTCATGTCAGCGTTTCCGGTCGGGGGCGTCGGTCACGGGGGCGGGGCGTGCGCGGGCGCGGACCCGCGTACGGGAACGAGGGTGTGCGCGGGGAAGCGGACGGGGACGGGGACGGCCAGCCGTACGACGGTGCCGACGCCGGCGCCGGACTCCACGGTCGGCTCGGTGCCGGACTCCACGGTCAGCCCGGCCCCGATGAGCAGGGCGCGTTCCCGCATGCCGCGGACGCCGGCGCCCTCCGGTGCGCCGCCGGTGCCCCGGCCGTCGTCGCGGACGCGGAGTTCGACACCGCCGGGGGTGCGGTGCAGGGCGATCTCGGCGCGGTGGGCGCGGGCGTGGCGGACGGTGTTGGTGAGCGCTTCCTGGGCCACCCGGTAGAGGACCAGCTCGGCCTCGCGGTCCAGCGGCGGCAGGTCCGGCGCGAGACGGTGCCGGACGTCGAGCCCCGGCCCGGCGAACTCGGCGGCGAGCGCCTTCAGCGCGCTGGCCAGGCCGAGTTCGTCCAGGACGCCGGGGCGCAGCCGGCGGGCGATGCGCCGGATCTCCTCCAGCCCGGCCCGGGTGGCCTCCTGGACCTGGCGGAGTTCCTCGCCCAGGCCGGGCGGTGCGTGGTCGGCGGCGCGCTTGAGCTGGAGCAGGACGGCGGTGAGGGACTGGCCGACCTCGTCGTGCAGTTCCCGGGCAACCCGGCGGCGTTCCGCCTCCTGGGCCGACAGGGCGCGGGCGCTGCTGGTGGCGCGCTCGTCCTCCAGCCGGTCGAGCATCGTGTTGAAGGTGGTGATCAGCTCGGCGATCTCGCCCCGCCCGCCGACCGCGGGCCGGTGTCCCGGGCGGAGCAGGTCGGTGGTGGTCATGGCGCGCGTCAGGCGTTGCAGCGGCGCCAGACCGATCCGCAGCAGCAGCGCGTTGGCGACCAGCATGGCGGCGAGCCCCGCCGTGAGGACCGCGGCCTCGGTGAGCAGCACGGGAGTGGACACGGTGACCGGGCCCAGCAGCAGGGCCGTGGCGACGATGAGGACGACGGCGTTCAGCAGGAAGATCCGCCAGAACAGAGGCACCCGTACCGCCTCCTCACCGTGGGCCGCTCCTGGTGGGCTCCCGGTGCGGCGGGAGCCCGACGGCCCGCCTGCCGGGGGCGCGGCGGGGGCCGTCGTCCTCCAGCCTGTGTGCCGGGCGGGCCCGGCGCCATCGGTGACAGCCCCCATTTCGGCGCCGGAACCCCCACCCCCCATCCCGCCCGGGTGCGCACCGGCCCCGGGGCGGGATGGGGCCCGTGACCGATGGCCGGATCCGGCGGCGCCGGGCCACGCTGGAGTCCGCGCACCGGGCGGGTGATGACCTCGGCGTACGGGCAAACTCCCTTGTAGCGGCCCGAGTTCGCGGCTGACCCACGCGTCGCCCGGTACGTCCCCGGCGGCACGGAACCGATGCCCGGCGGTGTCCGGAGCGACGGCCGCCGACGGTGCCGCCGGGCGGCCACCCCCTGGGAAGGAGGAGCCGTGCCCCAGTCCGACGACGAGCGCCTCGTCGACCTCTCGGCCCGACTCGCGCACGAGGATCCCCGTTTCGCCCGCTCGCTGTCCGCCGGGCGGCCGGCCCGCCCGCGCGAGTACCGGCGTACGGGTGCCCGGTGGCTGCTGGCCGTCGGGGTGACCATGCTGGTGGGGGGCGTGGCCGTCGCCGACGGGCTGCTCATCGCGGCGGGCCTGGTCCTCACCGGGATCACGGTCCAGCTGCTCGACCCCGACCACCCGCGCACCGGCCGCCCCCGACACGACGAACCCCGGCCCGGACGTCGTCCGGACCGGGGTCACCGGTAGGCCCTGTGGGACTCGAACCCACAACCAATGGATTAAAAGTCCACTGCTCTGCCAATTGAGCTAAGGGCCCCTGGCGATGTTGCCTCCACGAGCATAGCCGGACGCGGGCGGGTCTCCGATCGGGTATCGGGCGGGCGGGCCCCGTCGTGTCCCGTGGGGACGCGGAAGGGCCCGCGCGACGGGTGTCGTGCGGGCCCTTCCGGTCAGCTCGGTGAGGTCGTGTCAGCCGTTGCGCTTCCAGCGCGGCTTGTCCTCGCGGCGGCCGAAGGAGCCGCCGCCGCGGTGGTCGTCACGACGGCCGTGGGGGCGGTCGTGGGCGCCGGTGCGGAAGCCCGGGCGGTCGCCCTGGCGGTCGCGGTTGAAGGGACGGTCGCTGCCGCGGTGTCCGGTGCGCTCGTCACGGCGGAAACCGCCGCGGTCGCGGTCGCGGTTGAAGCCGCCCCGGTCGTCACGGTCACGGTTGAAGCCGCCCCGGTCGTCACGGCGCTCGAAGGAACGCCCACCACGGTCACCACCACGGTCACCACCGCGGTCGCCCCGGTCGTCGCGGCGGAAGCCGCCACGGTCACCGCGGTCGTCGCGGCGGAAGCCACCGCGGTCGCCGTCACGGCGGTCGTCCCGGCGGAAACCGCCCCGGTCGTCACGACGCTCGAAGGAACGCCCACCACGGTCACCACCACGGTCACCGCGGTCGTCGCGGCGGAAACCGCCACGGTCCCCGTCACGGCGGTCGTCCCGGCGGAAGCCACCCCGGTCGTCACGACGCTCGAAGGAACGCCCACCACGGTCACCGCGGTCGTCGCGGCGGAAACCGCCACGGTCCCCGTCACGGCGGTCGTCCCGGCGCTCACGGCGCTCGTACGGCGCGGAGGAGTCCGTACGCTCCGTGCGCTCGACCCGCTCCACGTCCCGCGAGGTCGGCTGCTCGGGCAGCGTCACCTCGGCCTCGGCCGCCACGACGGCGGCCGCCTCGGCCACCACCGTCTCGACGTCCTCGCCGCGCTCGCGCGCGACCCGGGCCAGCAGCCGGTCGGACTCCTCGCGCAGCTCCGCCGCGCGGCGCTGCGCCCGCTCCAGCTCCTTGGTGAGCTGGGCGACCTCGCGCTCGGCCTGCTGCGCCGCGTTGCCCGCCGACTCGGCCTGCACCTCGGTCATGGACCGGGCGCCGGTGATCTCGGCGACCTCCGGTTCGAAGGCCGCGCCGCCCTGGATGATGTGGCGCGTGGCGTCGACGCCCGCGTCCTCCATCAGACGGAAGATCTGGCGCCGCTGGTGCGGCAGGGACAGCGAGACGACCGTGCCCGTGCGCCCGGCGCGCGCCGTGCGGCCCGCGCGGTGCAGGTAGTCCTTGTGGTCGCCGGCCGGGTCCACGTTGAGGACGAGGTCGATGCCGTCGACGTGGATGCCGCGCGCGGCGACGTCCGTCGCCACGAGCACGTTGACGTAGCCATCCTTGAAGTCGGCCAGCGTCCGGGTGCGCGCGCCCTGGGTCATGCCGCCGTGCAGCGCGTCCGCCTTCACGCCCGCGTCCCGCAGCTGCTCGGCGACGCGGTCGGCGCCCAGCTGGGTGCGGACGAAGATGATGGTGCGGCCCTTGCGGGAGGCGATGGCCGCGGTGACCGGCGCCTTGTCCTTGGGCTTCACGACGAGGATGTGGTGCGACATGGTCGTCACCGCGCCCTGCGCCGCGTCGACCTCGTGCGTCGCCGGCTTGTCGAGGTACCGGTCGACGAGGGTCTTGATCTCGTTCTCCATGGTCGCGGAGAACAGCATGCGCTGGCCGCCCGCCGGGACCTGGTCGAGCAGTTCGGTGACCTCGGGCAGGAAGCCCAGGTCGGACATCTGGTCGGCCTCGTCGAGAACGGTGATCTGCACGTTCTCCAGCGAGCAGGCGCCGCGGTTGATGATGTCCCGCAGCCGGCCCGGGGTGGCGACCAGGACGTCGACGCCGCGCTCGAGGGCGTAGATCTGGTTGCCCATGGAGGTGCCGCCGCAGACGACCTTCATCTTGAGGCCGAGGACGTCGCCGTAGGGCTGGAGCGCGTCGGCGACCTGCATGGCCAGCTCGCGCGTCGGCGTCAGGATGACGGCGCGCGGCTTGTGCTTCTCGGTGCGGCCGCCGGCCAGGGTGGCCAGGGTCGGCAGACCGAAGGAGAGGGTCTTGCCGGAGCCGGTGCGGCCACGGCCGAGGATGTCCCTGCCGGCCAGGGCGTCCGGGATGGTCGCGGCCTGGATCGGGAAGGGGGTGGTCACGCCGTTCTGCGCGAGCTTGCGCACGACGCCCTCGGGGAGACCGAGGTCGGCGAAGGTGGGCTCGGGAGCCGCCACCTCGGTGGTGACGTCGATGTCCGTGTCCTCGGTGTTCTCGGGCACGACGACGTGATCAGTACTGGCGATGGGCATACGAATGCGAAACCTTCCGGAGTCTCTTCGGCACGCGCCCGTCAACTCCGTGATTCGCGATTCGCAATATGACCGCCTCAATGCGGTCCACCACGGCAAGGGAGAGTACGCGCCACACGGCGCGCTCTGCAGTGGCGCCGGGCAAATAGGATCAAACGATCTGCCACCATACGCACCTCCACCCCCCGAAAGCAAACCGAGCCCGATGCCCCGGAACGATCCGCAGGTCAGCGGGGTGATCCAGGAAGAGGGGCCGGCCGGGTCGGCGGGCGGACACGCGGGTGGGCGAGGGAGGGAACGCTAGAACGGCGCCCCCGCTTCCGGCGCCGGCTCCCGCTGCGCCAACTGGGTCTGGGGCGGCTCGTGCGCCGACGACGAGGGCTCCGCCTGCGTCGGCTCCGGGGACGCCGACGGCTCGGGCGGGGTCGGCGTCGGCTCGGGCTCCGGCGTCCGCGTCGGCTCCGGCGGAACGGGCCGGTCGTCGGGGGTCGGCTTGGCCGGCCCACCGGGCTCGTCCTCGGCCGTCGCGGAACGGCTCGCCCCCGCGGACGGTGACGCGTCGGGGGCCGCGGACTCGTCCTGCCCGGCCTTGTTCCCCTTGCCGCCCTTGCGCCCCTTGTCCCGGCCGCGGTCGCCGCGCTCGCCGTCGGCCGCGGCGGCGCCGTACCCGGGCCCGCCGCCCGACACCGCCGCACCCCCGTCGGGTTCCTCACCGCCCGGCCGTTCGGCGGAACGCGACGGCCCGGCGTGCCCGCCCGCGCCGTCCTCACCCACGCTCACACAGCCGGCGGCAGCGGCGACGGCCACGACGGCGGCGGCCAGGCGGACTGGTACGTACAAGCGGCGCACGGGCCACCTCCGATGGGAGTGCAGGGTCAACCACCCCAACTCCCGCCCCCCACAGGAGGACACGCAAACGGCCTAGCCGTAACCGAGCGCGTGCAGCCGGGCGTCGTCGATCCCGAAGTGGTGCGCGATCTCGTGCACCACCGTGATCTCCGTCTCGGCCACGACGTCCTCCTGGGACTCGCACATCCGCAGCGTCGGCCCCCGGAAGATGGTGATCCGGTCCGGCAGCACCCCGGCGTACCACTCGCCCCGTTCCGTCAGCGGGGTTCCCTCGTACACCCCGAGCAGTTCCGGATCGTCCGCCGGCGGTTCGTCCTCGACGAACACCGCGACGTTGTCCATCAGTCGCGTCAGCTCCGGAGGGATCCGGTCCAGCGCCTCGGCGACCAGTTCCTCGAACATCTCGCGCGTCATCTCCAGCACAGAGCCATTGTCAGGTACGAGCCGTCCGTACGAGATGCCCAAGGGCCCCGCATATCCCGTCGCCGACTTGGGCATACGGGACCAATGGTCCGCGTCCCCTCCGCCGTCACGAACGCCCTGCACCGCATCCGACGGGTCCCGCGGGCCCTCACCCGCCGTCACCGCACCCGCCGGCCCGCCGCCCCCGCGGCCGTGACCCTCGCGCCGCGGGCGCGCCCCTGGACCCGTGCCCTCGGCCTCGTGGCCGTGGTCACCCTCGGCGCCTGGCTCGGCCTGCTCGTGGTCGGCAACGTCCGTGTCCCGGTCGGCCCCATGAACACCACCATGACCCTGCGCCCCTCCCTCACCGGCGGCACGAAGATCAACATCTCCCCCCTGGGCGCCCTCCAACTCGACAGCCACATCGCCCCCGTCCGCCTCGACGTCAACGTCGACCAGCTCGACCCCGAGCGCTCCCAGGCCCTCGTCGACCACCCCGAACGCCTCTCCGGCCTCCAGGACGAGGTCGCCCAGGACATCACCCGCGGCACCGCCGACCTCGCCGTGCGCTCCTGCATCGCCGTCGTCACCGGGGCCACCGCCCTCGGCCTCGTCGTCTACCGCCGGCCCCGCCGGGCCCTCGCCGCGGGCGGCCTCGCCCTCACCCTGCTGGTCGCGTCCGGCGGCACCGCCTACGCCACCTGGAACGCCGACTCCGTCCTGGAACCGAAGTTCTCCGGCCTGCTCTCCTCCGCGCCCTCCCTCGTCGGCGACGCGCGCAGCATCGTGACCGAGTTCGACGTCTACCAGAAGGAGTTGGCCCGCCTCGTCACCAACGTGACCAAGCTCTACGACGCCACCTCCACCCTCCCCGCCTACCAGCCGGACCCCACCACCATCCGTGTGCTGCACGTCTCCGACATCCACCTCAACCCGGCCAGCTGGAAGATCATCGCCTCGCTGGTGGAGCAGTACCGGGTGGACGTGATCGTCGACTCCGGCGACACGATGGACCACGGCAGCGCCGCCGAGAACGGCTTCCTGGACCCCATCGAGGACCTGGGCGCGCCCTACGTCTGGGTGCGGGGCAACCACGACTCGCTCGTCACCCAGCGCTACCTCGAACGGATGAAGAACGTCCACGTCCTCGACGACGGCAGGGCCCGGACCGTCGCCGGACTGCGCTTCGCCGGCATCGGCGATCCGCAGTTCACCCCCGACCGTTCGAAGAGGGCCGGGGCCGAGGAGTCCCAGGAACTGGCGGGCGCCCGTCTCGCCTCCGCCCTGCGCGACCAGCGGACCGCCGGCACCCCGGTGGACGTGGCGATCGCCCACGAACCGTCCGCGGCCCGCGAGGTCGACGGCACCGTGCCGCTGGTCCTGGCCGGCCACATCCACCACGAGAAGACGGAAGTCATGCGGTACGGCACCCGGCTCCGCGTGGAGGGCTCCACCGGCGGCAGCGGCCTGCGCGCCATCGAGGGCACGTACCCCGACCCGATCGAGACGTCGATCCTCTACTTCGACCGCGACTCCCGGCGCCTCCAGGCGTGGGACTCGATCGAACTGGGCGGGCTCGGGCTGACGACGGCGGAGGTCAGCCGGCACCTCCCCGAGGAGAACCAGCCCGGCGCCGCCCCCTCACCGAGCCCGTCGCCGAGCCCGTCCACCGCCACGCCCTCGACGACCTCCCCGTAAACCGTTTTGGCGAACCCTCCCCCCATCCCATATGCTTCTCACGTCCCCGACGCGCTGCGAAGCGCCCAGGCGGGCCGATAGCCCTCATCGTCTAGCGGCCTAGGACGCCGCCCTTTCAAGGCGGTAGCACGGGTTCGAATCCCGTTGGGGGCACGCACCACCCTGTGCGACACTGTCGTACGACACGCTTGGTCCTGTGGAGCAGTTTGGAGTGCTCGCCACCCTGTCAAGGTGGAGGCCGCGGGTTCAAATCCCGTCAGGACCGCTGGTGTTTCACGTGAAACACCGCGGCTGGGTAGCTCAGTTGGTACGAGCGATCGCCTGAAAAGCGATAGGTCGCCGGTTCGACCCCGGCCCCAGCCACAGCAAAGGCCCCGATCATCGATCGGGGCCTTGTTGTGTGCCCCGGCAAAACCATTGGCCGCGAATTTCCGCAGGATGAGATCCTGGAGTCCGTATGTCTACGCACTCTGCCCCCACTCTCGGCTCCCTCACCCCCCGCCTCACCGAGCTGTCGCTGCGCGACGCGCACCGGCTCGGGCGGAGGCTGGAGGGTGCGCGCAAGATCCGTAAGCCGGAGGCCCGCGCCGCCGTTCTCGCCGAGATCGAGGCGGAGGTCGCCGGGGCCGAGGAGCGGATGACGGCCCGGCGCGCCCGGGTGCCGGAGATCCGGTACCCGGAGCAGCTGCCCGTCAGCCAGAAGAAGGACGCGATCGCCGAGGCCATCCGCGACCACCAGGTGGTGATCGTCGCGGGTGAGACCGGGTCCGGGAAGACCACGCAGATCCCGAAGATCTGTCTGGAGCTGGGCCGGGGCGTCCGGGGCATGATCGGGCACACCCAGCCCCGCCGGATCGCCGCCCGCACGGTGGCCGAGCGGGTCGCCGAGGAGCTGGAGACCCCGCTCGGGGAGGCCGTCGGCTGGAAGGTCCGCTTCACCGACCAGGTGAACCCCGAGGCCACGTTCATCAAGCTGATGACCGACGGCATCCTCCTCGCGGAGATCCAGACCGACCGCGAGCTGCGCGCCTACGACACGATCATCATCGACGAGGCGCACGAGCGGTCGCTGAACATCGACTTCCTGCTCGGCTATCTGGCGCAGCTGCTGCCGAAGCGGCCGGACCTCAAGGTCGTGATCACCTCCGCGACCATCGACCCGGAGCGGTTCTCCCGGCATTTCGGTGACGCCCCGATCATCGAGGTCAGCGGGCGTACGTACCCGGTGGAGGTCCGTTACCGCCCGCTGCTGGAGGAGGACTCGGACGACGCCGACCGCGACCAGATCACCGCGATCACGGACGCCGTCGAGGAGCTGATGGCGGAGGGGCCCGGGGACGTCCTGGTCTTCCTCTCCGGTGAGCGGGAGATCCGGGACACCGCGGACGCGCTCACCAAGAAGCGGTACCGGTCGACCGAGGTGCTGCCGCTGTACGCGCGGCTGTCGCACGCGGAGCAGCACCGGGTCTTCCAGCAGCACAGCGGCCGCCGGATCGTGCTGGCGACGAACGTCGCCGAGACGTCGCTGACCGTTCCGGGCATCAAGTACGTGATCGACCCCGGGTTCGCCCGCATCTCGCGGTACAGCCACCGCACCAAGGTGCAGCGGCTGCCGATCGAGCCGGTGTCGCAGGCGAGCGCCAACCAGCGCAAGGGCCGCTGCGGCCGTACCTCGGACGGCATCTGCATCCGGCTCTACAGCGAGGACGACTTCCTGTCCCGGCCGGAGTTCACGGACGCGGAGATCCTGCGCACCAACCTCGCCTCGGTCATCCTGCAGATGACGGCGGCCGGTCTGGGCGAGATCGAGAAGTTCCCGTTCATCGACCCGCCGGACCACCGCAACATCCGCGACGGTGTGCAGCTGCTGCAGGAGCTGGGCGCGCTCGACGCCGCGCAGAAGGACCCGCGCAAGCGGCTGACGCAGACCGGCCGCAAGCTGGCGCAGCTGCCGGTGGACCCGCGGCTGGCCCGCATGGTGCTGGAGGCGGACAAGAACGGCTGCGTCCGCGAGGTCATGGTCATCGCGGCGGCGCTGTCCATCCAGGACCCGCGGGAGCGGCCGGCCGACAAGCAGGCGCAGGCGGACCAGCAGCACGCCCGGTTCCGGGACGAGAGCAGCGACTTCCTGGCCTACCTCAACCTGTGGCGGTACGTCCGCGAGCAGCAGAAGGAACGCGGCTCGTCGTCGTTCCGGCGGATGTGCAAGCAGGAGTACCTGAACTTCCTGCGGATCCGCGAGTGGCAGGACATCTACACCCAGCTGCGGACCGTCGCCAAGCAGATGGGCATCCATCTGAACGAGGACGACGCCCCCGCGGACCACATCCATGTGTCGCTGCTGGCGGGGTTGCTCTCGCACATCGGCATGAAGGACGTGAAGGAGTCCAAGGACTCGGGTCAGGCCGGCCGCAAGGACGGCGGCCGCAACGAGTACCTGGGCGCGCGCAACGCCAAGTTCGCGATCTTCCCGGGGTCGGCGCTCTTCAAGAAGCCCCCGCGGTTCGTGATGTCGGCCGAGCTGGTGGAGACGTCCCGGCTGTGGGCGCGGGTCAACGCGAGGATCGAGCCGGAGTGGGTGGAACCGCTCGCGGAGCACCTGCTCAAGCGCACGTACAGCGAACCGCACTGGGAGAAGGACCAGGCGGCCGTGATGGCCTACGAGAAGGTGACGCTGTACGGCGTGCCGATCGTGGCACAGCGCAAGGTGAACTACGGCCGGATCGACCCGAAGGCCAGCCGGGAGCTGTTCATCCGCAACGCGCTCGTCGAGGGCGACTGGCGGACGCACCACAAGTTCTACGCGGACAACCGGCGGCTGCTGACCGAGGTCGAGGAGCTGGAGCACCGGGCGCGGCGGCGGGACATCCTGGTCGACGACGAGACCCTGTTCGACTTCTACGACCAGCGGATCCCCGAGCACGTGGTGTCGGGGGCGCACTTCGACTCGTGGTGGAAGCACAAGCGGCACGAGCAGCCGGAGTTCCTCGACTTCGAGCGCGAGATGCTGATCCGCGAGTCCGCGGAGGCCGTCACCAAGGCGGACTACCCGGACTCCTGGCGGCAGGGCCCGCTGAAGTTCCGGGTGACGTACCAGTTCGAGCCGGGTGCGGACGCCGACGGTGTCACGGTCCACATCCCGCTCCAGGTGCTGAACCAGGTGACGGACGAGGGATTCGACTGGCAGATCCCGGGCCTCAGGGAGGACGTGGTCACGGAGCTGATCCGCTCGCTCCCCAAGCCGATCCGCCGCAACTACGTGCCGGCGCCGAACTACGCGAAGGCGTTCCTGGAGCGGGCGGTCCCGCTCCAGGAGCCGCTCACCGTGACGATGGCCCGTGAGCTGAAGCGGATGGTCGGGGTTCCGTTCGAGGCGGAGGACTTCGACTGGTCCAAGGTCCCGGACCACTTGAAGATCACTTTCCGGATCGTCGACGAGCGGCGTCGCAAGCTCGCCGAGGACAAGGACCTGGAGGCGCTGAAGCTCAGTCTGCGGCCGAAGGCCCGCAAGGCCCTGTCCCAGGCGGCCGCCGCCACGGCGCAGCGCCAGGGCGGCGAGTCCCTGGAGCGCAAGGGGCTGACGGACTGGACGATCGGTTCGCTCACCCGGGTGTTCGAGACCCGTCGGGCCGGCCAGCCGGTGAAGGCGTATCCGGCGCTGGTGGACGACGGCGACACGGTGTCGGTGCGGCTGTTCGACTCGGAGGCCGAGCAGGCGGAGGCGATGTGGAAGGGCACCCGCCGGCTGATCCTGCTGGGCATCCCGGTGAACCCCGCGAAGTTCGCGTCCGAGAAGCTGACGAATCCTCAGAAGCTGGCGCTGTCCGCCAATCCGCACGGTTCCGTCCAGGCGCTGTTCGACGACTGCGCGATGGCCGCGGCGGACAAGCTGATCGGGGACTTCGGCGGTCCGGCGTGGGACGAGGAGTCGTACCGGAAGCTGTACGACAAGGTCCGCGCGGAGATCGTGGACACGACCGTCCGCGCGGTGGGGCAGGTGCAGCAGGTGCTGGCCGCCTGGCAGGCCTGTGAGCGGCGCCTGAAGGGCGTACGGAGCCCCGCGCTGCTGCCGAACCTCCAGGACGTGCGGGCGCAGCTGGACGGGCTCGTACGGCCCGGTTTCGTGACCGGGGCGGGGCTGCGCCGGCTGCCGGACCTGATGCGGTACCTGGTGGCCGCGGACCGCCGGCTGCAGCAGATGCCGGCGAACGCGCAGCGGGACACCACGCGGATGGCGAAGGTCCACGAGATGCGGGACGAGTACGCGTGGCTGCTGGAGCAGATGCCCCAGGGGCGGCCCGTGCCGCGGGAGGTCCTGGAGATCCGCTGGATGATCGAGGAGCTGCGGGTCAGCTATTTCGCCCACGCGCTGGGCACGGCGTACCCGGTGTCGGACAAGCGGATCGTGAAGGCGATCGACGCGGCGGTGCCGTGACCGGTCCGGCACGCAGGGTGAGTTCGACCAGGAGGCTTTCCCTCCTGTAGAGTCCTTCTCGCAGCGCAACGAGGGAATGGCGCCGCAAAACCTGGTCCTGTGGAGCAGTTTGGAGTGCTCGCCACCCTGTCAAGGTGGAGGCCGCGGGTTCAAATCCCGTCAGGACCGCAGAAGAAGAAGGCTCGTACCCGTCACCGGGTGCGGGCCTTCTTCGTGCTTCGGGCAGGTCGGCGGCGTCCCGCGGCGCGGGCCGCGTCGGCGGGCGCCGCTGCGCCGTCTTGACGGGCCCGCGTTCCCTCGGTACTCCAAGAGGCGGGCCTCTTCCCGTGTGGGCCCGCTGGGGGTGGCGTATGGCCGCATCGGCCAGGCACGAGACGCGGGCGCTGCTGCGCGCGCACCTGTCGGCCGCGTCGTCGTACCGGCATGTGACGCGCCACTGCCCGGTCTGCCACCGCCTGTTGCGGCTGGCGATGGCGTCCCCGTCCGGCGGCCCGGAGGCGGCCGAGGAACGGCCCGGCCCCAACGGGCGTCTTCTTTAGCGCATATGCCGGGGGCTCAACAAGCCGACTGGTATGTGACGGGTGTCACGGCATGAGTTTTGGGAAGGGCGGTACTTACGCCTCTCCTACAACCAGTCAATTTAATATGTGCAATTGCACCACTCGACGGGGTCCGTCCCGGCCGGCGCACAGGTGATCCCACAGCCGTCCCCAGAGTCCGACAAGCCCGCGCACGAGGCGCTCCCGGACTCCGTCCGCGCCCGTCCGGGCCGACCAGGGGCGCACAAAAAAGATCGCGCTGGACCCGGCGGAGTCCAGCGCGATCTACGACGCACCCTTGTTCAGTTGCCTGGAAAACTCTGTTCGGCGTGGGCCCGGGGCCTGTTGGGGCAGTCCCCGCGTCGCTTCGAGCCAAGGATCCCGGGCGTCTCGGCCAGTGGGGGACCAGCCGGTTCTGCCCGGTTTATTCAGTTGTTCAGGCCTCGCTGCGCTGCTGCGGAATGCCCGCGAGCAGTGCGCGGACCTCGGCTTCGCGGTAGCGGCGGTGCCCGCCGAGCGTGCGGATCGACGTGAGCTTGCCTGCCTTCGCCCAGCGCGTGACCGTCTTGGGGTCGACGCGGAACATGGTGGCGACCTCAGCCGGGGTCAGCAGCGGCTCGGCATCAGGGGTGCGAGCGGTCATGAGCGGCCTCCTCGGGAGAACCGAACCTTCTCGGTTCTTTCCTCTAAATTCTGCACCTTGACCCGCGTTGCCCGAAATGGCGGACGCGAGTCGAGTCGGTTATAGGACGAACGGCTTGTCCTCGGCACTACAACTACACCATCTGTCCAGCCACGTCGGCCAAACCGATGGAATTGCCCTCCCAGGTGTTCATCAGCCGCGGAAGCCGATGGACCATGCCATAGCGGACAGTCACGCCGCTGTGACGATCAGTCACAGCGGCGTTCAGGAGTCACCAGACCCCCCAAAGCGTGCAATGCTGAGATTCCGCCCATAGTCCAGCACAGCAGGACGGAGGAGTCCTCCCCGGACTCCTTGTCCTATTTTGGCATGAGGGGGGGCAAGCGGCGCAAGGGCCGCGTACGTGCGGTCCGTCACGCTTGACACGCTTGGGACATACGCCCGGATCGGGCCCTACGTCCACAGTCGCGCCCGGGCTGACGGAACCTCAGACACCTCAGAGCGATGACAAAACCCCAAGAAAGGCGTTTGGTCAAACGTCAGTTCGCCGAGCGCAGGTCGCGCACCGACCGCCAGCGCTCCACGAGGCGCCCGTAGGCCGCCCCGGCACCCTCCTCGTCGCCCCGGCGCAGCGCCGCGATCCCCTCGGCCACGTCGGCGGCCGAGTGGTCGCCCTCCAGCGCACCGGCCGGCAGGGCGTGCACCAGCCCGCCGTAGTCCAGCTCGACCACCGAGCGCGGGTGGAACTCCTCCAGCCACCGCCCGACGTCCACGAGGCCGTCGATCAGCAGGCTCTCCTCCATGGCGTCCCGCAGCGCCCGCAGGCCCCGGGCCACCCGCCTGCGGGCCTGCACCATGGGCGTCCGGTAGCGCAGCACGGGCGCCTCGTCGGCGGAGCCCTTGGCGTACTCCCGCTCCTCGTCCGCGAAGAGCACGAACCAGTTGATCGGCACCTGCCAGGTGGCGGTACGGATCCACGGCCGGGCGTCGGGGTTCTCGGCGAGCCAGCGCTCGTAGTCCTGGGTCGCCTGGTGCCGTACGACCGGGGGCAGCAGCGCGTCCAGGACCGGCAGCGGGAAGTCCTCGGCGAGCTCGCCCAGGGCCTGCCAGCCGCGCAGCCGGGTGCGCCAGGGGCAGACGCAGACCACGCCGTCGGCCTCCAGCACGAACGCGTCGTCGCTCTCGTGCACCGGCACCGCGACCGGCGGGGTGGGGGCCAGGCCGGCCAGGGCACGGCGGAGTTCGTCCTGGTAGGAGGGGCGGTCGGGGCGGCGGGCGTACCGGGCCCAGTGACCGCGTTCCGCTTCCGGGAAGGCGGCCAGCGGTTCGTACACGCGGAGGTAGGTCGCGTACGGGACGATCAGCGAGGACACCTTGGGCACGCCTGCTCCCTCCCCCGCGGACCGTTGCGAAAACCTGCCGGATCCCCCACCCGACCGGTGGGAAACCCCTGCAAATCGTCGCACGGCGGTACTCCGGTCGGAGGTGATCCACGACACGGTGACCCCAGCGGGCGCGGCAGGCTCTAATCTCGTGCTCACAGCCCCCGCCACCCGTACGGGGAGCCCACCCCACCCGCCGCTACTTACTCAGGAGTCACCACAGTGACCGACGTATCTGACGGCGTCCTGCACACCCTGTTCCACTCGGACCAGGGGGGTCACGAGCAAGTCGTGCTCTGTCAGGACCGTGCCAGTGGCCTCAAGGCCGTCATCGCCATCCACTCCACCGCCCTGGGCCCCGCCCTCGGCGGCACGCGCTTCTACCCGTACGCCACCGAGGAGGAGGCCGTCGCCGACGCGCTGAACCTCGCGCGCGGGATGTCGTACAAGAACGCCATGGCCGGTCTGGACCACGGCGGCGGCAAGGCCGTGATCATCGGCGACCCGGAGCGGATCAAGAGCGAGGAGCTGCTGCTGGCCTACGGCCGGTTCGTCGCCTCGCTCGGCGGCCGCTACGTCACCGCCTGCGACGTCGGCACCTACGTCGCCGACATGGACGTCGTGGCCCGCGAGTGCCGCTGGACCACCGGCCGCTCCCCCGAGAACGGCGGCGCCGGCGACTCCTCGGTGCTCACCGCCTACGGCGTCTACCAGGGCATGCGCGCCTCCGCCCAGCACCTGTGGGGCGACCCCTCGCTGCGCGACCGCACGGTCGGCGTCGCCGGCGTCGGCAAGGTCGGCCACCACCTGGTGGAGCACCTGCGCGCGGAGGGCGCCGAGGTCGTGATCACCGACGTGCGCGAGGACGCCGTGCGCCGGATCCTCGAGCGGCACCCCGAGGGCGTCACGGCGGTCGCCGACACCGAGGCGCTGATCCGCACCGAGGGCCTGGACATCTACGCCCCGTGCGCGCTCGGCGGCGCGCTGAACGACGACACCGTGCCGGTGCTGACCGCCAAGGTGGTCTGCGGCGCCGCCAACAACCAGCTCGCCCACCCGGGTGTGGAGAAGGACCTCGCCGACCGCGGGATCCTCTACGCGCCGGACTACGTGGTGAACGCCGGCGGGGTCATCCAGGTCGCCGACGAGCTGCACGGCTTCGACTTCGACCGGTGCAAGGCGAAGGCGGCGAAGATCTTCGACACCACGCTCGCCATATTCGCACGTGCGAAGGACGATGGTATTCCGCCGGCCGCCGCGGCCGACCGGATCGCCGAGCAGCGGATGGCCGAGGCCCGCTCGGCGCGCTGAGGTCCGCGAGGGCGCCCGGCCGCGGACGCCCTCGCACATCTGATCGGTACCCGTCGGCGGGCACTTGGAGAGAACTCTCACTTCTCCCGGCGGGTCGACCTCCAATAAGTGGTTAAAATCGCGGTTGACCAGCGAGGACGGGGCGCCTCGAAGGTCCTGGGCGCGGGCACGTCATGCGGGCGACGTACCGTATGGGCGCGGGCTCAGGTACCGTGGAAGCCCTACGGACCGGACTTTCCGCGGAGAGTCCGTTCTGGACCATGAACGCGTGTCAAGACTCTGGGGCCGTCGAGCCCCGTCGTTGAGGGGGTCGAGCCATGGGGCGCGGCCGGGCCAAGGCCAAGCAGACGAAGGTCGCCCGCCAGCTGAAGTACAACAGCGGTGGGACTGATCTCTCACGCCTGGCCGAGGAGCTGGGCGCATCGCCTTCGAACCAGCCACCGAATGGTGAGCATTTCGAGGACGATGAGCAAGACGACGATCTGTACGCACGGTACGCCGACCTCTATGAGGACGACGACGAGGACGAGGACGGCCCGTCCTCGCAACAGCGTCGCGGCGCTTGACCTTGCGCTGAGCATGAACCCGGTCGGTGACCCCGGTCACCGACCGGGTTCAGTGTTGCCCGCACCGACCGGGCCGGCCCGTGCGACCGTGCTGCCCGCACGCGTTCCGCGCGGGCAGCTTCGGGGTGCTCAGCTCGCGTAGTCACCGACGAGGGCAGCGCCCTCGGCGTGCTCGCCGCGGTCGGTGATCTCACCGGCCACCCAGGCGTCCACACCGCGGTCGGCCAGCGTCGCGAGTGCCACGTCGACGGACTCCTGGGGCACGACCGCGATCATGCCCACGCCCATGTTCAGCGTCTTCTCCAGCTCCAGGCGCTCGACCGAGCCGGTCCGGCCGACCAGGTCGAAGACCGGGGCGGGGGTCCAGGTGGAGCGGTCGACGGTCGCGTGCAGCCCGTCGGGGATCACACGGGCCAGGTTGGCCGCGAGGCCGCCGCCGGTGACGTGGCTGAACGCGTGCACCTCGGTGGTGCGGATCAGGGCCAGGCAGTCCAGCGAGTAGATCTTGGTGGGCTCCAGCAGTTCCTCGCCGAGGGTGCGGCCCAGTTCGTCGATCCGGCTCTCCAGGGCGAGCCCCGCCTGGTTCAGCAGCACGTGCCGGACCAGCGAGTAACCGTTGGAGTGAAGGCCGGAGGACGCCATGGCGATGACCGCGTCACCCGTACGGATGCGGTCCGCGCCGAGCACCCGGTCGGCCTCCACGACGCCCGTACCGGCCCCGGCGACGTCGAAGTCGTCCGGACCCAGCAGGCCGGGGTGTTCGGCCGTCTCGCCGCCGACCAGGGCGCATCCGGCCAGCACACAGCCTTCGGCGATGCCCTTGACGATCGCGGCGACCCGCTCGGGGTGGACCTTGCCGACGCAGATGTAGTCGGTCATGAACAGCGGCTCGGCGCCGCACACCACGATGTCGTCCATGACCATGGCGACCAGGTCGTGGCCGATGGTGTCGTACACGCCCAGCTGCCGCGCGATGTCGACCTTGGTGCCGACGCCGTCCGTGGCGGAGGCGAGCAGCGGACGGTCGTAGTTCTTCAGGGCGGAGGCGTCGAAGAGGCCGGCGAAGCCGCCGAGGCCGCCGAGGACCTCGGGGCGCTGCGTCTTCTTCACCCACTCCTTCATCAGCTCGACGGCGCGGTCGCCCGCTTCGATGTCGACGCCCGCCGCGGCGTAGCTGGCACCAGTGTTCTGGGACATGACTGTGAGAGCTTTCGTGTCGTCCGTCAGGGCTTACGGGCGGCGGATCGCGTCGACCGCGGCCGGGGCGGCGGTGCCGGCGGCCAGCTCGGTCTCCAGGAGCTGCTTGCCGAGGAGCTCGGGGTCGGGCAGCTCCATCGGGTACTCGCCGTCGAAGCAGGCGCGGCACAGGTTCGGCTTGGCGATGGTGGTCGCCTCGATCATGCCGTCGATGGAGATGTACGCCAGGGAGTCGGCGCCGAGCGAGGTGCCGATCTCCTCGATGGTCATGCCGTTGGCGATGAGCTCGGCGCGGGTGGCGAAGTCGATGCCGAAGAAGCAGGGCCACTTCACGGGCGGCGAGGAGATCCGGATGTGGACCTCGGCGGCGCCGGCCTCGCGGAGCATGCGGACCAGGGCGCGCTGGGTGTTGCCGCGCACGATGGAGTCGTCGACGACGACCAGGCGCTTGCCCTTGATGACTTCCTTGAGCGGGTTCAGCTTCAGGCGGATGCCGAGCTGCCGGATGGTCTGCGACGGCTGGATGAACGTCCGGCCGACGTACGCGTTCTTGACCAGGCCGGCGCCGAACGGGATGCCGGAGGCCTCCGCGTAGCCGATGGCGGCCGGGGTGCCCGACTCCGGGGTCGGTATGACCAGGTCTGCCTCGACCGGGGCTTCCTTGGCGAGTTTGCGGCCCATCTCGACACGCGAGAGGTACACGTTCCGGCCGGCGATGTCGGTGTCCGGGCGGGCCAGATACACGTACTCGAAGACACAGCCCTTGGGCTTCGCTTCCGCGAATCGGGAGGTGCGCAGGCCGTTCTCGTCGATGGCGACGAACTCGCCCGGCTCGATCTCGCGGACGTAGCTGGCGCCGCAGATGTCGAGG
Source organism: Streptomyces capillispiralis (assembly GCF_007829875.1). Lineage (NCBI taxonomy): Bacteria > Bacillati > Actinomycetota > Actinomycetes > Kitasatosporales > Streptomycetaceae > Streptomyces > Streptomyces capillispiralis. The sequence continues at coordinate 4,187,609 of NZ_VIWV01000001.1, read as the reverse complement.
GCGGCGGACTCGGAGGCGACGACCCAGCCGCGCTCCAGGCGGCCGAGGACCAGCGGGCGGATGCCCTGCGGGTCCCTGGCCGCGTAGAGGGTGTTCTCGTCCATGAAGACGAGGCTGAAGGCGCCCCTGACCTTGGGGAGGACCACGTGAGCGGCCTGCTCCACGGTCACCGGCTCGCCGTCGGCGGCGCGCTGGCCGGCCAGCAGGGCGGTGATCAGGTCGGTGTCGTTGGTGGCGGCGACCTTCGGGGCGCGGCCGTTCTCCTTGGGCAGCTCGGCGACCATGCCGGCGAGCTGCGCCGTGTTGACCAGGTTGCCGTTGTGGCCGAGCGCGATGGATCCGTGCGCGGTCGCGCGGAACGTCGGCTGGGCGTTCTCCCACACGGAGGCACCGGTGGTCGAGTAGCGGGCGTGTCCGACCGCGATGTGACCCTGGAGCGAACCGAGAGAGGTCTCGTCGAAGACCTGGGAAACCAGGCCCATGTCCTTGAAGACGAGGATCTGGGAGCCGTTGCTGACCGCGATTCCCGCGGATTCCTGGCCCCGATGCTGGAGGGCGTAGAGCCCGAAGTACGTGAGCTTGGCGACCTCTTCACCCGGAGCCCAGACACCGAAGACGCCGCAAGCGTCCTGGGGGCCCTTCTCGCCGGGGAGCAGGTCGTGGTTGAGTCGTCCGTCACCACGTGGCACGCCTTTGAGTGTAGGCGAGATCGCCCACTGGTCCGAATGCGGGATGCGGCCGCCATAGTGGATCAGCCCTCGGCGACGGCGCGGACCTCTGTCCCGTTTTCGCTGGTCAGCGTGAGCGTGCGGTGATCGATGGAGTAGGCGAGCGTGCCGCCGAAGAGCTTGGTCAGGGCCTTCTCGCTGTCCATGAGTGAGTCTTCGCACATCATTCGGGTCAGGGACGGCACGCCCAGGGTGATATGCCCGTCGCGTACGGTGGCCGCCGCGTTGACCTGGTTGCAGCCGAGGCTGCCGGAGACGGTGCCCTTCCGCTCGTCGAAGGTGAGGTGGGCGCGGCTGTCGGTGGCGGGGGTGGTGACGGTCCACTTGGTGCCGGCCAGGGGCGCGTCCTTCGCCTCGCTGAGGCGGACGGTGTCGCCGGAGTCGGTGGTGAGGGTGAGGCGGTCGTCGTTCACGTCGGCCTTCAGGGCGCTGTCGGCGAGGGTGTGGGAGAGGACGCGTTCGAAGTCCATGGGCCGGTCGTCGCAGGCCATCTCGGTGGACGCGGCGTCGCTGAGGCTGATCCGGTCCCCGTCGACGGCGGCCTTGGCGCTGAAGGTGTTGCAGCCGTAGCTGCCCTCCGCCCGGCCGTCGTCACCGAGGGTGACGTGGGCGCTGCCGGGGGCCCGGTGGGTGGTGCCGTCGACGGTGACGCTGTCGACGCTCCAGCGGATGCCGGTGACCGGTCGCTCCACGTCGGCGGTGCCGCTGCCCGCGTCCGCCCGTTCACTGCCACAGGCCGCCGCGAGCGGGACGAGCACGGCGACTGCCATCAGGGTCATGCGCTGCTGGTGCTTCTGCCTGTACATGCCGATTCGACGGAAGCGGGGAGCGGGCGGTTCCCCTTCGATCCGGTCCGGTCCGGTGCCGTCCGGTCCCTTCCGGTCCTGTCCTGTCCGGCCCTGTCCGGTCCTGTCCGGTCAGGGGATCACGTCAGCAACGGCAGGTACGGCCCCAGGTCCGCCCGCTCCCCGCTCGCGCCCACCCGGGCGTCGGCCACGGCGTCCGGCCAGGCCGTGCGCCCGGTGGCCAGGCGGATCCAGGTGAGCGGGTCGGTCTCGACGACGTTCGGCGGGGTGCCGCGCGTGTGCCTCGGCCCCTCCACGCACTGCACCACCGCGTACGGCGGGATCCGCACCTCCGTCGAGCCGCCGGGGGCCTTGACCGCGAGCGCGTCGGCCAGCAGCCGGGTGCAGGCGGCCAGGGCCTGGCGGTCGTGGGGGATGCCGAGGCCGGGCACGGCGGCGTTGAGGTCGTCGGTGTGGACGACGAGCTCGACGGTGCGGGTGACCAGGTAGTCGGCCAGTGGGAGGGCGCCGGCACCGGTCGGCAGTAGCCGGCCGCCGGGGTGCGCGTCGAGGCGGGCGGTGAAGCGCCGCTCGACGTCGGCGAGGTGGGCGTCGAGGTCGGGGTGGTCCGCCGCCAGGCGGCGGGCGGTACCGGCGATGGTGTCCGCGTCGGCGGCGATCGCGAACGGCCAGTCGAGCAGCCGCGCGTCCTGCCGCGCGGGCTCGGGCTCGTCCAGCAGCCGGTCCACGGCCGTCAGCGCCATCCCGCAGTGCGCCACCAGTTCCCGCACCGTCCAGTCACCGAGCCGTGTGGGCAGCGCGAGCTGCTCGGGGGTGAGGGTGCGCACGGCCTCCCGCACGTGCCCGAACTGGGCCAGCACGGCGGCCCGGGTCCTGGCGGGGTCGTAGGAACGAGCGCGCTTCTTGGCCGGTGGCATGGCGGCAGCCTAAGGCGTCACGCGGGGGCGGCCGACGCCGGATCGGCCACGTCGAACGACTCGCCGTTGCGGGGGACGCCCAGGCCGCGCCAGGTGAACGGTATGCCGCGGGCGGTGTCCGGGTCGGGACCGTCCATCAGCTGGAAGTGCAGGTGCGGCTCGGTGGAGTTGCCGGAGTTGCCGCAGGCGGCGATCACGTCCCCGGCGCTCACCCGGTCGCCCTCGCGCACCGTGAGGGAGCCGCGCCGCAGATGGGCGTAGGCGGCGTGGGTGCCGTCGCCGAGGTCCAGCACCACGTGGTTGCCGAGGATCCGGCGGACTCCCGACATCTCGCGCACCGAGCCCTCGATCAGCATCAGGTACAGCAGCGCGGGCAGCGAGGTCCGGCTGAGGTGGTCGCGCTGCCGGTCGTCGGCGCGTACGACCCGGGCGTCGGCGACGGCTCGCAGGGGAGCACCGAACGCCGGGAAGGCGGCCGGGCGGCGGGCGGGCGGCCACAGCAAGGAGAAGCCCGGACGGGCGCCCGGCCCGGGTTCGGCGAGGACGTCTATGGCGTAGGTCTGGCCGTAGGCGTGCAGCCCGTGGCTCGGGGTGCGGTCGGCCGGGCTGTTCAGGGCGGTCCAGCGGCCAGTGACCGGCGGGTCGACCTCGACCGGCGCACGGACCGAGCCGGGGGCGTCCGGAGCACCGCCCCACCTGTTCACCACGATGACGAGGGCGTAGGCCAGGGCCAGCGGCAGCAGGTTCCACCACCAGGCGTAGCCCCAGCCGAAGGCGATGTGGGCGGTCACCAGCCCGATGAAGCCGATCTGCAGACCGCGGAAGGCGGTCTGGGCGAGTTTGCGCGCGGACATGTTTCCCCCTTGTCCTGTGTGCCGGCGATGGTCAGGGACGCGCCGCCGACAGCGTCACCAGCAGCGGTACGACCCGTCCGGGTGGAACCTCGTAGCGGCCCCGGCCCGTGGCGTGCAGCCAGCCGGCACCGGTGAGCTGGCGGAGGTGGTGGTAGATCTGGCCGGTCGTGCCGATCTCCTCCAGCTCCGCCAGGTCCGCCGCGGTGCGCCGGCCGCCGACTATCTCGCGGAGCAGCCGGAGCCGCACCGGATGGCCGAGCGCGGCGAGCGCCTCGGCGGCGTCCGGCCACTCGTAGGCCAGCAGCCCGTCGGTGAGCGCGCCGTGCTGCCACTCGTACTGCTCGCCGGTCGGCAGCCGGACCGCGCCGGTGAACAGCACGCCTCCGTCGGCGGCCCGCAGCTCGGCGAGCTGCTCCTTCAGCCCTTCGAGGGCCCAGAAGTCGCCCTCGCCGAGCCGGGGGGCGGCGCGGTCGGCCGCTTCCAGTGCCGCCAGCCGGCGTTCGAGATCGGTCATGCGCTTTTCGAGTTCCACACCCACGAGATTACGTAACTACGTAATGACGCACAAGACCCTGGCGTCGAGGACCTCGGTACGCCGAAGCCCCCGCCCGGTGGACCGGACGGGGGCTTCGTGCGTCGAGCGGGCTCCTGACGATCAGGCCAGCAGCGCCGGGATCGTCGCCTCGTGGGTCTCGCGGAGTTCGGCCAGGGTGAGGGAGAACTCGCCCTGGAGCTCCACGGTGTCGCCGTCGATCACGCCGACGCGGGTGGCCGGGAGGCCGCGGGCACCGCACATGTCGTTGAAGCGGACCTCCTCCGAGCGCGGCACTGCGACGATCGCGCGGCCGGCCGACTCGGAGAACAGGAAGGTGAACGCGTCCAGGCCGTCCGGGACGACCAGACGCGCGCCCTTGCCGCCGAGCAGCGCCGACTCCACGACCGCCTGGATCAGACCGCCGTCGGACAGGTCGTGCGCGGAGTCGATCATGCCGTCGCGGGAGGCGGAGATCAGGATCTCGGCCAGCAGGCGTTCGCGCTCCAGGTCCACCTTGGGCGGCAGGCCGCCGAGGTGGTCGTGGATCACCTGGGACCAGGCCGAGCCGCCGAACTCCTCCCGCGTGTCGCCGAGCAGGTAGAGGAGCTGACCCTCCTCCTGGAAGGCGACCGGGGTGCGGCGGGCGACGTCGTCGATGACGCCCAGCACGGCCACGACCGGGGTGGGGTGGATGGCCACCTCACCGGTCTGGTTGTAGAGGGAGACATTGCCGCCGGTCACCGGGGTGCCGAGCTGCAGGCAGCCGTCCGCCAGACCGCGCACGGCCTCCGCGAACTGCCACATCACGGCCGGGTCCTCCGGCGAGCCGAAGTTCAGGCAGTCGGAGACGGCCAGCGGCTTGGCGCCGGTCGTCGCCACGTTGCGGTAGGCCTCCGCCAGCGCGAGCTGGGCGCCGGTGTACGGGTCCAGCTTGGCGTACCGGCCGTTGCCGTCGGTGGCGATCGCGACGCCGAGGCCGGTCTCCTCGTCGACGCGGATCATGCCGGAGTCCTCGGGCTGGGCGAGGACGGTGTTGCCCTGCACGAAGTGGTCGTACTGCTGGGTGATCCACCGCTTGGACGCCTGGTTGGGCGAGCCGACCAGCTTCAGGACCTGGTCCTTCAGCTCCTCGGACGTCTGCGGGCGGGGCAGCTTGTTCGCGTCGTCCGCCTGGAGCTCGTCCTGCCAGGACGGGCGGGCGTAGGGGCGCTCGTAGACCGGGCCGTCGTGCGCGACGGTGCGCGGGTCGACGTCGACGATCTTGCCGCCGTGCCAGAAGATCTCCAGGCGGTCGCCGTCGGTCACCTCGCCGATGACGGTGGCGATGACGTCCCACTTGTCGCAGATCTCGAGGAAGCGGTCGACCTTCTCGGGCTCGACGACCGCGCACATGCGCTCCTGCGACTCGCTCATGAGGATCTCCTCGGGCGAGAGCGTGGAGTCGCGCAGCGGGACGTCGTCGAGGGTGACGCGCATGCCGCCGGAGCCGTTGGAGGCCAGCTCGCTGGTCGCGCAGGACAGGCCCGCGGCTCCCAGGTCCTGGATGCCGACGACGAGCTTCTCCTGGAACGCCTCCAGGGTGCACTCGATGAGCAGCTTCTCCTGGAAGGGGTCGCCGACCTGGACGGCGGGGCGCTTCGACGGCTTGGCGTCGTCGAAGGTCTCGGAGGCCAGGATGGAGGCGCCGCCGATGCCGTCGCCGCCGGTGCGGGCCCCGTACAGGATGACCTTGTTGCCGGCGCCGGACGCCTTGGCGAGGTGGATGTCCTCGTGCCGCATGACGCCGATGGCACCGGCGTTGACCAGCGGGTTGCCCTGGTAGCAGGCGTCGAAGACGACCTCGCCGCCGATGTTGGGCAGGCCCAGGCAGTTGCCGTAGCCGCCGATGCCGGCGACGACGCCGGGCAGGACGCGCTTGGTGTCGGGGTGGTCCGCGGCGCCGAAGCGCAGGGGGTCGACGACGGCGACCGGGCGGGCGCCCATCGCGATGATGTCGCGGACGATGCCGCCGACGCCCGTGGCCGCGCCCTGGTAGGGCTCGACGTAGGAGGGGTGGTTGTGCGACTCGACCTTGAAGGTGACCGCGTAGCCCTGGCCGACGTCGACCACACCGGCGTTCTCGCCGATGCCGACGAGCATCGCGTCGGACTCGGGGGCCTTCTCGCCGAACTGGCGCAGGTGGACCTTGCTGCTCTTGTACGAGCAGTGCTCGGACCACATGACGGAGTACATGGCCAGCTCCGCCCCGGTGGGGCGGCGGCCGAGGATCTCCACGACCCTCTCGTACTCGTCCTTCTTCAGGCCCAGCTCGGCCCAGGGCAGCTCGACGTCGGGGGTCGCGGCCGCGTGCTCGACCGTGTCCAGAGGCGTCCGGCTCATGCGTTGACCAGCTTCTTGAGGATCGACGTGAAGAACGGCAGGCCGTCGGTGCGGCCGGTGCCGATCAGCGGCTCGACGGCGTGCTCGGGGTGCGGCATCAGACCGACGACGTTGCCCGCCGCGTTGGTGATGCCGGCGATGTCGTTGAGCGAGCCGTTGGGGTTGAAGTCCACGTAGCGGAAGGCGACCCGGCCCTCGGCCTCCAGCTCGTCCAGCGTCCGCCGATCGGCGACGTAGCGGCCGTCCATGTTCTTCAGCGGGATGTGGATCTCCTGGCCGGCCGTGTAGTCGGTGGTCCAGGCGGTGTCCGCGTTCTCCACCCGCAGCTTCTGGTCGCGGCAGATGAAGTGCAGGTGGTCGTTGCCCAGCATGCCGCCGGGGAGCAGGTGCGCCTCGGTGAGGATCTGGAAGCCGTTGCAGATGCCGAGCACCGGCAGGCCGGCCTTGGCCTGGTCGATGACGGAGTCCATCACCGGCGAGAAGCGGGCGATGGCACCGGCCCGCAGATAGTCGCCGTACGAGAAACCGCCGCAGAGCACCACGGCGTCGACCTGCTTGAGGTCCTTGTCCTTGTGCCAGAGGGCGACGGGCTCGGCGCCGGCGACGCGGATCGCGCGCTGCGTGTCCCGGTCGTCGAGACTGCCCGGGAAAGTGACGACGCCAATACGAGCGGTCACTTCGCGGCCTCCGCGACTTCCTCGACCCGGACGGTGAAGTCCTCGATCACGGTGTTGGCGAGGAAGGATTCCGCAAGATCGTGGATACGGGCGAGCGCGGCCTCGTCGACCGGCCCGTCAACTTCCAGTTCGAATCGCTTTCCCTGACGGACGTCCGAGATCCCCTCGAAACCCAGTCGCGGCAGTGCGCGCTGCACCGCCTGGCCCTGGGGGTCGAGGATCTCCGGCTTGAGCATGACGTCGACTACGACGCGTGCCACTGGCACTCCCGGTGTGTGGTGCTGAGCAGGTTCCTTCAGACTACCCGCACAAAATTTCTACGCGGGTAGAGTTGTAGGAATCTACGTGACCCCGATCACGATTCGGCATCGCGGGGAGACGGCTGGGAAAAGATCCGGGAAAGATCCGCGTTCACCCGCTCACCGCTATTGCGCAGCGGACACGCGGACAGATTTAGTCGGGCTTCACATTGCAATGCCGGGCACTGTACAAATGAATTGTCATTAGCAGATACTTTGCCCGATTACAGGCGAACAGCCGACATCTCGGCGACGTACCGGCACGTCATCACGGACGTCCGGACGAGAGGTGTCGCACGAAGGGACCGATATTCGTGGCGCAGAAGGTCGTGGTCACTCTCTTTGACGACATCGACGGCTCGGAAGCGGCGGAAACGATCGCCTTCGGACTCGACGGCAAGTCGTACGAGATCGACCTCAATGAAGCCAACGCCAGGAAACTGCGGAAGGCGCTCGCGCCCTACGTGGACGCCGGCCGCAAGCGGTCGCGCTCCGGCAAGGCGTACCGGCAGACGGAGGTCGCTCCCGATCCCGCGGCCGTCCGCGCCTGGGCACAGGCGAACCGGATGGACGTCCCCGCGCGGGGACGCATCCCCAAGAAGGTCTACGAGGCCTTCGCCGCGGCGCAGTGAGCCGGCCGGGTGGCCGGTCCGGGCCGGCCGGGTGGTCCGTCCGACGGCCGGTCACCCGCCCCTCGCGGCAACCGACTTGCGCAGCACCCCCGCTGATCAGCTAGAGTCTGGAGCACGCCGAGGGGCACGGCCGAAAGGCCCGGTCCACGGAGTACATGCGGGTGTAGTTCAGTAGTAGAACATCCCCCTTCCAGGGGGAAGGCGCAGTGTGCAATTCCTGTCACCCGCTCTGCACCACCGTACCGACCACTCCTGTGGATCGGGTAGGCTGGTGCCCGCGCCGATCGGTGAGAGCCGGTCGGAGGCAATGCGGACGTAGCTCAGTTGGTAGAGCGCAACCTTGCCAAGGTTGAGGTCGCGAGTTCGAGCCTCGTCGTCCGCTCGGGAAGAAGGCCCCGGTCCATCGGACCGGGGCCTTCTCGTGTGCCCGGGCGCCACCGTCTGACATTTGTCATGTCCGGTGATGACAGCCCGCACTGCCCGGAACCCCCGGCCGCCGGGATGCTCGACGCATGGAAGCGAACGAACACGAACACGTGATTGAGGTCACCGACCTGCGGCGTGTCTACGGGGGCGGGTTCGAGGCGGTGCGCGGGATCGACTTCTCCGTGCGGCGCGGGGAGATCTTCGCCCTGCTGGGCACCAACGGCGCCGGCAAGACCTCCACCGTCGAACTGCTCGAAGGACTCGCCGCCCCGGCCGGCGGACGCGTCCGGGTCCTCGGGCACGACCCGTACACCGACCGCGCCGCCGTACGGCCGCGCACCGGCGTGATGCTGCAGGAAGGGGGCTTCCCCTCCGAACTGACCGTGGCGGAGACCGCGCGGATGTGGGCGGGCTGCGTCAGCGGGGCCCGCCCGGAACGGGAGGTCCTGGCGCTCGTCGGGCTGGAGGCCAAGGCCGACGTCCGGGTGAAGCAGCTGTCCGGGGGCCAGCGACGCCGCCTGGACCTGGCGCTCGCCCTGCTCGGCGACCCCGAGGTCCTCTTCCTCGACGAACCCACCACCGGACTCGACGCCGAAGGACGCCACGCCACCTGGGAATTGGTGAGCGCGCTGCGCGACGGCGGTACGACCGTGCTCCTCACCACGCACTATCTGGAGGAGGCCGAGAACCTCGCCGACCGGCTCGCCATCATGCACGAGGGCCGCATCGCCACCACCGGGACCCCGGCCGAGGTGACCGCCACCCAGCCGTCCCGCATCACCTTCGAACTGCCCCCGGGCTACTTCGTGGGCGACCTGCCGCCGCTCGCCGAACTCGGTGTCACCGACCACCGGGTGGACGGCCGCACCGTACGGCTGCGCACCCGCGACCTGCAGCGGGCCGCCACGGGACTGCTGATGTGGGCCCACGGCGCCGGAGTGGAACTGCGCCACCTCGACGTGCGGTCGGCGTCCCTGGAAGAGGCGTTCCTCGGCATCGCCAAGGACGTGACCGCGGGCACCGCCGCGAGGAAGGAGTACGCGGCATGAGCACGGCCGTGACCACACCGACGGGCCGGATGACCGCCCTCGCCCGCGCCGAGCTGACACTGCTGGGACGCAGCAAGGGCACCATGGTCGCCTCGCTGTTCGTGCCGCTGGTGCTGCCGCTCAGCGTGCGGTCGGCCGCCGAGGAGATGGACCTCGCCGAGGCCGGACTGACCCCCGGCACCGTCGTCCTGCCCGCCGCCGTCGGCTTCTCCCTGCTCTTCGCCGTGTACTCCGCCCTCGTCGGTGTCTTCGTCGTCCGGCGCGAGGAACTGGTGCTCAAGCGGCTGCGCACCGGCGAGCTGCGGGACGCCGAGATCCTCGGCGGGGCGGCGCTGCCGGCCGCCCTCATCGCGCTGGCCCAGTGCCTGCTGCTGGCGGCGGGCTGTTCCCTGCTCCTCGACCTGTCCGCGCCGTCCGCGCCGCATCTGGCCGTGCTCGGACTGCTGTTGGGGCTGGTGATGTGCGCCGCGCTCGCGGCGGTCACCGCGAGCTTCACCCGCACCGGGGAGAGCGCGCAGGTCACCCCGATGCCGCTGATGATCGTCTCGATGCTCGGCTCCGGCATGTTCGTCCCGCTGGAGCTGCTCCCGGACCGGCTGGCCTCCTTCTGCGAACTGCTGCCGCTGACCCCGGTCATCACCCTGGTGCGCGGCGGCTGGACCGGCGACCTGGGGGCGTACGAGGCGCTGGGCGCCGTGGCCACGGCGGTGGCCTGGACCCTGCTGGCGGTGTTTGCTGTACAGCGGTGGTTCCGCTGGGAGCCGAGGCGCTGACGTACATGAGGGCGGGGGGACACGGGGAGATGAGCAGGCCGGGCGTCTGGTGGGGGCGCAAGAGCACCCCGGCCAAGGTCGAGACGTACACGCGGTGGTCGTTCCATCTGATCGCGCTGATCGAGTTCGTGGTGGTCTGCGGGCCGGTGATCGAACACGTGCGGCCGCGGCAGGCGGCGCTGCTGCTGGTCATGACGGCCGTGCACAGCCTGGGGTGCGCGGTGACCGCCTCACGTGCCCTGGACTGGCTGCGCGGGCAGCGCGAGCGGCCCCTGCGGACACTGTGGGCCTTCGGCGCCGGCACCGCGGCGGTGGCCGTCGTCGCGCTCCTCGTGGTCGAGCACGCTCCGGGCGGCAAGGACGTCGACGGCGCGGCCGGCGCGGTCTTCGCCGTCGTGACGGCCTTCGGCACCGGTGTGATCGCCCTCGGGGTCGGCGGCCGGCGGCGGGTGTTCCTCACCGTGGCGGGGTTCGCGCTGGGCGCGGGAACCGTGTGCCTGCTCCTCGGCCGGCCCGTCGCGGTCGCCCTGGTCGTCGCCCTGGTCGTGCTGGCCTGCGGCGGGTTCTCCGCCTTCACCTCCCTGTTCTCCGTCTGGCTGCTCACCGCCGTCTACGAACTCGACGAGGCCCGCGAGACCCGCGCCCGGCTCGCCGTCGCGGAGGAACGGCTCAGGTTCGGACGGGACCTGCACGACGTGATGGGGCGCAACCTCGCCGTCATCGCGCTCAAGAGCGAGCTGGCCGTGCAGCTCGCCCGGCGGGAACGGCCGGAGGCCGTGACCGAGATGATCGAGGTGCAGCGTCTCGCGCACGAGGCGCAGCGGGAGGTGCGCGAGGTGGTGCGCGGCTACCGGGAGGCCGACCTGTCCGGCGAACTCGCGGGCGCGCAGGGCGTGCTGACCGCCGCCGGCATCGACTGCACCGTCACCGGCCCGGTCACCGGACTGCCCTCGCCGGTGCAGTCCGCGCTCGGCTGGGTGGTGCGGGAGGCGGCCACGAACGTGCTGCGGCACGGGGACGCACGGCGGTGCGCGATGGCGCTGACGGTGGATGAGGGGCGTGTGGTGCTGACGGTGGAGAACGACGGGGTGCCGCAGGGGGGTGGCTCGGGCGGTGGCTCGGGCGGCGCCCTGGGGGGCGGCTCCGGGCTGGTCGGGCTGCGCGAGCGGCTCGCGGAGATCGGGGGCACGCTGCGGGCCGGGCCCCTCGACGAGGGGTCGTTCCTGCTGACCGTCGAGGTCCCGCTGCCGTCGCACTCCGGCGAGGCCCATCCCGCCCTGCACACCTTCTCCCCCGTCAGCGAGGCCACACCATGACGACACCCCCGCCGGTACGGCTGCTGCTCGCCGACGACGAGCACCTGATCCGGGGCGCGCTCGCCGCACTGCTGTCCCTCGAGGACGACCTGACCGTCGTCGCCGAGGCGGCCTCCGGTCCGGAGGCGCTGGCGATGGCACGGGCGCACGCCCCCGATGTCGCCGTACTCGATCTGCAGATGCCCGGCGCGGACGGTGTGAAGGTCGCCACATCCCTGCGGGCGGAACTGCCCGGCTGCCGGGTGCTGATCGTGACCAGTCACGGGCGGCCCGGGCATCTGAAGCGGGCGCTGGCGGCGGGTGTGCGCGGTTTCGTCCCCAAGACCGTCAGCGCCCAGCGCCTCGCGGAGATCATCCGCACGGTGCACGAGGGAAACCGCTACGTCGACCCCGAGTTGGCCGCCGACGCGATCGCCTCCGGCGACTCCCCGCTGACCGCGCGGGAGGCCGAGGTGCTGGAGCTGGCGGCGGACGGGGCGCCCGTCGCGGAGATCGCGGAGCGGGCCGCGCTCTCCCAGGGGACCGTGCGGAACTACCTCTCCTCGGCCGTCTCGAAGCTCGGGGCGGAGAACCGTCATGCCGCGGTGCGGCTCGCACGCGAGCGAGGTTGGGTATAGTTGGCCTCGCGCCACGGCGCAACGCGGACGTAGCTCAGTTGGTAGAGCGCAACCTTGCCAAGGTTGAGGTCGCGAGTTCGAGCCTCGTCGTCCGCTCAGGGATCAAGGCCCCGGTCACTTCGACCGGGGCCTTCGTCGTGGGGTGGGTCACCCGCGGGGCTCGGGGTCGTGCCTCCGGGCCCGGGGGCCGTGCCTCCGGGCCCGGGGAGGTCGGGGGTCAGCTCCAGGCGGTGCCGGTCAGACGCTCGTACGCCTCCACGTACTTGGCCCGTGTCGCGTCCACGACCTGCTGCGGCAGCGGCGGCGGGGGCTGCTCGCTCTTACGGTCCCAGCCCGACTCCGCCGAGGTCAGCCAGTCCCGCACGAACTGCTTGTCGTACGACGGCTGCGCCCGGCCCGGCTCCCACTGCTCGGCCGGCCAGAAGCGGGAGGAGTCCGGGGTGAGCACCTCGTCCGCGATGACCAGGGTCTCCCCGTCGAAGCCGAACTCGAACTTGGTGTCGGCGAGCAGGATGCCCCGGTCCCGGGCGATGTCACGGGCCCGCGAGTAGGCGGCGAGGGTCGCCTGGCGCAGCTGGGCCGCGGTCTCCGCGCCGACCTGGCGTGCGACCTCCTCGTAGGAGACGTTCTCGTCGTGGTCGCCGACGGCGGCCTTGGTGGCCGGGGTGAAGATCGGCGCGGGCAGTTCCGAACCGTCCACCAGGCCCTCGGGGAGGGCGAGGCCGCACACGGTGCGGGACTGGTCGTACTCGGCCAGGCCGGAACCGGTGAGGTAGCCGCGGGCCACGCACTCGACGGGGACCATGTTCAGCGACTTGCAGACCAGGGTGCGGCCCGCCCAGTCGGCGGGGGCGCCGGCCGGGAGGTCCGTGCTCAGCACGTGGTGCGGGAGCAGGTCGGCGAGCTGGTCGAACCACCACAGGGAGAGCTGGGTGAGGACCCGCCCCTTGTCGGGGATCTCGGTGGGCAGAACCCAGTCGTAGGCGGAGATGCGGTCACTGGCGACCATCACGAGGTCGCCCGCCTCGTTCCGGTACAGCTCGCGCACCTTCCCGGTGTGCAGGTGCACCAGACCCGGAACCTGGATCGGCTCGGGCTTTTCGACGAATCCGGACACGGTTCCTCCCCGTGGTTCTGTCCAATGAGTCGATTCTCCCGTATGGGGCGAACGGTCTCGGCCACGGGTCGCACGGGACGGGCCTGGGACGGTCAGTCACGCTTGCAGATGCGGTCCAGGAGGTTGGCCGTGGCGCGCTGGATGCGCGGGTCCACGTGGCCCGGCCGGTCCAGCGCCGGGGACCAGGCGAAGGTGCCCGACGCGAAGACCCACGCCCCCGACGGCGCCCGGTACAGGGAGGTCTCCTGGTGGCGCCGGGCGCCCCCGCGGTCGGTGTACGGGGAGTGCGCGAGCAGGACGCGCTCGTCGTGCTCGGGCAGCGCGGTGCGCGGGTAGTAGCGGTCGGCCTCGCCCGCGACCATGCCCGTCAGGCCGTCGCCCTCGTGGGCGCCGGTCGCCTCCCACATCCAGTGGCCCGCGTTGCGGACGATCAGCGGGTGCGGTTCCGGGACGGGACCGGCGTACTGGATGCCCAGCAGTTGCTGCTCCGGGCGGTCGATCTCCCGCCACAGCACCGGCTTGCCCGGGCCGCGGCGCTTGCGGCAGGTCAGCAGGCGGTCGGGGCCGGACGGGGAGGGGGCGAGCTCCACCTGCCAGTACAGGGTGTTGGCGGAGAGGAAGACCAGGGACGTGCCGTGCTCGCGGGCGCGCTCCACGGCGGTGCGCATCGGCCGCGACCAGTACTCGTCGTGGCCGGGGAAGACCAGGCCCCGGTAGCGGGTGGGGTCGACGCGGCCGGCGTGCAGGTCGCGGGCGTCGGCGTAGGCGAGGTCGTAGCCGTAGCGCTCGGCCCAGCGGATGACGTCGTAGGCGTGGCCGACGTGCAGCGGGAGGCCGGCGCCCGCGTAGGGGCGGTCGAAGGAGACGGTGGTGGCGGCGTCGGCCTCGCCGAGCAGGCGGCCCTGCTCGTCCCAGGCGTGGTAGAGGCTCGCACCGGTGCGGCCGTCCTCCGGGTAGAGGTTGTACGCCTGCCAGGTGACGTCGGGCAGGACGAGGAGGAGGTCCGCCGGGCGGTCGTCGCGGACGGTGAACGGGATGTGCGAGCGGTAGCCGTCGGCCGTGGTGAGCACGGCGACGTACGCCCCGACGCTCCAGTACGAGGGGACCGGTAACCGCCAGGACAGCCACCAGTGGTGGCAGGAGACGGTGCGGTCGGCGGTGAGCGGCGGCGGCTGCACGATGCCGGAGAGGCGGGGGCTGGAGGTGATCTTCGTGGCGCCGTGGCCGCTGTAGTGGCCGATGCGGTAGACGTCGACGTCGAATTCCTGGGGCGGGTCGACGGTGACGTGGAAGTCGATGGCCTCACCGGGGGCGACGGCGCCGGTCGAGGTGTAGCCCTTGATCTGCCGGCGCACGTCGTCCGCGGCGCGGGGTCCGACCGAGGAGCGGGGGGCGGGTGCCCTGGTGCCGCGCTGCCTGGGGAGGCGGGCGGCGGCCCGCTCCGGGGACGGCTCCGGGCCCGCGTCCGGGTCCGGGTCCACGTACCAGGGGACGACCTGGCCGGAGTCACCGAAGTAGGTCTCGCTGCCGCGCAGCCACGGGAGGGGGCCCTGCCCGAAGGGGTCGTTCACGGCGTGCGCCAGTGCCCCCGACTCCCAGCGGCGGATCTGCTCCGAACCCATGATCGCTCCCCTCCCTCTGGCCCCCGTGCGATGCGGTGCGGTGCGTGGTGCTGTTCGGCAGTCGCCTGGCGGGTGATGCCCGCCGCGACTTATGTGCTTGTCGTATGTCGCGCGCTCTTGCCAGTGAGCGCGAACGGTCCAAGCACATCACATAAGGCACCCAGTCCGTCACCGTTCGTTTTGAATTGACCGAAAACGGAAGGTTTAGCTCCGGAGGGGTGGAGCGGGAGGAGAGGAGGGGGGAAGGGTGGAGCGGGAGTCGCGGTCGTGGGCTCAGACGAGCCGGACGGGCTTCTCCGGGCGTATGCCCTGCCGGGTCAGCCACCGGCTCAGGGCCGAGGGGTCGCCGTCCTCGATCAGGGCCAGGACCTGGGGGGACAGGTCAGCGGCCCGCGCGCCGCCCAGGAGCAGGGTCGGCCCGTCGAGCCAGTCGAGCCCGGGGGTGGCGCCCACGGTGTCCATCGCCGCGCAGCAGACCATCGCCGTGATGTGGTCGGCGAGCAGTTCGCGGGCGGAGCGCGGGGGCTGGAGGGGGAAGAGGGGGAGCGCGCGGTCGTCCCGGAGGGGGGCGGGGTCGGGAGTGCCGGCCGGTGCGGTGCCCTCCGCGGGGGCGGAGGCCGCCGCCGCCTCCTCGCGAGCCAGTTCGGCGCTCAGCCGGGCGGCCAGGGCGGCGCTGCGGGCGGTGGTGCCCGCCAGGTCCTCGTCGTCCGGGGCGGGGTCCAGGGGCTGGGCGGACGGGGCGGGAGGCGTCGAGGGGGCTGACGGGGCGAGCGTGGCGGGCCGGGCGGGTGCTGTGGTCGTCGCGGGCGGGGCGGGCGCGGCGGGCTCCGTCGGCCGGGTCGGCTCCCCGGGTGCCGTGGGCCCGGTCGGCGGCTCCGCCGGTGTCGTCGGGGTGGCCAGGTGGGCGAGGACGCGGGTGAGGGTGGGGGCGTCGGAGGCCGGGGACTCGCCGGGGGCGGGCGGCACGCGGAGGGCGTCCAGGACGCGGTGGAGGCGGGCGGCGTCGGTACGCCACTTGCGGTCGACGACCTCCTCCGGATAGTCGTCCCAGTGGACCGGCGACCAGGCGGGGCCGATCTCCGCGGGCCCGCCGTGGAAGAGGCGGGCGGCGAGCAGGGAGGCCGCCTCGTCCACCGCGCCGGGCTCTTCGAGCAGGTCACAGGCGGGACGCTCGCCGAGGCGGGAGGCGAAGCCCTCCGCCAGCCGGTCCCGGCGGGACAGCTCGGTGAGCGCCGCCACCACCCCGGCGTTCAGCCGTGACGGCCAGCGGCCCATCCGCCAGGCGGGCAGCGCGACCCGGGTGAGCAGCCGGTCCCAGCCCGCGTACGCGAGCCCCACCTGCTCCTGGGCGACGATCCGCAGCCCGTAGTCCACGGCCTGGGCCCGCTCGGCCGCCGCGGCGGCGACCCCGCGCTCCATCTCGGCCGCGTGCCCCCGGCACCCGCGCAACAGCAGCCGGGCGACCCAGCCGACGCCCGCGAGCACCCCGCGGAACACCGGCCCTCGGCGGGGCTCCGAGGCCACCGCCACCGCGGCGTCCAGCCCCTGCACGAAGCGCCGGGCGGCGGCTATGTCCGGGTGCGCCGACGGTCCCGTACCGGCGACGACCGGGGCGAGCACCGCGCGCAGCTCGCCCACCCGCATCCACCACAGGAACGGGGAGCCGATCACCAGCACCGGCGCGGCGGTCCTGACGCGCGCGGGCCGGCCGGCGTCCGCTATGTCGGCGTGTTTCTCGGCCGGCGGGGGGCCGTGGGCCGGGTGCGTACGGTCCTCGAGCCAGCTGTCGCAGTCGGGGGTGAGCGCTATCGCGGACGGGGCGGGGACGTCGAGGCGGTCGGCGAGGTCGCGCACCATCCGGTACAGGTCCGGGGCCGCCTCCTCGGCGATCGGGACCGTCGGGCTCATGGCGGGCCGGGCCCGGGCCACGACGAGCGCGACACCGGCGGCGACGAGCAGGACGAGCACGGCGAGCGGGGTGAGGAGCCGGCGGGCCAGGTCCCAGCCGGCGCCCGGCAGATGGCCGGTGGAGCCGCCGACGAGCAGGATCACGGCGGCGGCGGCCGGCAGCAGCGCGACGGCCAGTGCCCGGCCGCGGATGCGCAGCACGGCCAGCGCGCGTGATCGCGCGGTCCGTGCGCCCGCTTCCGCTCCCATTCCGCTTCCGCTCATGGCCCGACCTCACCCCCTCACGGCGGTCCTGACGCTCTCCTGGCCCTGCTCACTCCCCCACTGTGGCACCCGCCACTGACATCGCAATGCCGGTGGGCCAAGTGCCGGAACGCTTGCGCGGCACCCTAGTTGGGGCTCCGGCCCTCGTCAGCCGGATGGCACATCGCTCACTCGATGGAATGGCTTTGGGGAAAGGTGGATGACGGACGGCAAGGGTCAGGCCCCGAATCCTGAGACGGATCCGGGGCCTGCGGGGTTCATCGACGAGGCATGGGGGTGGGGCCGGGAGCGGGTCGGCCCGGTCGCTCACGCGTCCCGCGCCGCCTTCGCCGCGATGTCGGTGCGGTGCTGGGAGCCGTCGAGGCCGATGCGGGAGACCGCGCGGTAGGCGCGGTCGCGGGCCTCGGTGAGGTCCTTGCCGGTCGCGGTGACGGACAGCACGCGCCCGCCCGCGCTGACGATCGCGTCGCCGTCGCGCTTCGTCCCGGCGTGCAGCACGTACGCGTGCGGGGCGTCCTGCGCGGCGACCTCGTCCAGACCGGTGATCGGGTCTCCGGTGCGGGGCGTGCCGGGGTAGTTGTGCGAGGCGACGACCACGGTGACGGCGGCCTCGTCGCTCCAGCGCATCGGCTCCAGGTGGGCGAGGTTGCCGGTGGCGGCGGCCATCAGCACGCCGCCCAGCGGGGTCTGCAGCCGGGCCAGGACCACCTGGGTCTCGGGGTCGCCGAACCGGGCGTTGAACTCGATCACGCGGACACCGCGCGAGGTGATCGCGAGTCCGGCGTACAGCAGGCCGGAGAAGGGGGTGCCGCGGCGCCTCATCTCGTCCACGGTCGGCTGGAGCACGGTCTCCATGACCTCGTCGACCAGCTTCGGGTCGGCCCACGGCAGCGGGGAGTACGCCCCCATCCCGCCGGTGTTCGGGCCCTCGTCGCCGTCCAGCGCGCGCTTGAAGTCCTGGGCGGGCTGCAACGGGACGACCGTCTCGCCGTCGGTGATGGCGAAGAGGGAGACCTCGGGGCCGTCGAGGAACTCCTCGATGACCACGCTCCCCCGCTGCCGGGACGGCGCGGGAGACACCCCCATGCAGGCGGCGGCGTGCGCGCGGGCCACCTCGACGTCTCCGGTGACGACGACGCCCTTGCCCGCAGCGAGCCCGTCGTCCTTGACGACGTACGGCGCGCCGAACGCGCTGAGGGCCGCGTCGGCCTCCTCGGGCGTGGTGCAGACGTAGGAGCGGGCGGTGGGCACCCCGGCCCCCGCCATGACGTCCTTGGCGAAGGCCTTGGAGCCCTCGAGCTGCGCGGCCTCCTTGGAGGGGCCGAAGACCGGGATGCCCGCGTCGCGCACGGCGTCGGCGACACCGGCGACGAGGGGCGCCTCCGGGCCGACCACCACGAGGTCCGCGCCGAGCCGCGTGGCCAGCGCCGACACGGCCGCGCCGTCGAGGGCGTCGACCGGGTGCAGCTCGGCGACCCCGGCGATGCCGGCGTTGCCGGGCGCGCAGTGCAGCGCGGTGACGGCGGGGTCGAGGGACAGGGAGTGGCACAGGGCGTGTTCGCGGGCGCCGCTGCCGATGACGAGGACCTTCACAGGGGTCAGCCTAACGGGAAGCGGCGCATTCGCTTTGTGCGGGCTTCCGAAGGGGTGGGGGAAGGCGGTTCGTACGTTCCTCCAGGTACGGGGGCGGAGGGAGGGCGTCCGCAGTTACGGCGGAGCGCCTCCGGCCCCGCCTCTCGTCCTGCCCCGTCGTCCGGATCGGAGCCCTGGCCGCCACTCGTCCGCCGGTCGTCCCCGGCCGTCCCCGGTCGTCGCCTAGTCGTTGGTGAACTCCTCGACGACCGTCGCCCCCAGCTCGCGGACGAGGAGGTCCTGGCCGGAGAGGGCCGATTCGTCCAGGTCGGGGTCGTCGTCCTCGGGGGTGTCGTCCTCCGGGGAGACGGGCGGCGGCGGTTCCTGGGCGGCCGGGCGGGGCGCCGGGGCGGGGGCGGGGGCCGACGCGGGCGGGGCCGGGGCGCTGCTCGCGTGCTGCGTGGGGGCGGGTGGGGCGGGTGTCTGGGGCGCGGACGGGCGCTGGCCGCCTCCGGTGCCGGGGCCGCCGTAGCCACCGCCCCCGCCTCCGTAGCCCCCGCCGCCGCCACTACGGCCGCCGGGCGGTCCGGCCGGGGCGGGTGCGGGCGCGCCCCCACCGGAGGGGTCGACGATCGCCTCGATCTTCCACTGCACGTTGAACTGTTCGGCCAGCGCCTGGCGCAGTACGTCCTCGCTGCCGCTGCTGAGGAAGTTGTCCCGGGCCCCGGCGTTCACGAAGCCGATCTGGAGGGTGGTGCCGTCGAAGCCGGTCACCTGGGCGTTCTGGCTGAGCAGGATCCAGGTGAAGCGCCGGCGGTTCTTGACGGTCTCCAGGATGTTCGGCCAGAGCATGCGGGGGTCGAGGCCACCGCCGCCGCCCGAGGGCGCGGGTGCCGTCGGTGCGGGCGCGGGGGCCGCCTGGGGTGCGGGCGGCGGCGTGGGAGCACCGGCAGGGGTGGCCGCGGGCTGCCCGCCGCCACCGGCCGGCGTGGCCGTGGGCCAGCCGCCCGGCCGTCGGCCACCGCCACCGGCGGAGGCTGCGGTGGGCCAGGCGCCGGGGGCACCGGACGCGGCCTGCGGGTCGGCCGGGGCAGGGGCCGGGGCGGCAGCCGGAGGCTGAGCCTGCGCGGCGGCCGGAGCGGGGGCGGGCGCGGGAGCCGCGGCGGGAGCCGGAGCAGGCGCGGGGGCGGGCGGCGGCGGAGCCGGTGACGGGCTCGGCCCGCGGACCGCCGCCCGGGCGGCCGCGGGGCCGCTGCCCGGCGGCACCGGAACCTGACCGGCCCCGGCCGGTGCTCCCCCGTGGGCCTCCGGCCCGGGCACGTATCCCGCGGCGGGCATGCCGACGCCGCCGGCGCCCGCGGAGAAGTTCACCCCGCGCTCGATCCGGTCCAGGCGGGCCATGACCGAGCGCTCGTCGCCGTAGGCCGCGGGGAGCAGGACGCGCGCGCAGATCAGCTCGAGCTGGAGGCGGGGCGAGGTGGCGCCGCGCATCTCGGTGAGTCCCTCGTTGACGAGGTCGGCGGCGCGGCTGAGCTCGGCGGCGCCGAAGGTGCCGGCCTGGGCCTGCATCCGCTCGATGACGTCGGCGGGGGCGTCGATGAGCCCCTTCTCGGCCGCGTCCGGCACGGCGGCGAGGATCACCAGGTCCCGCAGCCGCTCCAGCAGGTCGGCGACGAACCTGCGCGGATCGTTGCCGCCCTCGATGACCCGGTCGACGACCTCGAAGGCGGCGGCCCCGTCGCCGGTCGCGAAGGCCTCGACGACGGAGTCGAGCAGCGAGCCGTCCGTGTACCCGAGCAGGGAGGTGGCCATGGCGTACGTCACACCGTCCGCGCCGGCGCTGGCGAGCAGCTGGTCCATGACGGACATCGAGTCACGCACGGACCCGGCACCGGCCCGCACGACGAGCGGCAGCACGCCGTCCTCTACGGGGATGTCCTCCTTCTGGCACACCTGGCCGAGGTAGTCCCGCAGGGTGCCGGGCGGCACCAGCCGGAACGGGTAGTGGTGCGTACGCGACCGGATGGTCCCGATGACCTTCTCGGGCTCGGTGGTCGCGAAGATGAACTTCAGATGCTCCGGGGGCTCCTCGACGACCTTGAGCAGGGCGTTGAAACCCTGCGGGGAGACCATGTGGGCCTCGTCGATGATGTAGATCTTGTAGCGGCTGGAGGCGGGCCCGAAGAAAGCCTTCTCGCGCAGGTCACGGGCGTCGTCCACACCACCGTGGGAAGCGGCGTCGATCTCGATCACGTCGATCGAACCGGGCCCGTTGCGCGCGAGGTCCTGGCAGGACTGGCACTCCCCGCACGGGGTCGGCGTGGGGCCCTTCTCGCAGTTCAGGCAGCGCGCCAGGATGCGCGCGCTGGTCGTCTTGCCGCATCCGCGCGGACCGCTGAACAGGTACGCGTGATTGACCCGGTTGTTCCGCAGCGCCTGCTGCAACGGGTCGGTGACATGCTCCTGCCCGATGACCTCGGCGAACGACTCCGGGCGATAGCGGCGGTACAGCGCGAGAGACGACACGCATACGAGGTTATAGGCGCCCGCCGACAACCGGCCCCGCGCGCCGGAGGGGGCCCCGTGACCTGCGACGACCGGCCGGCAAACGCAAGCGCCCCCCACGCACCCGCCAGAGCCGACCTACCCTTGCTGCCTTCCGGCCCTGGGGGAGTTCAGTCAGATAGCGCCGCGTGAGGGGCTACGGCAGAGGCTACCCCATGTCGCGGGCCCGGAACGAGTTCGCGAGCACTCCTCTCGGTCATGTAATGTTCCCACCGGAGGATTCGCCTAGAGGCCTAGGGCGCACGCTTGGAAAGCGTGTTGGGGGCAACCCCTCACGAGTTCGAATCTCGTATCCTCCGCCAGTGCCTCACCGGGCACGATGTCGAAGGGCCCCACCGTTCGCGGTGGGGCCCTTCGACGTGGTCCGTCCCAGTTTCCGTCTCAGTCGGTCTCGGAACAGGTGCTGAGCTCGCGATCCCCAAGGGCTCCCCCGACTTGGTGGGCGCCGACCGGCAACCGGTGGCCGAGCGGTTGCTCTTCCTCGGCTCGGTCAAGTGGCTGGAGAACTCCCCGTTCGACAGCCACGACCTGATCGCACTGCAGAAGCACCGGGCAGCGATCACCGACGAGCCGGTACCGCTCGTGGCGGTCTCCCGCAACGGGGTCGGTTGTTCCGGCCTCCGGGCGGTGTACGGCCCCGAGGAACTGCTCAGCGCTTGGCGCAGGGCATGAGCAGGAACCGAGCGCTAGGTCGCAGTGCGCCGGCGTCAGCGGGTGATGCGTACTTTTCGGGTCTCGGTCACCTGGTCCAGTTCGGAGACCCTGACCGTCAGTTTCATGGTCCAGGTGCCGTCGAGGGGGAGGGTGAGGTCGTTGGTGGCCCAGTAGCCGCCGCGGTCGGTCAGCTTCGCGTCCAGGGGGCCGATGTCCCGGGCGGCGAGGGTGAAGGAGAGGCGCAGTTCCGGGATGGTGACCAGGCCGCCGTCGGGGCCGAAGACCACCGCCTGGAGGCCGTTCTCGCCCACCCGGCCCGGGTCCATGGTGATCTGCACCGAGCCCCGGCCGCCCGGTGTGCCGGTGTCGTAGGGGACCGTGAGGGCCGACGCCCCGGGGAGGCCGGCCACCTGCGGTCGCGGTGCCTCGGCCGCCTCGGCCTCCGCGCGGGCCGGGAGGGTGCCGGTCAGCACCGTGGTGACCAGCAGCACGACGACCGCCACCGTCACTTCGGCCAGTACGGACCGGCGCAGGGCGCGGCGGGGGTCGGGGGTGGGCTTGTGGGGGGTCGGGGGCGGTGTCTCCGCTGCTGCCAGGGCGGTCGTCCAGTGGCGGGAGAGGCCCGCCGCCGCCAGCAGGAGGACCGTCACCAGGAGTTTGACGGTGAGGGTGCGGCCGTACGGGGAGTCGTTGAGCGCGTTCCAGGAGCCCAGGCCGCGCCAGGACTGGTAGACGCCGGTGAGGACCAGGACGGTCACCGAGGCGAAGGCCAGGCGGGAGAAGCGGGTGACCGTGGCGGCCGGTGGCGGGGTCTTCGCGCGGTACAGGGTGAGGAGCAGGGCGGTCAGGCCGCCGAGCCAGCACGCCATCGCCAGCAGGTGCAGGACGGACGACGTCATCGCCACCGGGACCTGGATGCCGGCGGAGGCGTGTTCGGCCGCCGCCCAGGTCAGGGCGAGGGCGACGGCCAGGGCGGCGCCCGCGGCCAGGTGGGCCGGGGGTGTGCGGGCGGCCGGTGCGCGGCGCCGGGAGAGGAGGAGGAAGACGGCCGCCGTCAGCAGGAGCAGGGCCAGCCGGGCCAGCAGGGCGAGACCCGGGCGGCCGGTGAGGGTGCGGGCCAGGGCGGAGGTGTCGAAGGCGGTGCCCGGCGCGGTACCGGTCTCGTAGGGGGCGCGCAGGACGAGGAGCACGACCGTGGCCGCCAGCAGGGTCCACCAGCCGGTGAGCAGCGGGAGCCGCAGCGGGGCGGGGTCCGGCGGGCGGCACAGCCCGGCGAACGCCGCCGTGCCGATCAGCAGGGCGGCGGCGATGTACGCGAGATGGCGGCCGGTGTCGTAGAGGCTCGCGGTGACCGGGTGCTCGGCGGGGGCCACGCGCGCCGCGGGTGGGGTGGGCGAGGGGGCGCCGACGGAGAAGGTGAAGGCGCCGGAGACCGGGTGGCTGTCGGCGGAGACCACCCGCCAGGCCACCGTGTAGGTGCCGTCGGCGAGGCCGCCGGGGAGCCCGGTGCGGGCGGTGTCGGAGCGGCCGTCCGCGTGCCGCGGCTCGCCCAGGGGGACCCGGCGGTTGTCGGGTGCGTAGACGCGGAAGGAGTCCTCGAGCAGGCCGACGGACTCCGTGAAGGTCAGGGTGATGTGCCGGGGCGCCGACGCGACGACGCTCTTGTCCTCGGGGTCGGTGCCGCGCAGGGCGGCGTGGGCACTCGCCGGGGCCGCGCTGCCGAGGAGGAACAGGACCAGCAGGGGACCCAGCAGCACCAGTCCCCGAAGTCGCCGGGTGCCGCGGGCCGGGGCCCGGCCGCGCCCGCCCCCGTCCGCCGCCCCGCTCCGCCGTCGCTCCACGTCGTACCCGCCCTCCGGCCGTCCGGCTCCGGGATACGTACGGACAGGTGGCCCGCTTCGCTCACCGGCTCACCAGGTGGGCCGCGCCGACACCCCGCCGTCCACCACCAGGTCGTGGCCCGTGATCCAGGACGCGAGCCGTGAGGCCAGGAACACGCAGGCGTCGCCGACGTCCTCGGCGCGGCCGAGCCGGCCCACGGCGGACGCCCGCTGCCAGCGGCGTACGCCCTCCGGCCAGGCGTCGGCCAGGCCCTCCCGGTCGATCAGGCCGGGCGAGACCGTGTTGACGCGCACGCCCCACGGGCCGTACTCCAGGGCGGCCGAGCGGGCGTGCATCACCACCGCCGCCTTGGACGCGCCGTAGTGGGCGTGGGCCGGGGCCGGGCGGTGGGCCTCGACCGAGGCGATGTGGGTGACGGAGCCGCCGCCGTCCTGGTCCCGCATGAGCCGTGCGGCCGCCTGGGTGCAGGCGAAGACGCTGGTGAGGTTGGTGTCCACGACCGTACGCCACTCGGCCGCCGTCATTCCGGCGAGTTCCCGGACCGGCTGGATCCCGGCGTTGTTGACGAGCGCGGTCAGCCGGCCGCCGCCCCACTCGGCGGCCTCGGCCACCAGGGCGTGGCAGGCGTCCTCGTCGGTGAGGTCGGCGCGCAGCACGACGGCCTCACCACCCGCCGCACGGATGCGGTCGGCGGTGCCGCGCGCGGACTCCACCGCCGTACGGCAGTGCAGCGCGACGGCGGCGCCCTCCTCGGCGAACCGCTCCGCGATGCCCCGGCCGACGCCGCCGCCCGCGCCGGTGACGAGGGCGACCTGGCCGCGGAGCAGGCCCTGGCCGCTCATGGGCGGCACAGATCCGCGATGAGCGCCGCCCGGTCCGGGTGGCGCGCCGTCAGTTCCGCCGCGTCGCCGTGCTCGTAGCCCTCGTGGGTGAAGCCGGGCGCCATGGTGCAGCCGAAGAGGGTCCAGGCGCCGCCCGCCGCCACCCGTGCCCCCATCCAGGTGCCGGCGGGGACGGTGAGCTGCACGTGCTGGCCGCCGAGGACGTCGGGGCCCAGGACGGGGGTGCGGGAGGTGCCGTCCGGGGCGAGCAGGAGGAACTGGAGCGGGTCGCCGAGGTGGAAGTGCCAGATCTCGTCGGCGGGCAGGCGGTGCAGGGCCGAGAAGTCGCCGGGGGCGTCGGTGAGCAGGGCAACGATGGCGGTGCCCTCGGGCCGGCCGTCGGGCCGCCGCGGACCCGCCCAGGTCTGGCGGAACCGCCCGCCCTCGCGGGGGATCGGCTCCAGTCCGTAGTGGGCGACGAGCTCGTCGGGCGTCATGCGCCGAAGGCTACCTCTCGGGTGAGGAAGGCGAGTTGGGCCTTCTTCTCCGGGAGGTACACGTCGGGCAGGTCGACCTCCGGCAGGACGACCTCGGGGCCCGCCGTGAAGCCCTGCTTCAGGAAGCGGGCGACCGCCTTGTCGTTGGCGACGTCCGGGTCGACCACCACCCGCCGGCGGTCCAGGCCCAGCAGGACGAACGCGGTGAGGGCGGTGAGCAGCCCGGCCGTCCAGCCGGACCGCGCCCCGTCCGGTGCGGCGGGGGCGAGCAGCAGGTGGACGCCGATGTCGCCGGGCAGGACGGGGTAGCACTCGCCGACGCGGTCGGCCTCCGGCTCGTAGGTCTGGAGCAGCGCGACCGGTTCGCCGTCCTTGAGGACGAGGTAGGCATGGTGGGTGTCGAGGGTGGCCATGTGCGCGTAGATTTCGGCGACCTGCTGCTCGGTGAGGCCGTTCATGCCCCAGAAGGCGGCGCGTTCCCCGCTCACCCATAGGTGCAGGAGGGGCGCGTCGGCGGTCGCGTCGAGCGGCAGGACGCGTACCCGGCCGAAGCCGTCGACCAGCTGCTCGTGGACGGCCGTGCGGGCGGTGTACGGGTCGGACATCGGTCTCCTCGTGGGGCGTGCGTCGGTGTCGTTCACCGGGTGGTCGTCCGTGTCCCGGCCGGGCCCTGCGGGCTCCTCGCGGAGCCGGTGCCAGTCGGTGATCACCGGGGCGAGGTCGCCCGCGACCCACAGGGGCTGCTGGTCGCGGTGGTGGGGGGAGCCGGGGACGCCCGAGGCGCCCAGCGGCACCACCCAGCGGCTGTCCTCGCGCCGGGCCAGGTCCCAGACGTAGCGGGCGGCGGGGCCGCGGGCGGCGAGGTCGGTGAGGCCGGGCACGGGGGAGGTGCACAGCACGCAGTCGTGGTCGCCGGACAGACCGGGTTCGTCGTACGGCGTCCCGGGCGGCAGGGCGCGCCAGGGTGCCAGGCGGTGGGTGTCGCCCCAGGTGCCGGCGGGCGGGTGCTCGGCCACCTCCTCCAGTGCGGCGCGCACCTCGGCCGGGCGGTCGACGCCGTACAGCTCCGGGGCCCGCAGGAGGTGTTCGAGGGCGAAGCCGATGCGCGGGAGGAGGGCGAGCCAGGGCCGGAACACCGCCGGGTACGCGGGCGGGGTGCGCAGCGCGGCGAAGGCGGGGTGCGCGGCCAGCCGCCGTACGACCGCGCCGCGCACCGCCGCGTAGGCCGCCGCGTCGGCGCTGTCCGCGTCCATGCGGCGGTCCCAGTGGAGCAGGCGGTCGCGCAGGGCGGCGGCCGGGGCGCTCAGGCCGTCGAGTGCGGCGACGTGGTCCAGCAGGGCGGCGGCGGAGGCGAGGTGGGTGTCGGTGTGCAGGGCGGACATGTCGGCGGCGGCCCAGCGCGTCCGCTGTCCCAGCAGCTCGGTGATGCGGTCGGCGCGGTGCGGCGGGGCGAACTCCACGCCGAGGGGCGCGGCCGGGCCGCGCTGGTTGGCCATCACGGCGACGCCCTCGGTCAGTCCGGCGCGCGGTGCCTCGTGCCACCCCTGCCACTCGTGTCCGGGTTCCCACGCCGGTACCAAGCGGGTCCGGTTGGCCGCGGAGCGCACCGGGACCCGGCCGGCCACCCGGTGCAGGGTGCCGCCCCCGGTGTCGGCGGCCAGGACCACGTTGACCGGTTCGGCCCAGCGGTCGACGGCCGCGTCGACGTCGGCGACCCGGCGGGCGCGCAGCAGCGGCAGCAGGGCGCCGAAGCCGAGGTCGCCGGTGACGCGGGGCGGGTGGCGCAGGGCGACGGCGACCGGGGGCTCGCCGGGCTCGGGCACGCCGTCGTCGAGTCCTTCGGGGCCGCCGATGACGACCGGGCCCCGGTCGGTCTCGATGACCTCCACCTCGACCGGCTCCTCGCCCGCCACCTCGACGGTCTCGGTGTGCCGGGCGGCCCGGTGCCAGGTGCCGTCCGGGCCGAGTGCCTCCACGCCGGCGCCGGTGCGCCGCAGCCGCTCGCGGTAGAGGTCCTGGTAGTCGGCCATGGCGTTGGTGATGGCCCAGGCGACGGTGCCGGTGTGGCCGAAGTGGGCGATGCCGGGGACGCCGGGCACAGCGAGGCCGACGACGTCGAACTCGGGGCAGGACAGGCGGATCTGCTGGTAGACGCCGGGGTCCTCGATGAAGCGGTGCGGGTCGCCGGCGATGACCGCCTGCCCGGTGACCGTGCGTTCCCCGGCGACCAGCCAGCCGTTGCTGCCCGCGGTGCCGGGGCCGTCGGTGGCGAACAGGCCGACCGCGTCCTCGCCGAGGTGGGTGGTGGCGTGCTCGCGCCAGAGCTTGGCGGGGAAGCCGGCGAAGAGGATGTGGGTGGCGAGCCAGACCCCGAGCGGGGTCCAGGGCTCCCAGCGGCCGGGGGCGAGTCCCGTACGCGCGAACTCGGGGGCGTCGGCGGCGTCCAGCCCCTCGTTGACGCCGGCCACGTAGGCACGGATCCAGTCGGCGGTCTCCGAGTCCGTCCGTTCCAGCTCGGTCCAGCAGCGGCGGGCCGTGTCGGCCAGGCGGGCGCGGCGGACGAAGCGGTCCCAGGGCAGGGACTCGGGGCCGAGGAAGGCGGCCGTGGTGCCCTGGGCGCGGTGGCGCTCGACCTCGAGCTGCCAGGCGCGGTCGAGGGCGGTGACCCGGCCCTGGGCGTGCGCGAGGTCGTTCGCGCTGTCCGCCCGCAGATGCGGGATGCCCCAGGGGTCCCGGAAGATCTCGCCGGTCACTGTGCCCTCATTTCACTTTAGGTTAGGCTTCCCTAAGTAGATCGTGGCGGAATCGTACGCGAAAGGTGAAGACGCAGATGGCGCAGGGGCGGGGTTGGGAGGGCGCGGTCCTCAAGCTGCTGCGGGCGAAGGACTTCACCTTCACCGTGACGGGTGCCGAGGACGTCACCGCGGGCTACCGGCGGGTGCACTTCACCGACGGCGGCATGCTGGCGGCGACCGGCGTGCACCCGACGATGTGGGTGCGGCTGTGGTTCGACAACGCGGGCAAGCCGCACCAGCGCGCGTACACACTGGTCGCCCCGGACGCGGCGGCGGACACCTTCAGCCTGGAGTTCGCGCTCCACGAGGGCCGGGCGAGCGACTGGGCGCGGTCGGCACGGCCCGGCGACACCATCGAGGCGACCGTCCAGGGCACCGGCTTCGACCGGCCGGACCCCGAGCCGTCCCACGTCGTCGCCGTCGGCGACCCGGCGTCCCTCCCGGCCATCAACTCCCTCCTCGGCTCGCTCGGCACCACTCCGGCGACGATCTGGCTGGAGGGCGACACGGACGGGCTGCCCCTGCGCGCCGAACCGGGCCTGCACGACGTACGGCGCGTGCCGCGCGGCGACGCGGGCGCGCTGCTCGTCACCGAGGTGACGTCCCGGCTGCCGGACCTGCTGAAGGACGAGACGGACCCGTACGTCTGGATCGCCTGCGACACGGCGACGACGCGCGCTCTCGCGGCCTACGCCCGCAAGGAACTGGGACTGCCCCGGCAGCGGGTGCACGCCCTGGGCTACTGGCGCGCGACCTGACCCCGCCCGCTCCCCGCTCCCCGCCGCACCGTTCCGCCACCCCGCCGGACCGTTCCGCCACCCCGCCGGACCGTTCCGTCACCCCGCCGGACCGGCCTCGCACCGGCGCGCGCCCGTGTGCCCGGCGCGGGATGATCGACGCATGGACGTCACCCTTCACCTCGCCCAGGACCCCGAGGCCGACGAACTCCTCGGGCGCAGTCCGCTCGCCGCGCTGACCGGCATGCTGCTGGACCAGCAGATCCCGATGGAGTGGGCGTTCAAGGGCCCGGCGACGATCGCCCGGCGGCTCGGCGCGGACGACCTGGACGCGCACGCGATCGCCGCACACGACCCCGACGCCTTCACCGCGCTGCTCTCCGAGAAGCCCGCCGTGCACCGCTACCCGGGTTCCATGGCGGGCCGCATCCAGCAGCTGTGCCGGTACCTCGTCGAGCACTACGACGGTGACGCCGAGGCCGTCTGGCGGGGCGTCGGCGACGGCGGGCAGCTGCTGAAGCGGCTGGAGGAACTGCCCGGGTTCGGCAGGCAGAAGGCCCAGATCTTCCTGGCCCTGCTCGGCAAGCAGCTCGGCGTGCGGCCCACGGGCTGGCGGGAGGCCGCGGGCGCCTACGGCGAGGAGCGGTCCTTCCGCTCCGTCGCCGACATCACCGGTCCGGAGTCGCTGGCCAAGGTGCGGGCGCACAAGCAGGAGATGAAGGCGGCGGCGAAGGCGGCCAAGGCCGCGAAGAAGACCGCCGGGTAGGTCTCGGGGCCTTCCCCCCTCCCCGCCGGCCCGTGGCGCACCGGACGCGGCCCGCGTCCCCTTCAGCCGGCCGCTCGTACGCGGAGGCGCGGCGCAGTGCGGTGCGGTGCGGCGCAGTGCGGTGCGGCGCAGTGCGGCGCCGTGCGGTCCACAGCCTGTGCACAACGCGCGCGGTGGCGCGGCGAGGACCGGGAGGGCGGGCCGGGTGAGGGCGCGGCCGGACGCGTTGCCCAGGGTTCGCCCAGGGAGCGCGGGGGCGGCCCCGGGCGCCTCGGAACGGTGGTCGGCGGCCCGTTCTCCCGCTCGCTCGTCTCGGACCCCTGTTCCCGTTTCGCCCGCATTTCGGGTGCCTTTTCCGGCGTCGCACTACGTCGCCATGGCTGCGCCCGGAACGCCTTGACCGGTAGGCTTTCCGTGTGATCTTCAAGCGCATCGGAAACGGCCGGCCGTACCCCGACCACGGCCGGGAAAGCACCCGGCAGTGGGCGGACGTCGCGCCGCGCCCGGTCCGCCTCGATCAGCTCGTGACGACCAAGCAGCAGCTCGACCTGGAAACGCTCCTCGCCGAGGACTCGACCTTCTACGGCGACCTCTTCGCGCACGTCGTGAAGTGGCAGGGCGACCTGTATCTGGAGGACGGGCTGCACCGCGCGGTCCGGGCGGCGCTCCAGCAGCGTCAGGTGCTGCACGCCCGCGTCCTCGAGCTGGACTGACACCCGTCCGGCCCCGCCCGCGCGGGCCGGTTTGGCCCTTTCGGGTTGGACTGCGCACCATCGAATGATCATCTAGTAGGCAGAGCCGCCCGGGCGCACTACGCTGCGCCCATGAGCATGCTCACACCACCTGGCATGGGCGGCCAGTACCGGATCACGGGCGACAAGTACCCGCGGATGCGCCGACCCCGGCGGCGCGGCAGGCTCGTCGTCCTGGCCGTCGCCTCCGTCGCCGTGCTGGGCGTGGGCGGCTGGGGCACGCTCCAGCTCATCGACGTGTTCGCCGGCGGCGGCGACTCCACCTCCGCGACCGGCACCAAGGCGGCCTGCGTGACCCGGCCGAGCCCCGTGGCCGCCCCGAAGGCGCTGCCCGAGCCCGGCGCGATCACCGTCAACGTCCTCAACGCGACGACCCGGGCGGGTCTCGCCCAGAAGACCGCCGACGAGCTCAAGAAGCGCGGCTTCAAAATCGGCGACGTCGCCAACGCGACCAAGGAGTACGACAAGAAGGTCAAGGGCACCGGTGTGCTGCTCGGCCCCGCCTCCGCCCTGGACACCTCGCTCCGGGTGCTCGGCACCCAGCTCGCCGGCGCCGAACGGCGCACCGACCCCGCCCGCAAGGGCGGCGAGGTCGACCTCGTCATCGGCGACGCGTTCCGGCAGCTCGCGAAGAAGGCGGACGCCGACCGGGCCCTGACGGCCCTGACCGCGCCCGCGCCGACGCCCACCGGGACGAAGAAGACCTGCTGAACGGCACGGCCCCGGGGCGTCTGCGGCCACCGGCGACGACTGCCCGGCCGCCCGGGGTGGCTACGCCGCCGCCCCGGGGGTCTGCGCCGCGGCCCTGGACGGCAGCCCGGCCGTGCGGAGTGGCGGCTCGCCGCCCGGGACGGTTGCTCGGCCGTTCGGAGCGCTACCTCGGCCACGAGGGGCGGTGGCCCGGCCGCCCACAGCGGTCACCGGGCCGCCCTGGACGGCAGCCCGGCAGCCCGGGATCACCACCTGAACCACCAGCGGCCATTGCCCGGCCACCAGCGGCAGCGGCCAGCCCGCCCTGAGCGGTTACTCCCCGCCCGGGCTCCCGCGGCCCCGCCGCCCGCAGTGGTTGCCCCGCCGCGTGGAGCGATACTCCGCCGTGTGGAGCGTTACTCCGCCGCCCCGTACATCCGGTCGCCCGCGTCGCCGAGCCCCGGCACGATGTAGCCCTGCTCGTTGAGGCGCTCGTCGACCGACGCCGTCACGACCGTCACCGGCGTGCCGGCCAGCTCGCGCTCCATGACCTCGACGCCCTCCGGCGCGGCCAGCAGCACCACGGCGGTCACGTCGTCCGCGCCCCGCTTGATCAGCTCCTGGATCGCCGCGACCAGCGTGCCGCCGGTGGCGAGCATCGGGTCGAGGACGTACACCTGACGCCCGGAGAGGTCCTCCGGCATCCGGGTGGCGTACGTCGACGCCTGCAGCGTCTCCTCGTTGCGGATCATGCCGAGGAAGCCCACCTCGGCGGTCGGCAGCAGCCGGACCATGCCGTCCAGCATGCCGAGACCGGCGCGCAGGATCGGCACCACCAGCGGGCGCGGGTGGGAGAGCTTGACGCCCGTGGTCGCCTCGACCGGCGTCCGGATGTCGACCTGTTCGGTGCGCACGTCGCGCGTGGCCTCGTAGGCGAGCAGGGTGACCAGCTCGTCGGCGAGACGGCGGAAGGTCGCGGAGTCGGTGCGCTGGTCGCGCAGCGTGGTGAGCTTGTGGGCGACCAGGGGGTGGTCGACGACGTGGAGACGCATGGCGTCAACATTAACCGGGCCCGCTGGGCTCGGCGTCCCCGCACGCGGCAAGCCTCCCGGGCACCGGTCACTCCTTCGCTGGCGTCAAACCCCCCGTCCGGGGGAAGGTGGGAGGGACGGACTGGGGTGGTGAACCGATTGCGTGAGCAGGAAGAACGAGACGTCCCGTCGTCGCACGAGACCTCCGGCCCGCCCGGGACCGGGTCCGTGTCCGCGTCCGGGTCCGAGACGGAGGCCGAGCGGCGGCGGCGCCGCGCCCGGTTCCTGCGCGAGCTGGCCGAGGCCCGGGAACTGCGCGACCGGGTCCAGCCCCGCCGCGCCAAGGCGGCCCGGCTGCGGCACGCGATGCGCATGCGCACCTTCCGCTGGTAGGACGCCCCGCCCGGCTCCGGTCCCGCCGACCGGAGCCCGTGGTGCCGGGAAGATCGCGCGACGCGCGGGTGTTGGGTGCGGTGGGCGTGCGGAGAGGGCGGGCGGATCCGCGTACGATCCGCACGTGGCGACAAGGAGTTCGCTGGTGGGTCCTCGATGGGCCCACCCGGCGAACTGCGATCGAAACCGCCGGACACAGGGAGCCGAAGACGTCCCCTGACGGCCTTGTTTCTGCCACGATTCCGAGTGGGTGGGGCTCGGAACGCCGACCCCCCACCCGCACACCTCCGCCGGGGGGATTCCCAACCGGCACGCCTATGACCAGTGGGAGAGTCACGGTGTACTTCGCCGCACTGCTCGCGCGCACCGAAGACGGGTGGGAAGCGAGCGACACAGAGCTCGACGATGTGGAAACCCTGTCGGATCTGGCCGACCTGGCCCGGGAAGCCTCTCCCGACGAGGACACGGTCCTCGTACTGATCGAGCAGGAGGACGGCTGGTTCGGCGTCGTCCGCGTGGACGGCGAGGAGGACCCTCGCATCTACGTCTCCGACGCCGCCGCGGCCGCCCGCAGCAGCTACGGCGAGATCCTGCTCACCGACGAGCTGCTCGGCCGTGAACCCGGGGACGACGGCGCCGATCTGGACGCCCTCGACCTCGACGGCACGGAGGACGGCGAGCCGGACGACGAGGACGCCGACGACGGCCCCGCGTCCACCGGATCCGCCGACGCCGTGCCGCACGGACCGGTCGGTGACGCGCAGGTCCTGGAGGATCTGGGCGTGAGCGAGAAGGAGTTGCGATCCATGACCGAGGACGCCGTCAACGAGATCGCCGAGGCCCTGGGCGCCTCGGAGGTCCTGGAGACCGTCCGCTGACCGTGCCGGCCACCTCACCCCCATGCGCACCCGGCTCGCCGCCGGATCCGGTCCGCGACCGGTGGCGGGCGGCGATGCGGCTCGCCCTGGACGAGGCCGAACTGGCCGTCCCGGGCGGGGACGTTCCCGTCGGCGCCGTGGTGCTCGCCCCGGACGGCACCACCGTGCTGGCCTCCGCGCACAACGAGCGCGAGGCCGGCGGCGACCCCACCGCGCACGCGGAGGTGCTCGCCGTCCGGCGGGCCGCCGCGCGGCTCGGGGAGTGGCGGCTGACCGGCTGCACCCTGGTCGTCACGCTGGAGCCCTGCACCATGTGCGCGGGCGCGGTCCAGCAGTCCCGGGTGGACCGGGTCGTGTACGGCGCCCGGGACGAGAAGGCGGGCGCGGTCGGCTCCCTCTGGGACCTGGTCCGCGACCGGCGGCTCAACCACCGGCCCGAAGTGATCGAGGGCGTGCTCGCCGAGGAGTGCTCCCGGCTGCTCACGGAGTTCTTCCGCCGCCGGTGAATACCGATTTCGAACCATGCCCCACCGTGCTGTAAGGTCTCCCTCGGTAGCGTGTCCGAGCGGCCGAAGGAGCTCGCCTCGAAAGCGAGTGTGGCGCAAGTCACCGAGGGTTCAAATCCCTCCGCTACCGCTGGTGAAGGGCCTCGTCGTCAGACGGGGCCCTTCGTGCGATCATGGGGCCCGCCGGGGCATGTGACACCAGCGCACACCAGTGACAGGGGAGGGCCGCGATGGCGGTGAACGCGAAGAAGATCGCCGTCTACGTTCTTGTGGTCTTCGTGCTGTATCTGATCATCACCGACCCGGCCAAGGCCGCCGACTACGTCCAGATAGGGTTCGAGGGCATCTCGGACGCCGCGAAGGCCGTCGGCGACTTCATGACGTGGCTCGCCAACGGAGGACAGTGATGATCCGCCACCTGGTGCTCTTCCGGCTGAACGAGGGTGTCGAGCGCGACGACCCGAGGGTCGTGAAGGGCGTGGAGGCCTTCCGTTCGCTCGACGGCAAGATCCCGGAGATCCGCTTCTGGGAGTGCGCCTGGAACATCAGCGACCGGCCCATCGCGTACGACTTCGCGATCAACTCGGCGTTCGAGGACGCGGCCGCGCTGCGCCGTTACGTGGAGCACCCCGAGCACCAGGCCGGCGTCGGCCTGTGGCGGGAGTTCGCCACGTGGGTGATCGCCGACTACGAGTTCTGATCACCGGCCTTCCGAAGCCCCCTGCCATGACGGCAGGGGGCTCTCTTGTGTCGTGTGCACATATTTGTCACCCAACACGGAATATGCGGTGCTTGCACACAGTGAGTCAGTCTTGTGATGCTATGACCGCTTTTGACGGACGAGTTGACCGAACAAGAGGTGGCGTTGACCGTGTCGGCCAGTACTGCGCCACCCCAGGACGAGATGTCCCCCGACGCGCTCCAGGCCCCGGCCACACCCCAGCCCCCGGCCACCGCACCGACCACCGTCGCCGCACAGGCTCCCGGCACCGAACCGACCTCGAACGCGAACGCCCCGCACGTCCCGAACGCCCCGGAAACCCCGGAGGATTCCCAGCCGCCGAGCCCCGCCAAGCGGCGCGGCGCCGACACCCGGGCCCTGACGCAACTGCTCTTCGGCCAGCTCAAGGAACTGGAGCCGGGCACGCCGGAACACGCCCGCGTGCGCGCGGCGCTCATCGAGGCGAACCTCCCGCTCGTGCGCTACGCGGCCGCCCGCTTCCGCTCCCGCAACGAGCCGATGGAGGACGTCGTCCAGGTCGGCACGATCGGGCTGATCAACGCCATCGACCGCTTCGACCCGGACCGGGGCGTGCAGTTCCCGACGTTCGCCATGCCGACGGTGGTCGGCGAGATCAAGCGGTACTTCCGCGACAACGTCCGCACCGTCCACGTACCGCGCCGGCTCCACGAGCTGTGGGTCCAGGTGAACAGCGCGACCGAGGACCTGACGACCGCCTTCGGACGCACCCCCTCGACCGCCGAGATCGCCGAGCGGCTGCGCATCTCCGAGGACGAGGTGCTGTCCTGCATCGAGGCCGGACGGTCGTACCACGCCACCTCGCTGGAGGCCGCGCAGGAGGGCGACGGGATGCCGGGACTGCTGGACCGCCTGGGCTACGAGGACCCCGCCCTGGACGGCGTCGAACACCGCGACCTCGTACGGCACCTGCTGGTGCAGCTGCCCGAGCGGGAGCAGCGCATCCTGCTGCTGCGTTACTACAGCAATCTCACCCAGTCGCAGATCAGCGCGGAACTCGGCGTCTCGCAGATGCACGTGTCCCGCCTACTGGCACGTAGCTTCCAGCGACTGCGATCCGCAAACAGGATCGAGGCGTAGCCGGAACGAGCGAATCGCTCATCAGTGCTGTTCTGTGCGTTTCTGGGCCGATAGCCCGTCAGACCCCTTGTTTCCAGGGCTGATTCACATCTCAGATGTCGACATGTCACTACAGCGCGTTGCCGACATGTGACATTCTGCGGGAAGCGCGTTTGCCGGAGCCTCGGCGCCGGTATTCAGGTGAAGGCTGCGTTCCTCGGACGGGAGCGTCCGCCGCGACCGTCCCGCGACCCAAAGGGGGTGGCATGTCCGCAGAACAGGGCAGCTCGAAGGTGCTCACGCTCGCGGAGAGCGAAACAGCTCCCCATGCTCTCGACGCACTCGGCCCCATCGACGAAGGCCCGGCCCTCACGGCCACACCCGCTCCGGAACTCCCGGACACGGCGGCCCTCGACACCCGCACCCTGTCCCGCTCCCTGTTCCTGCGCCTCGCCGCGCTCGACGAGGACAGCCCCGAGCGTGCCTACGTCCGGGACACCCTGATCGAACTCAACCTCCCGCTGGTGCGGTACGCGGCGGCCCGGTTCCGCTCGCGCAACGAGCCGATGGAGGACATCGTCCAGGTCGGCACCATCGGGCTGATCAAGGCGATCGACCGCTTCGACTGCGAACGGGGCGTCGAGTTCCCGACGTTCGCGATGCCGACGGTGGTCGGTGAGATCAAGCGGTTCTTCCGCGACACCTCGTGGTCGGTGCGGGTGCCGCGCCGGCTGCAGGAGCTGCGCCTGGCGCTGACGAAGGCCAGCGACGAGCTCTCCCAGAAGCTGGACCGCTCGCCGACGGTCACCGAACTCGCCGCCGTGCTGGGCGTGTCGGAGGAGGACGTCGTCGACGGCCTCGCGGTCGGCAACGCGTACACGGCGTCCTCGCTGGACTCCCCCGCCCCCGAGGACGACGGCGGCGAGGGCTCGCTCGCGGACCGCCTCGGCTACGAGGACACGGCACTGGAGGGCGTGGAGTACCGCGAGTCCCTCAAGCCGCTGCTCGCCAAGCTGCCGCCCCGGGAGCGGCGCATCATCATGCTGCGCTTCTTCGCCAACATGACCCAGTCGCAGATCGGCGAGGAGGTCGGCATCTCCCAGATGCACGTCTCGCGGCTGCTCACGCGGACGCTCGCGCAGCTGCGCGAGGGCCTCATCTCGGACTGACGCGCGGCGCGCGGGTCACGGGGCGTCGGCCGGACGCTCCGCACCCGGCATCGGACCGTGGCCGCCGGGGCGCCTGATACGGACGCAACGGCGGCCGCCGCGTTTCTCGCGCCGCTTCGGCGCCGGCCGGGCCACCGCGGCCCCTCATGGACCGGGCCGCCGCCGCCAACGCGCCGGCCCCGTGTCCCCTACTTCAGCGCGAGCCAGGCGACCGCGGCGACGACCGCCACGGCCACCACGATGCCGACGATCAGGCCGATCCGCGGCCCACCGCCCGTGGTGGCGGCCTGCCGGCCCTGCGGCGCCTCATCGACGAACGCGCGGAACATCTGGGTGCTGCCGGCGGGGTCGTGGTTGCCCTGCGGGCCCTGGGAGTTAGCCATGCTCCGAGACCCTAGCGAATCCCCGACGGGCGGCCCAAGCGGGGCAGGTGAAGGACCCGGGCGGAGCAGGCGCACGGCATGGGCGGACGGGCGCGGGCCGTGCCACCTGGGCGTTTACTAGTGCGATTACTTGCCTTTGCCATGTTTTTAGGACGGGAGACCCCCTTTTTGCTTGCCTGTGGCAACCATCGATTTTATGGTTGCTTCAAGCAACAAAACGGAGGTGTCATGGCCGAGCCGGCGCAGTACGAGGAACTGGTGCGCCAGTTCAGCGCCTTCGGCGCCGTCAAGCGGGAGATGAACCGGATCATGCCGGCGGACTGTCCCAGCGGCTCCGCCGGCGTGCTGACGCTGCTCGGCCGTCACGGCGCCATGCGCATGAGCAGGCTCGCCGAGCTGATGTCGGTCGACCTGTCGGTCACCAGCCGCCACGTCGCCCACCTCGCCGAGCGCGGCTGGATCGAGCGCTCCCCCGATCCCGCCGACAAGCGCTCGCGCATCCTGCACCTGACCCCGTCCGGCCAGGAGCAGCTCGACGAGCTGTTCCGGCGGACCACCCGGCTGCTCGCCGAGCGCCTGTCCGACTGGACCGACGACGAGGTCGGCCGGCTCACCCTGCTGATGGCCCGGCTCAGGGACAGCTTCGGCGACTGCCGTGCCGCGCCCCGGCCGGCCCCTCCCGCTCCCGAACAGACCACCCGTACACCCGCAAGCACGTAAGAGAAGGAAGTCCATGGCAACGACCACACCATCCGGTGTGCGGGCTCATGCCAAGCACGGGGGAGGCTCCTCGGAAAGCCACGCTCCGATGACGCACCGGCAGATCATGGAGGCACTGTCCGGGCTGCTGCTCGGCATGTTCGCCGCCATCCTGTCCTCCACCATCGTCACCAACGCCCTGCCCGAGATCGTGGGCGACCTCGGCGGCGGGCAGAGCGCCTACACCTGGGTCGTCACGGCCTCGCTGCTGGCGATGACCGCCTCCACCCCCCTGTGGGGCAAGCTCGCGGACCTGGTCAGCAAGAAGGCCCTGGTCCAGATAGGCCTGGTCGTCTACGTCGTCGGCTCCGTCGTCGCCGGCCTCGCGCAGAACCCGGCGATGCTGATCACCGCCCGCGCCATCCAGGGCCTGGGCGCCGGCGGTCTGTCCGCGCTGGCGCAGATCATCATGGCCGCGATGATCTCCCCGCGTGAGCGCGGGCGGTACTCCGGCTACCTGGGCGCGACCTTCGCCGTCGCCACCGTAGGCGGTCCGCTGCTCGGCGGCGTCATCACCGACACCAGCTGGCTCGGCTGGCGCTGGTGCCTCTACGTCGGCGTGCCCTTCGCACTGATCGCGCTGGTCGTGCTGCAGAAGACGCTGCACCTGCCGGTGGTCAGGCGGAAGGTCAAGGTCGACTGGGCCGGCGCCTTCTTCGTCACCGCCGCCGTCTGCCTGCTGCTCGTCTGGGTCACCTTCGCCGACGACAAGTACGCCTGGCTGTCCTGGCAGACCGGTGTCATGGTCGGCGGCGCGGTCGCGCTGACGCTGGTCTTCCTGTTCGTCGAGTCGAAGGCCGCCGAGCCGATCATCCCGCTGCGGCTGTTCCGCAACCGCACCATCACCCTGGCCTCGCTGGCCTCGCTGTTCGTCGGCATCGCGATGTTCGCGGGCACCGTCTACTTCAGCCAGTACTTCCAGCTGGCCCGCGACAAGTCCCCGACGATGTCGGGCGTCATGACGATCCCGATGATCGGCGGCCTGTTCGTGTCGTCCACGGTCTCCGGCATGATCATCACCCGGACCGGCCGGTGGAAGGGCTGGCTGCTGGCCGGCGGCGTGCTGCTGACGGCGGGCCTCGGCCTGCTGGGCACGATGCGCTACGACACCCCCTACTGGCACATCGCGATCTACATGGCGCTGATGGGCCTGGGCGTCGGCATGATGATGCAGAACCTGGTGCTGTGCACCCAGAACCAGGTGGCCCCGAGCGACCTGGGCGCGGCCTCCTCCGTCGTCACCTTCTTCCGCTCCCTGGGCGGCGCGGTGGGCGTCTCGGTGCTCGGCTCGGTCATGTCGACCCGGATCGGCCACTACGCCTCCGACACCATCGGCTCACTCGGCCCGCAGGAGCAGGCGGCGGCCGCCAAGGCCTCCGGCAGCGGCGCGATCCCCGACATGGACCTGCTGCCCCCGGGCATCCGGACCTGGCTGGAGAGCGCCTACGGGCACGGCATCGCCGACATCTTCCTCTACGTCGCCCCGATCGCCCTGCTCGCCTTCCTGGTGACCCTGTTCATCAAGGAGGTCCCGCTGCGCACCTCCGGCGCGCTGGCCCAGGCCGCGGAGGAGACGTCCCCGGCCACCGCGCGGGCCACCGCCGAGGCGCCCGCCCCGGCCGCCGACGCGGCCCCGGCCCGTGCCGTCACCGACACCGCGACCGGACCGGAGGTCACGGCTGAGCCCGTGAACGGCACCGGCGCGGAGGGCGCGGCCGCACAGCCGCTGTCCGCCGTGGCCACGGTCGCGCCCCCGGAGGGGTCCGCCGCCGGCGGCGTCCCGGTACGAGGTTTCGTGCGGGGCGCCGACAGCACGCCCGTGCCGCGGGCGGCCGTCACGCTGATCTCCCTGGCGGGGCGTCAGCTGGGCCGGTCGGTGGCGCAGTCCGACGGCTCCTACGCGGTGGACGCGCCCGGCACCGGGTCGTACGTCCTGATCGCCGCCGCCGACGGGCACCAGCCGCAGGCGTCCACGGTCGTGGTGAACGGCGAACCGGTCGCCTACGACATCCTGCTCAGCGGCACCAGCGGACTGAACGGCGTCGTCCGGACCGTCGGCGGCGGGCTGCCGGTGAAGGACGCCATGGTGATCGTCACCGATGTGCGCGGGGACCTGCTGGCCGCCGGGAGCACCGGTGAGCAGGGCGAGTTCGCCTTCGCCGAGCTGGTGCCGGGCGCGGTGACCGTCGCGGTGAACGCCGCCGGGTTCCGGCCGCGGGCGCTGCCCGTCGAGGTGGGCGGCACCGGTGTGACCCGCGTCGAGGTCGAGCTGGAGACCGGCGCCCAGGTGCGGGGCGTGGTCCGCGCCCCGCACGGACCGCTGGCCGACGCCCGGATGACCCTGGTCGACGCGGCGGGCAACGTCGTCGGCACGGCGACGACCGGCGCGGACGGGGCGTACGCCTTCACCGACCTGGACGGCGGCGAGTACACCGTCATCGCCACGGGCTACCCCCCGGTGGCCACCGCGCTGACGGTCACCGGCGGCGGAGCCGACGACCACGACATCGAGCTCGCCCACCCGGGCGAGTAGCACGGCCCCGGCCCGCAGCGGACGGGCGCGTCCCGTAGCGGAGACGCGCCCCCGCCGCGGGCCGGTCACTTCACGACCGACGTGTGAGCTTTCGCAGGGAGAAGACGGGATGCCACTGACCGCGAGGATCCGTACCCGGGACGGATGGGCCGTGTCGCACGCGGTCGTCACGCTGGCCGACGCCACCGGTACGCAGGTGCTGCGCGCCGGGGCGGACGCCGAGGGCGTCGTCCGGGACACCATCGCGCTGGCGCCGGGGGCGTACACCGTGATCGTCACCGCGGTCGGGTACGCGCCCGCCGCCGCGAGCGCCGTGGTCACCGCGAGCGGGCGGGCCGAGGTCGGGACGGTGACCCTGGCCCGGCAGGGCGGCTCCGAACTGCCGCCGCCCGGGCCGTGGACCGTCGACCCGGCGCACTCCGCCGTGGCCGCCGTCGCCCAGCACCTGGGCATCTCCAGCGTGCGCGGGCGGTTCACCGAGTTCACGGCCGCGGTGGAGGTCGCGCCGGACGACATCGCCACGTCCCGGGTGGAGGCGGTGATCCGGGCGGCGTCCATCGACACCGGCAACGCGACGCGCGACACCCATCTGCGGTCCGCGGACTTCCTGGACGTCGAGCGGTACCCGGAGATCACCTACCGGTCCACGGGGCTGACCCCGGCCGGCGCCGACCGCTGGACCGTCCACGGCGAGCTGGCCCTGCGCGGTGTCGTGCGCCCCGTGGACCTGGACCTGGCCTACCTCGGCACCGGCGCCGACCCGTGGGGCGGCACCCGGGCGGCCTTCCGCGCCACGGCCGAACTGCGGCGCGAGGACTTCGCGATGCACTACAACCAGGTCCTCCAGGCGGGCATCGCCGCCATCGGCACGACGCTCCGGGTGGAGCTGGACGTCCAGGCCGTCCAGGGGGAGTCGCTGCCCGCGCTGTAGTCCTGTGGCCCGGTGGTTCTGTAGCGCCGTGGCCCTACGCCCCTTCGGGGGACGTCAGGGGTTGGTGTGGGCGTCGACGACGCGGCGGGCGAGGTCGCGCAGTTTCACGTTCTCCCGCTGCGAGGCCCGTACCAGGCTGTCGAAGGCGCCCGCCGCGTCGATGTCCAGGCGTTCCATGAGGATGCCGGTGGCCTGGCCGATCAGGTCCCGGGTGCGCATCGCCTCGGTGAGCTGTTCGCGCACGGTGGCGGAGTCGAGGGCGATGCCGACGTGCGCGGTGAACAGCCGCCCGATGCGCAGCGCGGTCTCGTCGAAGGCCCGCGGCTTGCGGGCGTAGGCGGTGAGCACGGTCAGCCGGCGGCGGTCGGCGCGCAGCCGCAGCGACAGCACGGAGCGCAGGCCCAGGTCCGCCAGCGTGTCCTCGCCCTCGTCCCCCTCGCTGTCCTCGACCGCGGCCACCGGGGCGGTCCACAGGCGGTGCCAGTACGGCCGGTGCTCGGACGCCGGGGCTCCGTCCTCGGCGGCGCGCACCACCTCGTCGGTCCAGGCGAGCGTGCGGCGCCCGTTGTTGCGTTCGATCACGGAGATGCCCACGTGGTCGGCGCCGGGCACGAGGTCCACGGCGAGACGGACCGCGGTGTCGAGGGTGCTCTCCGGGCTGGAGGTGTCGTGCAGCCGACGGGCCGCCGCCGTAAGCGCTTCCGCCAGTTCCAAACCGTCAGGAAAACGGGGCAAATCAGAAAACCGGGACGCAGCCACCACGAACCTCTTCGGCGTGCACGACCGACCGGCCGTGCGCAGGAGAGCTCCGCAGCACATTCCCGACTGCGAGCACAGGACGTACAGAACTTTAGCCGCTTCCGCTGATCCGCTCCGACGTGGTGCAATGGGTGGACGGGTCAGGAAGTGGCCTTACCGGAATCCCGGACACATGTCTGTCAGGTGAGTGCCGTGTCCTTCCTCCCGTCGTCCTCCGGACCGCGCGGTCCGTCCGCGCGTGTGCTGCTGCCGTTCCCGCCCGAGATCGACTTCTCCAACGCGGACGGGCTGCTGCCGCTGATCATGTCCCGGGCCCGCCCCGCCTCGGGCCGCCGGCCCCGGATCGTGGTCCTCGACCTCACCGCGACCCTGTTCATGGACTCCCAGGGCGTCCGCCTCATCAACGACGTGCGCCGGCTGCTGCGCCCCCGGACCGGGGTGTACGTGGTGGCCCGTCCGGACAGCGTGGCGAGCCGCGTCCTGGAACTGACCGGCCTGCGCCGCGACGTCCCCGTGTACGACAACGTCGCCGAGGCGATGGCGGCCTAGTCTGACGCCATGGCACCGAACATCGCGACGAACACCCGCGTCTCCCTCGACGAGTTGCTCGACTTCGTACGGCCCCGGCACCGCGCGATCCTGCTCACCCGGCGCGCCGACGGCGGCCCCCAGGGCTCACCGCTGACCTGCGGGGTCGACGACTCGGGCCGGATCGTGGTCTCCACCTATCCCGAGCGTGCCAAGACCCGCAACGCCAGGCGGGACCCCCGGGTGAGCCTGATCGTCCTCAGCGACGAGTGGAACGGGCCCTGGGTGCAGATCGACGGCACCGCCGAGGTGGTGGATGCGCCCGAGTCCGTGGAGCCGCTGGTGGAGTACTACCGGAACATCGCCGGGGAGCACCCCGACTGGGACGAGTACCGGCAGGCGATGGTCAAGCAGGGCAAGTCCCTCATCCGCGTCACCCCGGAGCGCTGGGGTCCGGTGGCCACCGGCGGGTTCCCGGCGCGGCTGGCCGAAGGGGAGTAGGCCCGGAGGCGCGTGGGCGCCTGGAGGCGCGTGAGCCCGCCCAGTCCGGCCTGCTCGGTCCGGTTGCCCGGTCCGGCCCGCCCGGCATCTCGGGATCGGCCCTCGGTACCGGCCCTCAGTCCTCCCGGGCGCGGGCGACCATCGCCTCGATGCCCGCGACCAGCAGGTCCAGGGCGAAGGCGAAGTCCCGCTCCATCATCTCCTCGACCGTGTCGCCGCCGCGGGCCTCCATGACCCTCGCGGACTCCCCGATGACCTCGGCGGCGTCCGGTGACCGCGTCACCTCGCTCATGGCGTGCCGGTGGTACTCGTCGGGGGTCATGCCGGCCGAGGCGACGCGGGCGAAGAAGTGCCCCTCGATCGTGCCGTAGCCGTAGACGAACTGGAAGACGGCGGAGATGGCCCCGGTCAGCCCCCGCGCGGGCAGCCCCGTCTTCCGGACGACCTGCTGCATCACCTGGGAGAACGCCAGCGCGTTGGGCCCGATGTTGAGGTACCTCCCGGCCAGCGGCGACAGCCACGGGTGACGCACCAGCAGGGCGCGGTACTCCCGGGCGAGCGCGCGCAGCTGGTCGCGCCAGTCCTCGTCGGCGGCCGGATCGGGCAGCGCGGGCTCGCCGAAGACCGCGTCCAGGGCGAGTTCGAGGAGGTCGTCCTTGGTGTCGACGTACCAGTAGACGGACATCGCCGTCACCTGCAGTTCGGCGGCGAGCCGGCGCATGGAGAACCGGTCCAGGCCCTCGGCGTCCAGCAGCCGCACGGTGGCCCCGGTGATCCGCTCCCGGTCCAGCCCCGACGGCTGTCCGCCGCCGCGTCCGCCCCGGCGGGCGGCCCTGCCCTCCAGCCAGACACTGGACCGCGCCCCGCGCCCGGACCGCTGGTCTGCCCTCACCATGGCGCACCTTCCTCGACTCCCCGACGCCGGT
Organism: Streptomyces capillispiralis; assembly: GCF_007829875.1. Lineage (NCBI taxonomy): Bacteria > Bacillati > Actinomycetota > Actinomycetes > Kitasatosporales > Streptomycetaceae > Streptomyces > Streptomyces capillispiralis. The sequence continues at coordinate 4,143,883 of NZ_VIWV01000001.1, read as the reverse complement.
TCGTACCGGGCACCCCCCGCGAGGGGCGCTCCAGGACGCCCGTCCCCCCGCGGACCGCCCCGGCGCTCAGGCCTTCTCCCCGGAGTCTGCCCGGTCCGCCCGGCGCAGCAACGCCGCCGCGATCAACCCGCCCAGCAGCACGGCCAGCGCCCCCACCAGCAGACTCGTCTCCAGCCCGGAGGAGAACGCGCCGGTGATGCGCGCCCGCTCGCCGTCCGAGCCCGCCGCGGCCAGCGCCACCGGCAGCGAGCTCGCCGCGACCGGGACCAGTGCCGCGAACCGCGCGTTGAGCACCGCACCCAGCACGGCGACCCCGAGCCCGGTGCCGAACTCGGCGAGGGTGCCGTTGATCCCCGCGCCGACGCCCGCCTTCTCGCGCGGGATGGAACTCATGATCGCGTGCGACATGACCGGGCTGCCGACGGCCGTGCCCGCCCCGATCAGCACCAGGCCGAGCAGGGTGCCGGCGTAACCGTGCTCGGTGAGGGTGGCGATCGACACCAGCCCGGCCGCCATCAGCCCCATGCCGAGGGCGATGGAGACCGGGGTGCCCATCCGCGCCGACCACGTCGTGGCCACGCCGGTGAAGTTGAGGGCGACGACGGTCAGCGCCATCGGCGCGGTGCGCAGGCCGGCCTCCAGGGGGCCGTAGCCGAGGACGAACTGCAGGTACTGGGTGAGCAGGAAGAGCGCGCCGCCCATGCCGAAGGTGATCAGCACCAGACCGCCGACGGAGGCGGTGAAGCGGCGGTTGCGGAAGAAGTGCGGGTCGAGCATCGGGTGGGGGATGCGGCTCTCCCAGTACGCGAAGGCGCCGAGCACCGCCACGGCCGCGGCCGCCGTGCCCAGCACCCGGCCCGAGGTCCAGCCGTGCTCGGGTCCCGAGATGATCGCGTACACGAGGGACGCCATGCCGATGGTGGAGAGCACGGCGCCTGCCAGGTCGGGCCGGTCGCCCCGGCGGTTCCTGGACTCGGGGACGTAGGCGGTGACGGCGGCCAGGGCGAGGGCCACGACCGGCAGGTTGACCAGGAAGATGGCACCCCACCAGAAGTGGTTCAGGATGAACCCGCCGACCAGCGGCCCGGCCGCGAACCCCAGCGAGTTGACGGCGGCCCAGATGCCGATCGCCCTGGGCTGCTCCTCGTGCGTGAAGATCTGCATCACGACGGCGAGGGTCGTGGTCAGCAGCAGCGCGCCGCCGATCCCCATGCCGGCCCGCGCGGCGATCAACTGGCCCGCGGACTGAGCCAGTCCGGCCCCCAGCGAGCCCGCGCCGAACAGGGCCAGGCCCACGAGCAGCATCCGCTTGCGGCCGTAGCGGTCGGCGGCGTTGCCCGCGGTGAGCAGCAGCCCCGACTGCACCAGGGAGTAGGCGTTGATCATCCACTGGATGTCGGCGGTGGAGGCGTCCAGCTCCCGGGTGAGGGAGGGGATCGCCACGTTCAGGACGGTGTTGTCCAGCAGCACGGTGAGCTGGGCGAGGCAGATGACTCCCAGGATCAGCCAGCGCCGCGCGTGGCCCTGGGGCTGCGGAACCGCCTGGTCGGGGGACCGGCCGGGGGCGCGCTCCTGAGGTGATGCCGTCATGCTGTACAGCGTAGAACAGCTCCTGTACGGCGTACAGCTCGGGCGGGCGGGGCGAACGGGTGAGGGTGGTGGCGTGCCGTGGCGCCAGCGCCCTCGCCCGTCGTCACCGGTGGGTGTCGGCCGTCAGTCGCCGCTCGTCTTCTGCGTGAGGTCGTAGAAGGTCGCCGTACCGGCCGTCACTTCCTCGAAGTTCTCCGCCACCCAGGTCGCGATCTGCGCGGAGGTGCCGGAGTCACCGCCACCGCCGCCCATGCCGCCGCCGGAGACGAAGTAGTGGATCTTCCCTTCCGCCACGTACTCCTGGAACTGGGCGAGGGTCGGGGACGGGTCGGTGCCGTTGAAGCCGCCGATCGCCATCACGGGCTCACCGGTGGCGAGTTGGTAGCTCGCGGCGTTCTGGGCGCCGATGGCGGCGGCGGCCCAGGTGTAGTCGCCGGCGTCGGCCTCCAGCAGTTCCCGGGCCTCGGCGTCGACGTCCGCGCCGCCGAGGAGACCGCCCATGCCGCCGCCTCCTCCTCCCGGCATGCCTCCCTCGGCGCTGCCGCCGGGGGCGGTGGGCGCGGTCCGGCCGTTCTGGCCGTTCTGGGTCCCTCCCCCGTTCTGGTTGCTTCCCCCCTTCTGGTTGTTCTGGCCCGTCGGGCCGCCCCCCGGGAAGCCGCCGGTGCCGGTGCCGCCCGCGCCGGGCGGGGTCCGGCCGTCCGGACCGCCCTGCTGGTTGCCGCCCCCGCCGGGGAAGCCGCCACCCCCGCGGGGACCGCCGCCCATGCCCGCCCCCGCCGGACCGGCGGTGACGATGGAACCGGTGTGCGGCTCCTGCACGGTGCTCAGGGTGTACGCCGTCGGCCCGGCCAGCGCCGCGATCAGCCCCAGCCCCGCCGCCGACAGGGCCAGCCGCGGCCCCAGCCTGCCGGCGAAGACCAGCCCGAGCGCCGCGGTCAGTCCCCCGACCAGCACCAGCCACTTCAGCCACGGCAGGTAGTCGGGCGTGCGGTTGAGCAGCACGTACCCCCAGGCGGCCGTGGCCGTGACGGCGGCCGCGAGGGCGAGCGAGGCCCAGAGCGCGTGCCGCTTCTCCCACAGGGCCGCCGCGCCCATGCCGACCACGGCCGCGAGGTAGGGGGCGAGCGCCACCGTGTAGTACTGGTGGAAGATGCCGGCCATGTAGCTGAAGACCACCGCGGTCATCAGCAGCGAGCCGCCCCACACCAGGAAGGAGGCGCGGGCCAGGTCGGTCCGTGCGGCCCTGCGGGTGAGGAACAGGCCCGCGACGAGCAGGATCAGCGCGGCGGGCAGCAGCCAGGAGATCTGGCCGCCAATCTCGGAGGTGAACATCCGGTCCCAGCCGGTCTCGCCCCACTGTCCTCCGCCGCCCATGCCGCCACCGCCGCCGACGCTGCCGGTCTCCTCGCCGTTGAGCCGGCCGAGCCCGTTGTAGCCGAAGGTCAGCTCCAGGAAGCTGTTGTTCTGCGAGCCGCCGACGTACGGCCGCGAGGACGCGGGCCACAGTTCGACGACCGCCACCCACCAGCCGCCGGAGACGACCAGCGCGACGGTCGCCAGCGCCAGCTGCCCCAGCCGCTTCCGCAGCCGCACCGGGGCGCAGACCCCGTAGACGAGGGCGAGGGCCGGGAGGATCAGGAAGGCCTGGAGGGTCTTGGCGAGGAACGCGAAGCCGATGGCGGCCCCGGCCCACACCAGCCACTTGGTCCGGCCGTCCTCCAGCGCGCGCACCACGAGGGAGCAGGCGAGGGACATCAGCAGCGCCAGCATCGCGTCCGGGTTGTTGAACCGGAACATCAGCGCCGCGACGGGCGTCAGCGCGAGGACCGTCCCCGCGATCAGTCCGGCCGCCGGGCCGAAACGGCGCCGGACGGCCGCGTACACCACGGCGACCGTGGCGACGCCCATGAGCACCTCGGGGACGAGGATCGCCCAGGAGTTCAGGCCGAAGATCCTGACCGAGAGCTCCATCGGCCACAGCGAGGCCGGCGGCTTGTCGACGGTGATGGCGTTCGCCGCGTCCAGCGAGCCGAAGAAGAACGCCTTCCAGGACTGGCTGCCCGCCTGGACGGCCGCCGAGTAGAACGAGTTGGCGTATCCGGAGGCGCTCAGGTCGTAGAGGTAGAGCAGGCCGGTCACCAGCAGCAGTCCGAGGAAGGCCGGGCGCACCCAGCGGGGGTCCTCGGGCCGGCCGCGCCACACTCTGCGGGGCAGGGGCGGCCGGGGTTCACTCGGCGCGGGGGTGGACGCGGTGTGACGGGGCGCCGTCGGAAGCGGGGGTTCCCAGGTGGCGGGGTCCGCCGGGGGACTCGTCCGGTCATACGGGGTGGTCATGAGAAGTCCCTCGGGTCGTTGTCGGTGGAAGGGCGGGACGGGAGGGGCGGGGTGGGCCGGCTCTCCTGGAGGGGCGAGATGGGTCGGCTCTCCTGGAGGGGCGGGGTGGGTCGGCTCTCCTGGAGGGGCGGGACGGCGTGGGTGGCCTGCGGGCCTTGGGTGGCTGGGGTGGCTGAGGTGACCTCGGTGACCTGGCTGGTCTGGGCGTTCCGGAAGGACGGGCGGGAGGTGGGCAGGGGGGCGCGGACCGGCCGGAGCGGTGTGGTCGCGTCCTGCCAGGAGGGAGCGGCGGGAGCGCCCTGCCGAGAGGGGGCCGAGGGCGCGTCCTGCCAGGAAAGGGAGGGCGCGTCGGCCGAGCGGCCCCGGTCCGGGAACACCCACGCCCGGAAGAGGAGGAAGCGGAGCACCGTCGCCGCGAGGTTGGCGGCGACGAGGACCGCCAACTCGGTGGAGTGGGCGGGGTCGCTGCTCGCCGTGTCGAGCGCGGCGAGCGAGCCGCTGGTCAGCGCGAGCCCGATGCCGAAGACGACGAGCCCCTGCGCCTGGTGCCGTACGGCCCCGCCCCGCCCCCGCACGCCGAAGGTGAGCCGCCGGTTGGCGGCGGTGTTGGCGACCGCCGAGACCAGCAGGGCGAGTCCGTTGGCGGTCTGGGAGCCGGCGAAGGACCGGAAGCCGCTGTAGAGCAGCAGGTAGAACAGGGTGGACAGGGCGCCGACGACGCAGAATCCGACCAACTGCCGGGCCAGTCCCTGGGGTACGTCCTTGATGTCCCGGTCACGGGGGTCGTCACCGAAGGGGCGGGCGAGCCGGTCCAGCGGCAGCGCCCCGGTGGCCAGGGCCCTGTCGACCCGCCAGACGCCCTTGAGGTCGTCGGTCGCCGTCTTCACGATGTGCACGGTGGAGTCGGGGTCGTCGACCCAGTCGACGGGCACCTCGTGGATCCGCAGCCCCGCGCGCTCGGCGAGCACCAGCAGCTCCGTGTCGAAGAACCAGCCGCTGTCCTCCACCAGCGGCAGCAGCACCTGGGCCACGTCCCGGCGGATCGCCTTGAACCCGCACTGCGCGTCGGAGAAGCGGGCCTGGAGCGAGCCGCGAAGGATCAAGTTGTACGAGCGGCTGATGAACTCCCGCTTGGCGCCCCGCACCACCCGTGAGCTGCGGCTCAGCCGGGAGCCGATGGCGAGGTCCGAGTGGCCGGAGATCAGCGGGGCGACCAGCGGCAGCAGGGCGTTGAGGTCGGTGGACAGGTCGACGTCCATGTAGGCGAGGACGGGGGCGTCCGAGCCCGACCAGACGGTGCGCAGCGCCCGGCCGCGTCCCTTCTGCTCCAGTCGGACGGAGCGCACCTCCGCGATCCGTTCCGCCAGTCGCGCGGCCACGTGCGGGGTGCTGTCCGTGGACGCGTTGTCGGCGATCGTGATGCGGAACGCGTACGGGAAGGTGCGGGTGAGGTGCTCGTGCAGTCTGCGGACGCACGGCTTGAGGTCCTTCTCCTCGTTGTAGACGGGGATCACTACGTCCAGGACCGGCGTACCGGCTCCGGCGGCCGGGAGGTGCTCCCGCGCCGGCAGGGTGCCGGGAGAGGAATCGGTTCGCATGGAACCGACTCTGCTCAGGCGTCCTGTCGTGCCCGTGTGGTGAGGCTGTGCCGTGGCTGTGAGTCCGGCGGGAACGCCAACTGGTCGGGCGCGGCGGGCAGATGGAGCGTGAACACGGTCCGTCCCGGCGCGCTGTCGACGGTCACGGCGCCGCCGTGCGCGCTCGCCACGGCCTGCACGATGGCCAGGCCCAGACCGGTCGAACCGGTGGCACGGGTGCGCGCCGAGTCGCCGCGCGCGAACCGTTCGAAGACGTGCGGGAGCAGGTCCGGCGGGATGCCGGGCCCGTCGTCCGCCACGTCCACGCGCAGCCAGGGCCCGCCGCGGCTCACCCGGGCCGTGACGGTGGTGCCCGGCGGGGTGTGGCTGCGGGCGTTGCCGAGCAGGTTGACGAGCACCTGCTGGAGCCGGGCGGCGTCGGCGAGCACCGTGGCGGGCTCGTCGGGCAGCTCCAGCCGCCAGACGTGGTCCTGGCCGGCGGCACGGGCGTCGCTGATGGTGTCCACGACGAGCGGTACGAGGTCGGTCTCCTCGAACCGCAGGGGCCGCCCGGCGTCGAGGCGGGCGAGCAGCAGCAGGTCCTCGACGAGCAGTGTCATCCGGTCCGCCTCGGACTCGATCCGCCCGAGCGCGTGCCGGGTGTCGGGGCCGACGCCCTCCCTGCCGCGCCGGGTGAGTTCGGCGTAGCCGCGGATGGAGGCGAGCGGCGTGCGCAGTTCGTGGCTGGCGTCCGCGACGAACTGCCGTACCCGGGTCTCGCTCTCCTGGCGTGCGTGCAGCGCCCCGTGGATGTGGTCGAGCATCCGGTTGAGGGCCGCGCCGACCCGGCCTACCTCGGTGTGCGGGTCGCACTCGGACTCCGGGACGCGTTCCTCGAGGTTCACCTCGCCGCTGTGCAGCGGGAGTTCGGAGACGCGGGTGGCGGTGGCGGCGACCCTGCGCAGGGGGCGGGTGGCGACGCCGACCAGGACGTACCCGGCGATGCCGGCGGCGACCAGTCCGGCGCCGGTGACGCTGACCTCGACCAGGATGAGGGTGCTGACGGTGTCGTCGGTGTCCTGGGTCGGCAACGCGGTGTAGAACGCGCCGTTGCGGCCGCTCTCGTACGCCACCCGGTACTGGCCCAGCCCCGGGACGTCCACGGTGTGCGGCGTGCCGTCATGCGGGACGGTGTCGAGAGCCGCCAGCTGGGCGGCGGAGAGGGCGGCGGCCTCGGGGGTCGTGATCCCGTTCTGCTCCCGCTTCTTGCTGACGATCCCCTCGGCCGCCCGGCCGTCCTCGACGGTCGCGCCGATGACGCCGAAGCCCTGCGGACCCCTGGTGACGAATTCGAGGGGTTCCTCCTGGCCCTTGCCCAGCAGGTCGGGCGGGGGCTCGCCGTTCACGGGCCCGCCCGCCGCGCGCAGGGCCACCTCGTGCAGCTGCCCGTCGAGCTGTTCGTACAGGTGCGACCGGAGCGCCAGCGTGGTCACGGTGCCGATCACCGCGCACACCACCGCGATCAGCGCCACGGACGCGACGACGAGCCGCGTCCTCAGCGTGCGCGGCTTGCCCACACGCCGCGCCGGACGCGGTCGTCGCCGCCCGCTCACGCGACCGCGGGCTTGATCAGGTAACCGGCGCCGCGCCGGGTGTGGATCATCGGCTCCCGCCCGGCGTCGATCTTCCGGCGCAGGTACGAGATGTACAGCTCGACGACGTTCGCCTGCCCGCCGAAGTCGTAGGACCACACCCGGTCGAGGATCTGGGCCTTGCTGAGCACGCGCCGCGGGTTGCGCATGAGGAAGCGCAGCAGCTCGAACTCGGTGGCGGTGAGGTGGATGCCGTCCCCGCCCCGGGTGACCTCGTGGCTGTCCTCGTCGAGCGTGAGGTCGCCGACCACCAGCACCGACTCCGACCGGCGGTCGGCCGCACCGGAGCGCCGGATCAGGCCGCGCAGCCGTGCGACGACCTCCTCCAGGCTGAACGGCTTGGTGACGTAGTCGTCCCCGCCGGCGGTGAGCCCGGCGATGCGGTCCTCGACGGCGTCCTTGGCGGTCAGGAACAGCACGGGCACGTCGGGCAGCTCGCGGCGCAGCCGCCCGAGGACGGACAGTCCGTCCATGTCGGGCAGCATCATGTCCAGGACGACGGCGTCCGGCCGGAACTCGCGCGCGGCCCGCAGGGCGCCCTGGCCGTCCCCCGCGCTGCGGATCTGCCAGCCCTCGTACCGCAGGGCCATGGACATCAGCTCGGTGATCGACTGCTCGTCGTCCACCACCAGCACGCGGACGGGGCTCCCGTCCGGCCTGAGCAGTTCGGTGCGCCCCTGGGGCGAGATCGTGGTCATACCGCACACGATGTCCGGGGCCTCTGAGAGCACCCTTTCGGCAACCTGTGTTTTCGCTGAGAAACGCACAGGGACCGACCAGGCGGCCCCGCGCTCAGTGCCGCCCGTCACAGCCGCCGGTCAGTGCCGCTCGGTGGGTGGCAGGTCAGTACCTCGCGGCGCGGGGCCGGGCAGTCCGAAGAGCCGCACCGCGTTGTCGTGGCACACGCCCCTCAGCCACTCCGCCCCGAGCCCCAGCCGCTCCAGCGCGTTCAGCTGGTGGAGGTACGGATAGGGGATGTTGGGGAAGTCCGAGCCGAGCAGGATCCGGTCGCCGAGGGCGGCCAGCCGGGGCAGGGCCCGGCGGGGGAACGGCGCCAGGCGCTCGCTGAAGTCGGTGAACGCCATGGTGGTGTCGAGCCGGACCTCCCCGTACCGCTCGGCGAGGTCCAGGAAGTCCTCGTACTCGGGCATCCCGAGGTGCGCCACCACCAGCCGCAGCCGGGGGTGCCGCGCCAGCACCCGGGCGACCGGCTCGGGGCCGGTGTGCTTGCCGGGGGCGGGACCCGACCCGCAGTGGATCACCACCGGCACGCCCGCCTCGGCGAGCAGGCCCCAGACGGCGTCGAGCGCCTCGTCGGCCGGGTCGTACGCGCCGACCTGCACATGCGCCTTGAACACCCGGGCGCCCGCTTCCACGGCCTCCCGGACGTGGTCCACGGCGCCCGGCTCGGGGAACAGCGTCGCGGTGTGCAGGCAGTCGGGGGTGCGGCGGGCGAAGTCGGCCGCCCAGCCGTTCAGCCAGCGGGCCATGCCCGGCTTGTGCGGGTAGAGCATGGCGGTGAAGGCCCGCACGCCGAACGCCCGCAGCAGCGCGGCCCGTTCGTCCTCCTCCGACCGGTACGTGATCGGCCACTCGACGCCGCCGGTCAGCGGCCCGAGTGCGTCGAAGTAGGCCCACACCTTGCGCAGCACCCGCTCCGGCATGAAATGGGTGTGCACGTCGACGAGCCCGGGCAGCCCGAGGCCCTCCCAGAAGCGCCGCACGTCGGCGGCTTCGGTACGGGTGTCCGGGTGAGCGCTCATCCCGACACGATCACCCGTGACGGCGTGCCCGGTCCACCCCCCGTAGCGACCGGAATCATGCCCCTCGGTCCCACCGCAAGCAGCCCTCGCGGAGCACCGCTTCCCCTCCCCACAGCCCGCCCCTCAGAACAACCCGTCCTGCGCCCGCGCCCCCGCCCGCTCCCGGAGTGCCCGGACCGGCACCGTGAGCTGCCGCCCGCCGGCCGGGACCAGCCCCCACCCCGGCAGCAGCCGGGTGTCCAGCACCACGACCCCCCTCTCCGTCAGCAGATGCAGATCGGGACCGGCGGCGGCCACCAGCTCACCGCTCACCACCCCCGCGGCGACCAGCTCGGCGACCTCCCCCACGGCGGCCCGCACACCCGTCAGCCCGAACACCCCGACGTGGTCGACGGGCCGGAAGGGCTCGCGGCCGAGCGACTCCGGCCACCCGCTCAGCGCGACCGCCCGCGCGTGCAGCTCGGCCGTCTCGGCCGCCCGCTCCTCAGCCGTCGCGGGGAGGGACGCCCTCGCCGCCCGCTTGTCGGCGTAGGCGATGCGGTCGGGCACGCGGAGCGCGGCGCGCAGCAACTCCTCGGTGCGCCGCGCCGCCATCAGCGGCCCGGTCCCCAGCCAGCTGAAACAGACCGCGCCCTGCTCCAGCAGCCGCGCCGACCCGCGCTCCACCGCCGTGATCCCGACCTTGGCCATCCCGGGACCGAACCACGCCAGGTATACGCGGTAGGGCCGCGGATCGTCCGCGACGGTGTCGGCGGCCACCGAGTGGGCCCGGTCCAGCCGCGCGCACTCCTCGCAGCGCGCCCCCGTACTCCGCGCCGGGACCCGCGCACCGAGCGGACACGCGTGCCCCCGCGCCCCCACACATCCGCGCACTCCCCCTTCCCCGACCCCGAAGGCCACCCGCTTCCCCCAGGCCAACGCGGAGCGCCGGCCGCCTTCCCACACCAGCACGGGCCCGTCCGCCGACCACCGCAGCCCCGCGCACCTCCATGCCTGTCCCATCCCTGCCGAGAGTAGAGGCGCCCACTGACATCACCGGCGGGCCCGCAGTTCACGGAACCCCCACTCCCCCCCACGACCGCGGGAGCGGACACGGCAACCCGCCGCCCCCGGCCCGCACCCGCGACACCTACGAGCCCTACTACACCCGCATCACCACCCTCTCTGCCGACTGCACAGGAATGATCGGGCGCATGACGACAAAAGTGGGCCCCCGCCCCGACGGCGATTGGACCGAGCGTCTGGGCTGGGCCCACGGCCTGATCGCACCGGACCCCGTCGACCGCGCCGCCGCGCTGGCCCACCTGGCCGACGCCCGCGCCGAGGTCCGCGCGGCACGCGCCCGGTACCACGAGGCCTGGCGCCGGACCGCGGGACCGGGGCACGGGCCCCGGCACCGGGACCCGGCGCTCGCAGCCGCCCAGCGGGCCTACGACGACGCCGCGAGTCGCTGTCTGCCGGAAGCGCTGTGGAACACACCGGTGACCGGGGGCATCGCCACCTGGCCGGGCCTGCCCTTCGCACTGCTCTTCCTCGAATGGGAAGCCCGCTGTCCACAGGACTGGACGGAACACGCCAAGGCCTGGGGGACGAAACAGAAGCTCATACGGGAACTCTCGGCCGGCGGCCACGACGCAGCGGTCACCGCCGTTCTCGTCGGCCTCGTCGACCTGGTCGTCCGGCGCGCCTACCGGTGGAAGGACCGCGAGTACGTGCGCTTGGCTCGCGCCGTGGACGGAGCCGACCTGCGCGGCCGACTCGACCGGGCCCGCCAATCGGACGACCCGTGGGCACAACTGCACGCCCGCTACGTGCTCTGGCTGCTCGACCGCCCCGCAACACCCAACACCCGCCACGTCTGGCACACCTGGCTCACCGCCACCGACACCCAAGCGCCCTCGTCGACAAGACCCGCCTGACACCGGTCGGCGTAGCGGCGCCCTCGACCGGAAGCTGCTCCGGCCCGATCCACTGCCGCACGCCCCGGAAACGCCGAAGGCCCCGGAGTGATCCGGGGCCTTCGCTCTGTGTGCACTCGGCAGGATTCGAACCTGCAACCTTCTGATCCGTAGCTCTACATAGATCAGTCATCAGGGGTCATACAGGCCGCCGCGCGGGGGGTGAGAAGTACCGACGGCTGTGGTCGGTTGCTGGAGTTGCTGTACTTCACTGCTGTACTGCAACGCGAGGCAAGGGGGCAGACCCCGAGGAGCCTGCCCCCGCCAATCACTTGCCCTTCGGCTTGTGCTTGGTCGGGTCAACGAGCTTGTAACCCTGACCAGCCTTGGGCGTCGGCGGAAGGGGCTTGCCCTTCACGGCCGTGACCTCGGTCTTGGAACCGGGGACCTTGTACTGCCCCGACTCCGGCGCCGGCGTACCCGGCGTGAGCTTCTTAGCCATCTTGATCACCTACCCTTCGAGCTGGATGCCGCTCGATGTTGCCCCTGCCCTTCTGGGTGAAGGGTCGAGCCATGTAGGGTCGTTGGGCGCCTAGAAACGCATCACGACCCCAGTTCGAGCAGGCACCGACCCCGCGTCAGTCCTTCTGAACTGGGGTCTTTCGCGCTGTCGAGAAGGATAGCGCCTCCTGTGACTCAAATGGGGTACGGGGACCACAACTTGTGGGCCCGTCAGGTAAGCCAACCACTAGATGTAGGGGTAGCTGCGAACCTTTCAGGCTACCGGCAGCCACTGACAAGGGCCCGTGGCCCTCGATGGACCAAAGCACGGCGGCAGGCCACTACCCACCGTTGAAGGACGTCACCCTGCCGAGGCTGGCACTGATGTCAGGGACCCATGGCTCCCTTGACAAGTCTGCGCACACGGTTCAGGCACAGACTGATCGCCTACGGAGCTACGACGGCTCCCGTCGTGATCGACTCGGGCTCCTGTTGCGAGGGGAGCTGTGCCCCGCCCCGATGTGTTGTCTCCTGGATGAGGTTCCGGAGTTCGTCAGGCGTGGGCCACGGCGCGCGGCGGTGAATCATCCGGTGACAGTTGGCACAGATCAGCGCGAGATCACTGAGCCTGGTCCGCCCCTCGCCGGCCTCGTGCAAGGGCACGACGTGATGACACTCGATGTATCCGGCGCCCCGCGGGCCGTAGGTCGCCTCGAAGTCGAAGCCGCAGGCCTCACAGACGAGGCGGCGGCCCTGGCGCAGTACGGCATCGATCTTCCTCTTGCGCAGTCCCTTGTCCCGCTCCCGGCTTTTGTGACGGCGTATCAGCAACCTGCCCTCGGGTGCGCTGTAGTCGTCTTCCTCCTCGGCCTCCGGCGGTACGGCGTGGAATGCACCTGCGGTGAGGCCGTCCCGGATGTGCTGGGCTACCGTCGCCATCTCGGCCGGCCGGGCAAGAAAGTCGTTCAGGACTTCGACATCGAGCGCGTTGCCGTTCGTGGGCTTCCCGGGGTAATCCGGGTGTCGGCACGTGATGTCGACGGTCTTGCGAGCCACGCCGTTGGGATTCCGGAACAGCTCGGTACGTACTTCTTCAGGATGGATCGGCATGGTCTGCAACAGTGCAGACAGCTCGATCACGCGTGGGTCGTTGTACTCCAGTCGCTTCCAGTCGTTGGTCCTTGCCAGGTCGCAGGCAAGGATGATCTCGTCGCGCGTCCAGTCGGGATCTCGGGACGAACGGATTACAAAGCCGAGTCGGGCGAGCCACCTGGCGGCGTGCGACCGTCCCCCGCTCAACTCATCCGGCCTCAGGGCTCGCCCTTGATCGAACTTGTGGGCCACCCCGGCAATGGCCTTCGAGTCGTACGTCCGGTCCTCGTGTATCAGGAGGTACCCCGTCGCCGGCTTGTACCCGTACTCGGCCAGGAACCGGTCACGGCCCCAATCCTTGTACTCAGCTATGGCCTTGAGAACACCGTCTCGACTGATCGCACCTTTGCGCATGACGGAAGGGTAGGCGTCACCGCTGACAACCCGTTAGACGTCTGCTCTCCTCAACCACCACTCTCCCCAGCTCCCATCCCGTCCGCCGTCGACCCACACACCGTGGAGCGGGCGTGGTTCCTGGCGTCCAGGTGGAGCGCGCCACTGTACGAACGACCTGGACGCCAGGGGCCGCGCCTGCTCGGCTCTGCCTGGGTCGACGGCGGTCGGGATGGGAGCACCCCACGCACGCCCCAACGTGCCCGCGGTCGGCAACGGCGCCCCCTCCATCCCGGTGCCGGCCGATCCCCCGCCGGAGGCATCGTCTTTGACCGTCGCACGCCATGCGGGCTCTACCCTCGGGCCGTTGCTTCGCTGCGGCCCCATGGGCCGGCCCCGGCGCCGAAGGCGCAGAGGGGCCGAGCCCAAGGGGCCAGCCCGCGCCTCGCGCGGGCCCTTGAACCAGTAGAGAAAGTTTGAATCATGCTCGGACCGTTGGTGTGGCCGGTCCCCGTACATGCTTGACAGCTCGGCCCCGAGCTGACGATTCACGAGGCTCGTGAGCCTGGGTCCTGTTGGCGCGTGGTGTAGAACCCTGGGCATGGGGAGTGAACGGCGGGAGCGGATGAAGGCGCTCGGGGCACGTCTTCGCGGGCTTCGTGCAGAGGCTGGCCTGACGGGTGCCGTGTTGGCGCAGCGGGCTGGAGTGGGACAGCCGACCGTGTCCAAAGTTGAGACCGGGCGCATGGTTCCGAGTGCTGATGTGCTCGACCGGCTCTCGCATGCCCTCGGCCTCGACACGTCGACCGCGGGTGAAGTACGTGATCTCTTGGCCGCGGTGGAGTCTGCGTCAGACTCCGAGCAATCAATCTCCGGTGGGGCTCCGGCCTGCCTGACGATCGATGAAGAGGTGCGGTCCGCTCGCCTGGTGCGTTCGTTCCAATGTGTCGTTCTCCCGGCCATGCTCCAGAGTGCGGAGTACGCCCGGCACATCTTTGAGAGCGCACCGGGGGTGACCCCAGAGGAAGTCGGCCGGGCTGTCGCTGCTCGTGTGGACCGGCAGAGCGTCTTGTACGAGCCGGGGCGGGAGTCGGTGTTCGTGCTGACGGAAGCGGTGTTGCGGACCTGGCCGGGGACTCCTGCTCTCATGCTCGCCCAGCTCGACCGGCTGCTGGCCGTCGAGAGTCTGAGCATGGTGCGCCTCGGGATCATCCCCTGGCGCCGACCGGTGCCGGTCCTGCCACGCCACGGGTTCACGTTGTGCGATCAGCGGGCTGTCGTGGTGGAGAGCTTCGGCGGTGAGCGGGTGTCCGACGACGCCTACGAACTGGCCTCGTACGAGGAGGCGTTCAGCCGCTTCGAGGAGGCTGCTGTATTCGGTGAGGAGGCGCGGCACCTGCTGCTGCTCGTGATGAAGGAGTTCCGGGACTTGGGAGACACCCTCACCCCTTAGAGGAATAATTCCTCTCAATGCCTGGTCTGTTGGTGGCGCATGCGAATACTCTGCCGCTGGGCTGTCTAGCCCCCTAGACATAGGTGAGGAGAGTCCCATGCGCTCCAAGTGGTGCCGTGCCTTCCCCGGACTGGCTGAGGAAGTGGCACGTGCCCGTCACTTCGTCGCCGCCCTGCTGAGCGGCCACGGTCCTGTCGATGATGCCGTCCTGGTCGTGAGCGAGCTCGCAACCAATGCCGTGCGGCACACGCTGAGCGGCGCGGTCGGCGGCTGGTTCCTCGTGGTGATCGACTTCGGCGATGACATCGTACGCATCGAGGTGGTCGACCAGGGCGGCGAACACGTACCGCACCTGCGTGACGCGGGCACCCATGAAGAGGGCGGCCGCGGGTTGCAGATGATCGCGGCCTGCGCGAAGGACTGGGGCGTGAAGACCTGGCCCGAAGGGCGGTCCGTGTGGGCCGATCTCGCGCGGGAGGGTGTGTGACCGCGCTCCGCTCGGTGTCGGGTCGTGGCCGTCTTGTAGGCGGTAGCGAGTGAGTCCTCGGGGTGTGCCGCGGCGATTGGCGGGCTTCTATGTGATCGGCGTTCAGTCGGGACGGCGTCTCCCGCCCATTTCGTCTAGGGCCCTAGACTCCTGGTTACTGCTAGGAGGTGAGGTCATGTCGGACGAGCTGCAACGGATCATGGCGATCGATGATCCGTACCGGCTTCTGCGCGAGGTCACGACTCGGTTGGCCGACGCGCAGCAAGAGGTGACCGAGCTGGCCCGGCTCCGGCGCCGTGTGGTGCAGGACCTCCATGCGCAAGGGCTGTCGTATGCGCAGATCGCGGCAAAGGCCGGGCTGAGCCGCGGGCGGATTCACCAGATCCGGCACACCGGGCCGGCGCCGGAAGGTGCCTTCCTCGGCAGGGGCGCTGTCACGGTCGCCACCCCGTTGCGTCGTGACGACGAGCGCGGTCGGACGGTCGTTGCCGTGGACGACGTCAGTTCCGGCAAGCGACTGGAAGACCTGGCGCGGTCCTACGGGCTCGACGTCACCTCGGAGCACGTGCCGGTGAGCGGTGAGATCGACCTCAACCGGGACGGCCTGGTCGTCGTCTGCGGGCCGCGCATGTCCCAGGAGATGTGGGAGACGTACGCGCAGGATCCCGTACTGCGCTGGGAGCGAGCGGAAGGCGGGCCCTGGACCCTGGTGGACCACCGTACCGGCACCGTGTACCGGTCGGGCCAGGACAGCGAGCCGGCCCGCCCGTACGACGTCGGTTACCTCGGCAGGCTGTCACGCCCGGACGGCTCCGGTTCGCTGCTGGCCATCGCCGGTATCCACACGCAAGGCTCCCTCGGCGTCGTGCAGCTGCTCGCCTCCGACCTCAACACGCTGTGGGGCCAGGTGGGGGACCACCGCTTCTCCACGCTGGTGGGCGTCGAGTACGACCCGGAGACCAGCGAACCGCGGTCCGTCGAACTGCTCTGCCCCCTGTACCGGCACGACGAGGAGACGGCGGCGTGAGGGTCACCCTCTCCACGCTGCCTGCCGACCCGGACCGGGAGAACGAAGACTTCGCCGCTGCCGCTCCCGGCGCTGCCGTCCTCCTCGACGGCGCCGGCGTCGGCGGGGCCGAGACCGGGTGCGCGCATGGTGTCGCGTGGTTCTCGGCAACGCTGGGCGGCTTGCTGCTGCGCAGCATCACCGCGCAGCCTGCCCGACCGCTCACCGACTGCTTGGCTGACTCCATCGGGCTCGTCCGGGCGCTGCACGAGGACAGTTGTGACCTGGCCTACCGGGCGAGTCCGACCAGTACGGTCGTCGCCGCACGGGCTGCTGGGGAAGTCCTGGAGTACCTCGTTCTCGGTGACTCCTCGCTTCTCCTCGCCGGCACGGACGGAAGCATTGACGTGCGCACCGACCGACGCTTGGACGAGGTGGGCAAGCGTCTGCGTGGGCCAGTCGACGCGCTGCCCACCGGCTCCCCCGAACACACCGCCGCACTGGCCGAGTTCCGGGACGCCTTGACGGGGCTGCGCAACCGGCCGGGCGGCTTCTGGATCGCTGGGCCCGACCCGCGGGCGGCGGAGCACGCCTTGACGGGGACGGCGCAGCTGTCGTCCCTGGCGTCCGTCTCACTGCTGAGCGATGGCGCGAGCCGGCTGGTCGACCGCTTCGAACTCATCGACTGGCAAACGGGGTTGTCTGTACTCGACTCCTCCGGTCCGGACGAGCTGATCCGCCGCGTACGCGAAGCCGAAGCCGACGACCCCCACGGTCGACGTTGGCCGCGCGGCAAGGCGCGGGATGACGCCACCGTCCTGCACTGGGAGCTTCCCTAGCACCTTCGGGCGCCAAGACAGACTTGCATACCCCCCTAGACAGTTGACGGCGCGTCGGTTTACGGTAAGCGTCAACCCCCCCTAGACAGTTGAGGGCGGGCCTCCCCAGACTGTCTAGGGGGGTATTCAGTTCGCGTCACGCCGGTCGCCCGGCGTCAACAACCCTGTGAGGTACAGAAATGCGTGTCATCCCCGTGGACACTTCGGGCGCGACGCTGCTCGTCACCAAGCTGCCCGAGGTCAAGGTCAGGGACCGGCAGACCGGAGAAGTCGCCGTGGACCCGGTGACCAACCAGCGCCTTATGGTCCTGGAGTTGGTGTTCATCGCGGTCGGCGGCTCGGACATGATCAAGGTCACCGTCCCCGAGCAGGGCATCGGCGACGGCCTGGTGATGGGCGCGCCGGTCATCCTGTCCGGTCTGGTGGCCCGGCCGTGGGAGAGCGAGTTCGGTGGACGCGCCCGGCACGGCATCGCGTACCGTGCCGACGCCGTCATGGTCGACGCCCCGGCACCGGTGCAGGGCTGAGCGCCATGACCGACACCTTCCGCACTCTGTTACCCGTCCTGCTGGTCCTGGTCGCGCTGCTGGTGGTGCGCCGCCGTGTGCCGGTGCTGTTCTGGTGGCTCGTCGGATATCCCGTCGCCGTGCTCCGAGTGCTCGCCTCGTACCGCGCCACCATGGACGCGTGCGGGCTGACAGTCCCGGCCTCGGCCGTTCGCCGGGCCACCGCCCGGATGATCGGGCGGCAGGCGGCCCCCGTCCCTCCTCGCCACTCGTTCCCGCTGCCCACCGCGTCCGGGCTCGTGATGCGACTGCGCATGGCCGCCGGGCAGGCGCCCGAAGACTTCACCGCCTCGGCCGACCGGCTGCGGCACGCCTGGGGAGCCCACGCCGTGCACGTGCGTCCCACGAAGCCGGGACGGCTCGAACTACGGCTGGTCGGCTGGGACGTGCTTACCGAGGTACGGCCCGCCCGGCGACGGTTGGCGACTGAACCGCTCTCGCTGCCGCTGGCACTGCGGGAGGACGGCGAGTGGCATGTACGGGATTTCCGCACCGTGCCACACGAACTCATCCTCGGCGCCACACAGTCCGGCAAGTCCGTCTACCTGCGCAACCTGCTGTGCGGCCTGGCCCGGCAACCGGTCGTGCTGGTCGGCATCGACTGCAAATGGGGCGTCGAACTGGCGCCCTTCACGCCCCGCCTGTCCGCGCTCGCCGACCACCCGGACCGTGCGAACGATCTCCTCGACGTCCTGCTGGATGAGATGGAAGCACGGTTCCGCCTGATCGGGCTCTCGGGAGATGCCGGACCCGACTCCGTGCTCACCTCGGACGTGTGGGGACTGCCGGAATCCGTGCGGCCGGTGCCGGTCGTGGTCGTCGTGGACGAGGTGGCCGAACTCTTCCTCGCAGCGGGCAAGGACGAAGAGAAGCGGCGGGATGCCATGGTCACCAAGCTCATCCGTATCGCCCAGCTCGGCCGCGCGGCCGGCATCTACCTGGAGGTGTGCGGCCAGCGCTTCGGCTCCGAACTCGGCAAGGGGGCCACCATGCTGCGCGCTCAGCTGACCGGCCGGGTGTGCCACCGCGTCAACGACGAGTCGTCGGCGAACATGGCGCTCGCCGACATCTCCCCTGAGGCGGCACTCGCCGCAACCTCGATTCCCGCCGACCGGCCTGGTGTCGCCGTCGTCGGAGACTCTTCCGGCGGCTGGTCCCGAGTCCGCTCGCCCCACCTCACCCTCGATGACGCGGCAGCCGTCTGCCGCGACACCGCCGCCCTGGTTCCGGAACTCCCGCGGCTCGACTCCTTCCGGCCCGTCATCGAGTCGGCCGCGCCGTCCTCGTCCTCCGCCGCCGTGCCCGCCACCCGCCCGGCGACCGAGTAGCCGCATTCCCCCTTCTGCGGCCGGCGTGACCGTCTCGCGCCACGTCCCTACCCCGCCCATGCCCGAAACCGAGAGGAAGCCCATGCCCCGCCCCACCATCGCCGAGGTGAGCGCGCTGATCGCCGATCTGGCCGCGTTTCGGCAGGACCGGACCCCGGCCGACCACGCCGCGCTCATGCAACGCAAGGCGGACGTCCTGGAGCGCATCGCCGCCCACACCCCCGGTGACGCCGACGCCGCAGAGGTGGCCCGCCTCGCCCGTGAGCGCGCCGACGCCCTCAAGCCCGCCGACTGAGCGAGCGGAAGGAGTCGATCCGATGCGAGCCCACTTGGCCCGCGTGGACGCTGTGATCGTTCAAGCCGTCATCGCGGGCGCCCTGTCCTTTTCACACCTGCACGACCTGGCCGAGGCAGCCGGACAGAACGGCTGGAAGGCATGGGCCTACCCCGTCAGCGTCGACCTGCTGCTGGTAGCCGCTTGGCGCCGGATGAGGCAGTTGCAGCGAGCGGGACAGGCGGCAGGCGGCCCGCGACTGTGGTTCCTCATCGCCCTGGCCGCCTCCCTCGGCGCCAACGTGGCCACCGCCGGGCTCCTCGACCTGGACGACGTCCCCGCCTCGCTCCGCGTCGTGGTCGCCGGCTGGCCCGCCGTCGCCTTCTTCGGCGGAACGCTCCTGGCCCACGCACCACACCTCCCGGAAGCGCCGACCGTCCCGGTCTCGCCGACGGGGGACACGGAGACACGCCCTGCTCCGGCCACTGACGACACGACCGACCGAGAAGCCCTCCCGGCGCCGCTCACCGAGCCTGAGCCCGTTCCCAAGCGCATCGCCGCCGAACCGGTGGCCACCTCGACCCCGGTGCCCGCTCCCGCCGTTGCTCTGCCGCCTGCCCTGGTCGACCGCGTCCGGGCCATGGCCGAAGAACACCGCTCGACCACCGGCCGCCCCGCCGACCCCGACGCCGTACGCGTCCGGCTGGGTCTGCCTCCCTCCATGACCGCATCCGTCGCCGCTCACCTCTGAGAGAGGAGCACCACCGTGAACCCCCGCTTCCGCAACGTCCGTCGCATCGGCCCCGTGAACGTCGCCTCGTACATCCACCGCGGCCGGCACCGGCACCTGGCCGCCTGCACCGCGCCCCGCTGCGACTTCTCCGCCGAGTACGACAGCCGCGCCGCCGCCGAACTCGCCGCCCGTACCCACCGCTGCTCGGCCTGACAGGAGACCACCGCCATGGACGTTCCGCTCTGGCTCGCCCTGCTCGTCGTCGGGGTCCTCGGCGTCAAGCTCATCCGCCCGCCCTGGTGGCTCATCGCCGCACTGCTGCTCGGCGGCTACCTCCTCGCCGACAGCCTCCTGGCCCCCGTCATCGACATCGCCGTCAAGTAATCACGAAGGGAGACCCGCTGATGTTCCGGCCCAAGATCCCCACCATGCCCCAACCGACCGGTCTGGTTGCCCCGCCCACCGCTGTCGCCCCGGCCGCCGTTGCGGAGCCGACCGCCGTCACCCCGGCCGTCCCGACTCCGGTGCCCCCGGCGCCGTCCCGTTCGGCCGTCCAGCTCACCCCGGGCACCGCGCTCGCCCTCGTCGGGGGCGGCGCCGCCGTGGTCCTGGTCGTCGGCGCCGTGCTGGTCTCCATGCTCCTCGCCGTCGCCATCACCGCCACGTCCGTGGCCGTGTGCGCCGTCGTCATGCGCTCTCTTCTGAGCCGCCGCTGACCCGCTCGTCTCTGGCCCGCCCGCCCAGCTTGCCTGCGCTGTCTAGCCCCCTCGACAAGCCGGGCGGGGGTGCCTGCGCACAGGGAACCCCCGACTTCTCTGCAAGGAGGAAACCGCACATGCACTCCACGGCTCCGGCCGGAGCCATCCGTCATCTGGCGTCCCTCGCCCGGCACGGCGACCTCAGCGCCTACGCCCGACAGATCCAGCGCCTTGGCGGATGCGAGCGGCCCGTGCGGATGGAGGGCCACCGGCTCGACGTTCACGCCGCCACGGGCGAGATCGTCCGCGAGATCACCGACCGGGACCTTCCGGCCGGACAGCTCCTCATCCGCTGCAACAACCGCCGGGCCACCCGGTGCGCCACCTGCGCCGAGGTGTACCGCAAAGACACCTTCCACCTCGTCACCGCCGGTCTCAGCGGCGGCAAGGGCATCAGCCCCGGCGTCGCCCAACACCCCCGCGTCTTCGCCACCTTCACTGCCCCGTCCTTCGGCCCCGTCCACAACCGCCCCGGCGGCGGCCGGTGCCGCTGCGGACGCCTCCACGCGGACGACGACCCCGCCCTCGGCACGCCCCTGGACCCGGACCGCTACGACTACCGCACGGCCGTCCTGTGGAACGCACACGCCGGGGCACTGTGGGGCCGCTTCACCACCTACCTGCGCCAACAGCTCGCCTCCCGCGCGGGCATCGGCCGCTCGGCACTGCGCCACTGCCTCAAGGTCTCGTACGCCAAGGTCGCCGAGTACCAGCGGCGCGGCGCCGTCCACTTCCATGCCGTCATCCGCCTCGACGGACCCGACGGCGCCGAGGACGCCCCTCCACCCTGGGCCACGACCGACCTGCTCACCGACGCGATCCGCTCGGCGGCCCGCCTCGCCGAGACACCCGGCCCGGTCCTCGACGGCCATGCGTACGCCTTCCGCTTCGGCGAACAGCTCGACCTCCGCCCCATCCGCTCGGCCGACTTCGCGGGCACCTCGGAACTGTCCAGCCGCGCCGTGGCCGCCTACATCGCCAAGTACGCCACCAAGGGCGCCGAGACCGCGGGCACCCTGGATCGGCCCATCCGCAACCCGGTCACGGACCTGATCGGCTCCGGCGTCACCGACCACGCCCGGCGCATGATCCTCACCTGCTGGCACCTCGGCGCCCTCCCCGAACTCGAAAACCTGCGCCTGCGCAAGTGGGCCCACATGCTCGGCTTCCGCGGCCACTTCTCCACCAAATCCCGCGCCTACTCCGTCACCCTCGGCGCCCTCCGCCAGGAACGCGCCGACCACAACGAAACCCTCACCGCGAGCGCGCGGCCGAGGCCGGCCACCCGCTGCCCGACCCGGACACCGTGCTCGTCCTCTCCCACTGGCGCTTCGCCGGAACCGGCCTGACCGCAGCAGAGACCTGGTTCGCCGCCTCTCACCGAACCACCCCCACAAGTGAAGGAGAACCCACCAAGTGACCTCGGTGACCATTCAGCGGAAGTGGCACACGACGGCCGAGGTCGCCGAGATGCTCGGCTTCGGCCTGTCCAAGACCAAAGCGCTCGTGCTGAGCGGTGAGATCCGCTCCGTGAAGATCGGTCGCAACCGGCGAATCCTCCCGGCGTGGGTCGACGAGTACGTGAACCGCTGCGCGGCCGACGCCGAGAGGTCGGCGGCATGAGCGGCAAGCGGGCCAACGGTGAGGGGTCCATCTACCCGTACAAGAACGGCTTCGCCGCGTACGTCTGGGTGACCACTCCGGACGGCAGCCGGAAACGGAAGTACGTCTACGGCAAGACCCGTGAGGAGACTCACGAGAAGTGGATCAAGCTGCACGGTGAAGCCAGCAAGGGGCCCGTACGGACTCGGCATCGCACGGTGGAAGCGTTCCTCTCGTACTGGCTGGAGTCCATCGTCAAACCGAACCTGGCTCCGCTGTCGTACGTCTCGTACGAGGGATCGGTACGGCTCTACATCGCCCCACACCTGGGCGCGAAGCGACTGGACAAGCTGACCGTCCGGGACGTGCGCGAGTGGCTGACCAAGCTGGCCGGCATCTGCCAGTGCTGCGCTCAGGGCAAGGACGCCAAGCGGGCTCCGGCTCGGCGCCGATGCTGCGCCTCTGGTGAGTGCTGCGAGGCGTATCCGTCCCGCCGGGTGATCCAGGCTGCGCGTGATGCCCTGCGGGCAGCTCTCACCCACGCCGTGACCGAAGAGGAGATCAGCAAGAACGTGGCGTCCCTGGTCAAGGTCCCCAAGCCTCGTCGACGTCGGATCAAGCCGTGGTCCGTCGTCGAGGCCGGCCGTTTTCTCGATGACTCGCTTACCCGTGAGGATCCGCTGTTCGCCGCCTGGGTCCTGGTCCTCTGCCTCGGCCTCCGGCGTGGCGAGGTCCTCGGCCTCACCTGGAAGTCGATCGACTTCGAGACAGGGGAGCTGTACGTGGATCACCAGATCCAGCGCGCGGGCCGTCACATCCTCCACCGGGAGACCAAGACCGAGGAGTCCGACGACTTCCTTCCCCTTCCCGCCTTCTGCCTCAAGGCGCTCCGCATGCGCCGTGCCCAGCAGACTGGGGACCGGAAGGCGGCTGGGGAACTTTGGCAGGACACCCGCGGCCTGGTCTTCACCACTAAGTACGGGACGCCCATCGAGCCGGGGAACCTGACCCGCATGTTCGCCCTGCGCGCCCGTCGTGCCGGCCTCCGAGTGATCCCGCTTCGGAACACCCGGCACACGTGCAGCTCGCTCCTGGTCGCCCTCAAGGTGCATCCGAAGGTGGCGCAGCGCATCCTGCGGCACTCGCAGATCGCCATGACGATGGAGGTCTACGCCGAAGCAAGCGAAGAAGAGGTGCGCGCGGCGCTCGGCAAGCTGTCCGAAGCGATGGGCGGTGGCGACAGGGCGGGAACCGGCTGACATCAGCCGTTGCTGTACTTCGCTGCTGTACGCCACTGAAACGCAAGAGGCCCCGGATCTCTCCGGGGCCTCTTACCTGTGTGCACTCGGCAGGATTCGAACCTGCAACCTTCTGATCCGTAGTCAGATGCTCTATCCGTTAAGCTACGAGTGCTTGTCTCTTCAGTTTTCTCGCCGCTCCTTGGGCTTTTCGGCCCCGCTCGCGGCGACAGGAAGAACATTACATGACTGCCGCCGTCATGTGAAATCCGTTAGGTCTACCCCTTGTGACCTGCGCAGATACCGGATCGGCGGGGTGTGGGTCACGTTCGGTGAGGGCCGGTCGGAGGCGGGTTGTGGCCGAGTCGGCGTGAGATGGCGTCCGCCGTGGCGACGGCCATGAGGCCGAAGCGGCCGCGACCGGTTCCACGCGGTCCGTGAGGACACGTTCTGCTCGTTGGGGCCGTGGGGCATCACGCGGGACGAGGTGCCGGACCCGCAGAGCGTCGCGATCCGGACGTGGGTCAACGGCCGGCTGACGCAGGACGGAACCACGGCCTCGATGATCTTCGGCGTCGCCGAGCTGGTCTCCTACCTGCTCGCGCTCGCGGTTCTTCACGCCGGCGCCGGGCGATGTCGTCCTCACCGGGACACCTGCCGGGCGCGGCGCTGCGGGGTCTCGGCTGCTGCCAAGAGGTGCTGAAACGACTCAGGGAGTTCAGCCGACATCGGCTGAACTCCCTGGTCCTGGGGCGGAGGCGGAGGGATTTGAACCCTCGATGGGCTTTAAGGCCCAAACCGCATTAGCAGTGCGGCGCCATAGACCGGACTAGGCGACGCCTCCATGCACTACCTTCCGCGCGCGAGCGCGGGCGGATCGTGCGTGCCGATGATGACACAACCGTGTGGGGTGTCACCAATCGCCCCCCACGGTACTAGGCGGAGAGCCCGCAGGGCAAAGCCCTTCCGACCGGCACGTCGCCGGGGCGCAACGTCCCGCGCGGTGGCGCGTTGTGCAGGTCATGACGCAGATCGTCCGCCCGGACACCCTCCGACCGCCCGCCCCCCGGTCCACCGCCCGGTCGACCCCCTCCCCCGCGGCTCCGCCGGCCCCCTCGTCCGCCGCCCGGCCCGCGTGGCGGCGCCTCGCCGTCGGTGCCGCCGCCTCCGTCGTCCTCGCCTCGCTGTCCACGGCGCCCCCGGCGGCGTACGCGCAGGACGCGGCGCCGCGCGGTGACCACCTCGTCGTCACCGTGCGCGACGTGGGAGGCGGGGCGGACGGGACGTACGAGGTGCGCTGCCGGCCCAGTGGCGGCAGTCATCCCGACCCCGCCCGGGCCTGCGCCGCCGTCGACCGGAGTGCGCGGTGGGGGCAGGACGCCTTCGCCCCGGCACCGCGCGACGCCGTCTGCACCATGCAGTACGGCGGGCCCGCCACCGCCCGGATCACCGGCACCTGGGCCGGCCGTCCCGTCGACGCGACGTACGACCGTAAGAACGGCTGCGCGATCGCCCGCTGGGACGCGCTCGTCCCCCTGCTGCCCGAAGCGAGCGCCCCGGAGCGCCCGTGACGGAGACCGGGAGCGCGTGGGGGCGCGCGGCGGTGAGTCGGGGCACAGGGGGCGTAAAGGTCCCGCGAAGGTTCGGGGCGCGTCGCCGCAGGCAGTTACGGGTACCGGGGCTACCCGGCGTCACATCGCCGTCACTTGGTCGTGCGTCCCGCGTCCCGTCCGACGTCCCCCGCGCGATCCCAGCCCTTAGACTCCCTCGCGTGACACGTTGCGGGCAGGTTGGCAAGATGGCCCGAGCGGTCGGCACGTCGCGGTAACAGGGAGGAAGCGTCTCGTGAGCAGCAGGCCATCCCGAGGCGCTGCTCGCCTCGCAGCCATACTGGACGCGCTTCCCGACGCGCTGGTCCTGGTCAACGCCAACGGAACGGTCGTCAACGCCAACACCATCGCCCTGGAGGCCTTCGAGACCCCGGGCACGGCGCTGGTCGGGCGCGGACTGCTGGATCTGCTGCCGCAGTTCGACTCCAAGCTCATCCCGGGGTCCATGCGGCGGCCCGACCACATCGATCCCCGCGCGCGCACCAAGCCGACGCGGATGATCGCCCGGCGGACCGACGGCGCGGAGTTCCCGGTCGAGGTCACCAGCGCGAACCTGGAGACCGGCCAGCAGGCGTACGACACCTACGGCTACACCGGCGACGAACTGCTGATGCTCGTCGTCCGCGACCTCTCCGGCACCGTCGACACCGAGGCGGAGCTGGCGCGGTCGCAGCGGCAGACCGAGATGATCCTGCGCGCCGCCTCCGAGGGCGTCGTCGGGACCGACACCGACGGGCGGATCGTCCTCGTCAACCCGGCCGCCGCCCAGATCCTGGGCTACCGGGCCGGTGAACTCGGCGGACGCGAGCTGCACACGCTCGTCCTGCACTCCCGCGCCGACGGCTCCCCCTTCCCGTACGACGAGTCCGCGCTCGCCGACACGCTGCGCTCCGGGCGCAAGCACCGGGTGCGCGGCCAGGTGCTCTACGCGAAGAACGGCGACCAGCTGCCGGTCGACCTGACGACCGCGCCGGTGCGCGACGGGGACCAGCTCGTCGGCGCCGTGATGACCTTCGCCGACCGGCGCCCCTTCGACGCGCTGGTCAAGGAGAAGGAGGACGCCGAGCAGCGGCACGCCGAGGAGCTGGAGCGGCTCGCCGAGGAACACGCCTCCGAGCTGACCGCCCTGCGCCAGAGTCACGTCACCGAGCTGGAGGAGCTGCGCGAGCGGCACGCGGAGGAACTCGCCGCGAACGAGGAGCGGTACGCCGCGCTCGGCGAGCGGGAGAAGGACCGCTACGAGGCCCTCGCCGCCCGGCACGACCAGTTGCTCACCCTGCTCGGGCAGTCCCTGCGCGGCCCGCTGGAGGAGCTGCGGCGGGAGCTGTCCGCGCTCGCCGCCGACGACGCCGGGCAGCTGTGGCCCGAGGCCAACCAGGTGCTCCACCACCTGTCGGCCGGTTACGCCCGGATCACCACCCTCATCGACAACGTCCTCGGCTACCAGCGGCTCGACGTCGGCACCGAGCAGGTGACGCGGACGAAGGTGATGCTGGACGCCGTCGTCGCCGCCGGGGTCGACGGCGCCGTGGAGCTGATCGGACCCGGGCGGGTGCAGTTCGCGGTGCACGCGCCGCCCATCGAGGCCGAGGTCGACCCGCGGCTGCTCGCGACGGCGCTGGCGCATCTCGTCGCCGATGTCGCGGGCGTCGACGCGACCGGCAACACGCCCGTGTCGGCGGGCGGGTACCTGGACAACACGGTCGTGGTCGCGGCGGCGCAGCGCGGTGAGGTTGTCCGCATCGAGGTGCGCGGGCCGTACAGCGGCGGCGACCCGGTGCACGAGCCGATCGTGCGCGGGATCGTCCGCGCGCACGGCGGTGTGCTCCAGACGCACGAGGTGCCGGGGATGAGCGGGAGCGCGTTCGTCCTGGAGGTGCCGATCGGGGGTGGAGCGGGGGCCGTCGCGGCCGCCCCGGCCGCCACCGTCGCCGCCATCGAGGCACCGGCATCGGTCGCGGAAGCGGCGGAAGCGGCGGGAGCGGGGGCGGGTACGGGTGCGGCTCCGGTTCCGGTACCGGCTACGGCTCCGGCTCCGGCTCCGGCTCCGGCGGCAACTTCGGTTCCGGCTTCGGCTTCGGCGCCGGTCGAGGAGGGCTCCGAGGCGGGTCCCGGTGGAGGGCGGCGGCGGGCACGGCGTGCCTCCGTGGACGCCTTCCTGGAGAGCGGGGTGCCGGGCCCGGACGACGGCACGGAGTCCGTTCCCACCGGGCGGCGCAGGCGCCGTGCGGCTGCCGCCGCCGAACCCGCGCCGGCCCCGCTTCCGGCTCAGGCGTCCGGTGAGGGCGCGGTGGTGTCCGGCGGTACCGGGCGGCGACGGGGCAGGCCGGCCGAGGACGCGGCGGCCGCCGCCGCGGGTACGGCCGGTGGCGCGGTCGGCGCCGAGGTCGAACTCGCCGGTTCCGGGGTGTCCGAGGGTGCCGTCGTCACCGCCGCCGAGCACGCGGCGGGGGCCGCCGCGTCGAACACGGGGCTGGGCGGGACCGTACCGCCGCAGGGTGTGCCCGCGCCGGCCGGGCCGCGTGCCCGGACCGGGTCCGGCGAACAGCACGCGCTGCCGCCGGCACTGCCCGCGCCGTCCGGCGGGAACGGGACGGGTGACGCGTCCCAGGCCGAGGTGCAACTGCATGTTCCGGCGCAGGCCTCCGGACAGGGACAGGCACAGGCGCAGGCGCAGACCGCGGGGCGGCGTCGGCGTGCGCTGGCCGCCGCCACGGAGCGGGCGGCGGCGCAGGAGGCCGCGCCCCGCACGGTGTTCGCGCTGCCGCCGGCCGAGGCGGACCAGGGGGAGCAGACGGGCTGGGCCGGACAGCCTGTACAAAGCACCCAGGCCGCACGGGCCGCACAGGCTCCGGAGGGCCCCACCGGCACCGGTGCCGGGCAACCGGGCGGGCCCGGGGCCGTCGCACCCGGTGACGCGCTGATCGACAACGGCCGGCACGACGCCGTACCGCAGGACCAGGCCGACGACCACACTCCGCCGCAGCCGCATCCCACCAGCGCGCCCACGGGCCGTCGCCGGCGGGCCGTCGGCCGGCCGACGGAGGACGCCGAGCAGGCGGAAGTCCAGACGTCGGCCGTCGAGGCAGCGGCCCCTCAGGTGCCGGGCGTGCAGGCGCCGTCCGGTCAGGCGCCGGGCGTGCAGGCGCCGGGCGTGCAGGCGCCTGGGGCTCCGGCGCAGTGGGGGGCAGTGCCGGGACAGGGCGCTCCGGTGCCGCCGCAGGGTGCTCCGGTTCCCGCCCAGGGCACGTCCGTACCGCCGCAGGGTGCGCCAGTACCGCCGCAAGGTGCTCCGGTTCCGGCCCAGGGTGCTCCGGTTCCGGCTCAGGGTGGTGCCTCCGTACCGCCGCAAGGCGTGTCCGTGCCCGCGCAGGGGCACGCTGATGTGCAGGGGCAGCGTCCCGCCGCGCAGCCGTTGCCCGCCGAGGCCCCGTCCGGGCAGGGCACCCCGCCGGACGGCACCCCCGCTCCGCAGCAGTGGCCCGCCGCCGGTGACACCTCCGGCGCCGGTACGCCCGTACCGCCGGTCCCGAGCCCGCCGCAGCCGACCCCCGCCACCGGCACCCCGCTGCCGCCCGAAGGCGCGCCGGCGCAGCGGGCCGCTCAGCCGTTGCCCGCGGAGGCCGCGGCGCCGGTGGATCCGAACTCGACGCAGGGCAGGGCGATCAGCGTGCGGACGCTGGGGCAGGGTGTGCCGTTCAACCGGCAGGCCGCTCAGGTCCAGCAGCCGCTGCCGTCGGCCACGCCTCCCCCGCACCAGCCCGGCGGTTCCGGCCGCCGCCGCAAGCTCGGTACGCGTCCCGACCCGGGCGCGGGCAACGAGCAGGGCGCCCGCCCGCACCCGTCGGCCGATCCCGCGCCCGCGGCCCCCTCCGCCCCGGCGGCGGCCCCGCAGCAGGAGCGGACCCCGGCCCAGCCCCAGCCGCAGCACTCGCCCGCCGGTCAGTCCCGGATCACACCGGCGACCGAGGGCACCGGACGCTCGTACGCCATAGGGGCGCCCGACGCGGATGCCGCCGAGGGTCCCGAGCCGCTGGACGGCCCGGGTGGCGCCGTCGAGGTGGCGGACCCCCCGCGTCCGCAGCCGATGGACGACGAGTTGCCGCCGGAACCGCTGGACAACCCGCGCCGACTGCTGGTGTGGCCCGCGCCGGACGTGTCCACGCAGCAGGCGCTGAGCGACCGCGGCTACCGGCCGGTGATCGTGCACTCGCGCGAGGAGGTCGACGCGCAGATCGCGGCCTTCCCCGCCGCGCTGTTCGTGGACCCGCTGACCGGGCCGATCACCCGTACGGCGCTCCAGTCGCTGCGCCAGGCCGCGGTGGCCGCCGAGGTGCCGGTGCTGGTCACCGCGGGGATCGGACAGGCGTCGCGGGATGCCGCGTACGGCGCCGATCCGGCCGTGCTGCTGAAGGCGCTGGCGCCGCGCGACAGCGAACAGCATCCGCCGCGCGTGCTGCTGATCGAGGAGCACGCGGAGATCGCGCTCGCGCTGACCGGCACGCTGGAACGGCGCGGGATGCAGGTCGCGCGGGCCGCGAGCGACGCCGACGCGGTGACGCTGGCGGGGCAGTTCCGGCCGAACCTGGTGGTGATGGACCTGATGCAGGTGCACCGGCGCCAGACCGGGGGCACCGGGATCATCGACTGGCTGCGGGCGAACGGACAGCTCAACCGCACCCCGCTCGTCGTCTACACGGCCGCCGTCGACCCGATGGACCTGCCTCGCCTGGCCTCCGGCGAGACGGTGCTGTTCCTCGCGGAGCGGTCCACCAGCGCGGAGGTGCAGGAACGGCTCGTCGATCTGCTCTCGCGGATCGGGGTCAACTGAGCGGGACCGCGACGGGTGAGGCGTAAGCCGTCCTGGTCGCCCGGCGCGGGCGGGGCGTCCGGTGTCGGGGGCGTCAGCGGGCGACCAGGCGGCGGGCCGCTTCCTTCACCGAGGCGCGCAGGCGTGCGGTGTCCTCCTCCGCGTCGCCGGTCAGGATGCGGCGCATCTGCGGGACCACGGCCGTCCAGTTGGCCAGCGCGGTCAGCAGGAACAGCAGGTCGCCCGGGGGGATGGCGTCGGTGACGACTCCGCGGTCCTGGCCGTCCTTCAGCGTGGCCACCTTGCGGACGTAGTGCTCCTGGCGTCCGCTCTCGTGGGGCAGTTGCTCGGTGCCGTACTCCAGGCCCTCCCAGAAGAGCAGGCGCAGCAGTTCGGGATGGGCCGCGTGGTAATCCATCAGGCGGTCGACCCAGCCCTCGATGTCGTCCGGGTCGACGGGGACGGACTCGGCGAGGTCCAGCATCTTCCGCTCCAGGACGGTCGCGAACAGCTCCGCCTTGTTGCCGAAGTAGGCGTAGATGAGCTGCTTGTTGGCCTTCGCCTCGGCCGCGATGCGGTCGATGCGGGCGCCGGCGATGCCGTGGCGGGCGAACTCGGTGACCGCCGCCTCGAAGATCCGGGCCTTGGTGGCCTCGGGGTCCCTGACTGCCATGGGGACAGGGTAGCGCGGCAAGTAACCAACCGTTTGGTTGACAGGGAATCGGGCGGCGTCCCAGACTGTTCTCCTCCCAGTCAACCAACCGGTTAGTTGTTAGAGCAGGCTCCAAGGGCCTCGAAGGGGTACCCAGCTCATGTCATCAGCGCCCAGCACCCCGACCCCCGCCGTCCGGCGGGGCGGCGGGTCATCGGCCGGACGGACACCCGGCGGGACCGGCACGTCCCGCGGTTCCGGTCCGTTCCTCGCGCTCATCGCCGTCTGCACCGCCGTGACGGCCGCCAACATCTACCTCGCCGCGCCGCTGCTCTCCCTGATCGCCCGCGACTTCGGCTCCACGCCGTCCGCCGTGGCCTGGATCGCCTCGGTCGCCCAGCTCGGCTACGCCGCCGGCCTGCTCTTCTTCGCCCCGCTCGGCGACACCGTCAACCGGCGCCGCCTGGTCACCGGCCTCACCCTGGTCACCACCGTCGCCCTGATCGCCAGTGCGGTCGCTCCCGGCACCGGGGCGCTGGCCACCGCCGTGTTCGTCGCCTCGGCCGCGACCGTCGTGCCGCAGCTCCTCGTCCCGCTGGTCGCCGCGCGCGCCCCGGCCGCGCGCCGCGCCCGCCATGTCGCGGCCGTGATCGCCGGCCTCTTCACCGGCATCGTCGCGGCCCGGGTCCTCGGCGGCCTCGCCGGGCAGGCCTTCGGCTGGCGGTGGGTCTTCGCGGGCGCGGCCGTGCTCACGCTCGCCCTGGGACTCGCCACGGCCCTCGTCCTGCCGTCCGAGCGACAGCCCCGGCACGGCTCCCTGTTCGGCGGTCTCACCGCGCTGCCCGGACTGCTGCGGCGCTCGCCCGACCTGTGGCGCGCATCGGTGCGGCAGGCAGGGATGTTCGGCGCGTGGAGCGCGCTGTGGACCTCGCTCGCGCTGCTGCTGACCGGCCCCGCCTACGGCCTGTCCACCGCCACCGCCGGACTCTTCGGCCTCTTCGGGCTCACGGCGAGCGCGGTCGCGCCGCTGGCGGGCGGGCTGGTCGACCGCTTCGGCGCCGCCCGGGTCGTCCGGGGGGCGTACCTGCTGGCGGCCGTCTCCGTGCCGCTGTTCTGGCTGGGCGGGCACGTCATCTGGGCGCTGTTCGTCGCCGCGGTCGCGATCCACGCGGCCCTGGTCGCCTCCCACGTCGCCAACCAGACCCTCGCCCTGACCACCACCTCCAGCCCCGCCACGGCCAACACCGCCTACGTCGTCTCCGGCTTCGCCGGCGGCGCCACCGCCTCGGCCCTCGCGGGCACCGCCTTCACCCACTTCGGCTGGGGCGGGGTCGCGGCGGTGGCCGGAGTGTGGCTGGCGCTGGGGTGGGGGCTCACGGCGGTACGGCGGGGGCGCCGGTGAGGGTGCGGGTGCGGGTGCGGTGCCGGTGCCCGGCGGCTCGGGGGTGAGGGGGAGCAGGGCGCTTCCCCCTCACCCGGCGTCCGGCGTCTGGCGTCCCTCACCCGGCGCCCGGCGCCCCGTGTCCGGCACCCCATGTCCAGCCCCGGCGCCCGCCGTTCACCATCGGGTTCACCGCCGCGCTCAGAGCCGCGCTCAGAGCCGGGTGATGTCCAGGGCGCCGTCGGCGTACTGCCTGCGCAGCACCTTCTTGTCGAACTTGCCCACGCTCGTCTTCGGCACCGCCTGGATCACCGTCCAGCGCTCCGGGAGCTGCCACTTGGCGATCCCGCCCTCGTCGGCGAGGAAGGCGCGCAGGGTGGTGAAGTCGGCGGTGGCGCCCTCCTTGAGGACGACCGTGGCCAGCGGGCGCTCGCCCCACTTGTCGTCCGGGACGGCGACCACGGCCGCCTCGGCGACGTCGGGGTGGGCCATCAGCGCGTTCTCCAGCTCGACCGAGGAGATCCACTCGCCGCCGGACTTGATGACGTCCTTGGCCCGGTCGGTCAGGGTCAGGAAGCCGTCGGCGCTGATGGTGCCCACGTCGCCGGTCTTCAGCCAGCCGTCCTCGCTGAACTTGTCGGCGGGGCGCAGGGGTTCGGCGTCGGGCCCGTTGTAGTAGGCGCCGGCGATCCAGGGGCCGCGCACCTCCAGCTCGCCCGCCGACTCGCCGTCCCAGGGCAGGCGTTCGCCGCCGGGGCCGGTGAGGCGGGCCTCGACACCGGCCGGGAAGCGGCCCTGGGTGAGACGGTAGGCGAACTCCTCCTCGGTGCCGACGGCCTTGGCCGGCGGGCGGGCGATGGTGCCGAGCGGGGAGGTCTCCGTCATGCCCCAGGCGTGGCAGACCCGCATGCCCAGCGCGTCGAACGCCTCCATCAGCGACGGCGGACAGGCCGAGCCGCCGATGGTGACCTGGGTGAGGGAGGAGACGTCCCGCGGCTTGGCGGTCAGCTCGGCGAGCAGGCCCTGCCAGATGGTGGGGACGGCGGCGGCGTGCGTCGGCCGCTCGCTCTCGATCATCTCGGCGAGCGGGGCGGGCTGCAGGAACCGGTCCGGCATGAGCAGGTTGACGCCGGTCATGAAGGTGGCGTGCGGCAGGCCCCAGGCGTTGACGTGGAACTGCGGGACCACGACCAGCGAGGTGTCCTGGTCGGTCAGGCCCATCGACTGGGCCATGTTGACCTGCATGGAGTGCAGGTAGATCGAACGGTGGCTGTAGACCACGCCCTTGGGGTCGCCGGTGGTGCCGGAGGTGTAGCACATGGCGGCGGCGGCCCGCTCGTCCAGCTCCGGCCAGTCGTAGGCGACGGGCTGCCCGGCGATCAGCTCCTCGTACTCGTGCACCCGCACGGTGGCGTCCGCCAGCGCGGAACGGTCACCGAGGCCGGCGACCACCACGTGCTCGACGGTCTTGAGGTGCGGCAGCAGGGGAGCGAGCAGCGGGATCAGCGAACCGTTGACGATGATCACCCGGTCGGCGGCGTGGTTGACGATCCACGCGAGCTGCTCGGCCGGGAGGCGGAGGTTCAGGGTGTGCAGGACCGCGCCCATGGAGGGGATCGCGAAGTACGCCTCGACGTGCTCGGCGTTGTTCCACATGAGGGTGGCGACGCGGTCGTCCCCGGTGACTCCGAGGTCGTCGCGCAGGGCGTGCGCCAGCTGGGCCGCTCGGGCGCCGATCTCGGCGTAGCTGCGGCGGTGCGGCCCGCCCTCGCCGGTCCAGGTGGTCACCAGTGAGCTTCCGTGAATGGTCGCCCCGTGGTCGAGGATCCTCGAGATCAGCAGCGGTACGTCCTGCATGGTGCTCAGCACGGCGTCCTCCTGGGCGACATCGCCTACGCGTCGGTACGGGTTGCGCTGATTCTGCGCACATACCGCGCGGTATGTCACTAGGGGAGCGGATGATCGATCACGCCCCGCCGGACGGCGTCTGCCCCGGGATGCCCCTCAGGACCGCCTCATGTGCGGACAAGTCCCAGTTCAGCGTCCTCGCGCAGCTTGCCGAGGGCCCTCGACACGGCGGACTTCACGGTGCCCACCGACACGCCGAGCACTTCGGCCGTCTGTACCTCGCTGAGATCCTCGTAGTACCGCAGCACGACCATCGCCCGCTGCCGCGCGGGGAGCCGCATGATCGCCCGCCACATCGCGTCGCGCAGCGCCTGCTGCTCGGCCGGGTCGTCGCCGGCCGGCACCGGGTCGGGCTCGGGCAGCTCGTCGCAGGCGAACTCGTCGACCTTGCGCTTGCGCCACTGCGACGTCCGTGTGTTCAGCAGGGCCCGGCGCACATAGCCGTCGAGCGCGCGGTGGTCCTCGATGCGCTCCCAGGCGACGTACGTCTTGGCGAGCGCGGTCTGCAGCAGGTCCTCCGCGTCGCTCGGGTTCCCGGTCAGCGACCGGGCGGTCCGCAGGAGCACCGGCTGCCGGGCCCTCATGTACGACGAGAACGACGGGTACGGAAGGGTCTGCGTCGCTGGGGCAGCGGCGTTCGAAGCGCGGGTGCAGACGGGTGTGGTCATGGCTCAACGCTATGAGCGGTGCCCCGTCCGGCGGATCGGCCGCAGGTCCCGAAGGCGACTCCCCCTCAGGTTGTAGGGGCGGGGTGCGCTGCACCTCCTGAAGGTGGACGAGCGGATGAGGGGTACTGCGGGTTGACCCCTGGGGGATGAGCCGGGTCCGCGGGCCGGGGCACCGGCGGGCCGCCCCCGGCGCCCCGGGTGACGCCGGGTGACGTCGGGTGACGCCGGGGCGCCGGTACCGAAGCACCGCCGCCCCGGGCGCCCTTCACCTCACGAAGCGCCCCACTAGGCACCCCACCAAGCACCCCGCGAAGCACCCACGAAGCACCCCGCGCCGGACCGCGGAGGGCGGTCGGCGCCCCTCACCTCACCACCACAGCGGGGTGAAGCCGATGGCCACGTTGCCGTCGCCCTGGTTGACGGTGGTGAACGCGGAGCCGGTGACCTGGGCGGTGTTGCTCTCGTTCGCGGCGCCGAAGCCGGTGGCCTGCTGCTGCCCGGTGGCCGAGTTGCCGAAGTTGTCGCCGCCGACGCCGCTGCCGAGGGCGTCGGCCTCGGAGCTCGTGGCCGTCGCGATCGATCCGTCGTCCGCGAGGGCGCCGTCGTCCGCGGCCGCGACGCCGGTGAAGAGGGCGGCCGCGAGCGGGAGCGCGGAGACGGCGGCGATGACACGGGCGGTACGGATGCTTGCCATGTTGTGTTCCCTCCAGAACCAAGGACGCACCGGCTTATGGCCGTCTGTGCGTGAAGTACGGCTGTCACCGGGACCGTTGACCCCCCGCCCCGGCGCTGTGCACGACGTCGCGGGATCAGAGTTGCCCACCGGATCCCCCGCGAACCACCCTGGAAGCCACTCTTCGCACGCAAGTGTGACAACACGTCGATAAACCCCGATACACCCCTTGCCTTGCCAGCCGTACCGCCAGGGACATCCCCAGCCCAGGCCCCGTACGAGGGGAAGCGTTCCGGCACCTCCCCCGCCGACGCCACCGCCCCGGCGCGCCGACCCCACGCCCCCTTCCCTTCATCGAACACTTGTACGAAAATGGCTCCATGGCCACCACCGACCGGCAGGCCACGACGCTGGCCCTCGCACACGCCCTGTCAGCCGCCGAACGCGGTCTGGCCGTCCTCCCCCTGTCCCGGACGAAGCTCCCGGCACTGCGCTCACCGCACCGCGACGATCCCGGCCCCACCCCCTGCCACGGCGAGTGCGGCCGCTTCGGCCACGGCGTCCACGACGCCTCCACCGACCCCGCCCGCATCCGCGCGCTCTTCGCCGCCGCACCCCGCGCCACCGGCTACGGCATCGCCTGCGGACTGCCCCCGCACCACCTCATCGGCGTCGACCTGGACACGAAGACCGGTACGGACGCCCCGGCCGCCCTGCACGAACTCGGCCTGCGCCACCTGTTCACGATCCCCGCCACGGTGATCGTCGTGACGCCCAGCGGCGGCCGCCATCTGTGGCTGAGCGGACCGCCGGACGTCGTCGTCCCCAACTCCGCGGGCCGCCTCGCCCCCGGCATCGACATCCGCGGCGCCGGCGGCTACCTGGTCGGCCCCGGCTCCCGTACGGACCACGGCACCTACACCACCGCCCCGGGCACCGCGCACCTGCCTCCCGCGCCCTGCCCGCCCGCCCTCCTCCGCCTGCTCCTCCCCCCGCCGCGGGCGCACCACCCGACGCCCCCGTCGGCCGGCGGACGCGGCCGCGGACTGGTCCAGTTCGTCCTCGCCGCGCACCGGGGCCAGCGCAACACCCGCCTGTTCTGGGCCGCCTGCCGTGCCTACGAGGACGGCATCGGGCCCACCCTGGCCGACGCCCTGGCCGACGCGGCCCGCACCACGGGTCTGTCGGAACGCGAGACCCGCGCGACGATCGCGTCCGCCGCGCGGATGACCGGCCACCATCCCTGAACAGCCACCGCCCCGGCCACCCCCGGCTCCCCCCACGAAATCCGAAAGACCGTGCATGCACCGCCGCCCTAGAGTGCCGACCATGGCACTCGCCCGCGTCGTCCTCGCCTCCGGCCGCTCCGTCGACCTCGCCGAACTGCGGATGTCGTCGACGTACGGCGGGATGCTGGAGGGCTACCCCTGCAAGCCGCTCAACGACCTGAGGATCAAGGGGCTGCTCCACACCGCCGAACGCGACTTCCCGGGAGCGCCGGTCCACCTGATCCCGCCCCCGCGCGAGTACCCCGACCAGTACGCGGGCGCGTTCGGTCCGGTGGAGGTGCTGCCCGCGGTGACCTGCGTGGGCAGCTTCCGCTCCGGGGCGCTCGACCCGGCCCACGACCGCGCCCTGTACCGCTCCCGCCTCACCGTGGTCTGGTTCCAGCCCACCCCGCGCGTGCCGTCGGACTGCGACGCGGAACCCGCCCTGCGGGAGGTGTCCTGGGAGCACCTGGCCACGGACGAGGAACTCTGACCGACCCCGCCCGCCTGTCCCAGCCCACTGCCGAAGGTTCCCGATGAACACCCCCGCCCCAGCCCCTGGTTCTGCCTCTGCCCCTGCCGGCCGCCTCGGACTGCTGCGCCGCCAGTTCGACCTGACCTGGTCGCTGATCGAGTACCACGTCGAGCGGCTGGAGCCCGAGGACTTCCTGTGGGAGCCCGCTCCCCTGTGCTGGACGGTCCGCAGATCCCCCGACGGGAGCTGGGTACCGGACTGGTCGGACACCGAGCCCGACCCCGTGCCCGTGCCCACCATCGCCTGGGTGAGCTGGCACATCGGCTGGTGGTGGAGCGTGACCCTGGACCACGCGCGGGGCCGGCGGCCCCGGGACCGCGCCGACATCACCTGGCCCGGCGCGGGCGCACCCACGGTGGAGTGGCTGCGCGGCCTGCGCTCGGAGTGGCTGGCCCTCCTGGACAACCTCACCGACACCGACCTCGACGCCACGGCCCGCTTCCCCCTGCCGGACGACCCCACGTACACCGTCGCCGACATGCTCGCCTGGGCCAACGCCGAACTGATGAAGAACGGGGCGGAGATCGGCCAGCTGCGCCTGCTGCGGGCCGCGTCCTGACCGGTGTCGGTGGTGGCTGCGATGCTCCCGGCATGACGCCTTGGACCCTGCTCGACCTCGACCGGGCCCTGCGGGCCTGCTGGGCCGCCGACACCTGCTCGCCCGACGACCTCGCCGACTGGCGGCCGGACAATCCGGCCCGGGGACACTGTGACCTCACCGCCCTGGTCGTCCATGACGTCTTCGGCGGCGACCTGGTGGTCGGCGAGGTCCACCTGGCCGGCTCCCCCCGCGGCTTCCACTGGTGGAACCGTCTGTCCAGCGGCGTCGAACTCGATCTGACGCGCGAGTAGTTCCGGGACGGCGAGACCATCACGGCCGCCCGCGTCGTCGCGCGCCCGCCGGGCCCTCTGCCGCGCCGTCAGGAGGAGTACCTCCTCCTGCGCCGGCGCGTCATCCGGCACCTCGGCCCGCTTCCCGAACCGGTGTGAGAAGGACCGCGCGGGGACCGTCCGCGCCCCTGCCGCCCCCACCCGCTCGCCCCGGCGGACGGGTGCCCCCACGCGGCAGGCCCCGGACCGGTGGGTCCGGGGCCTCCTCCGGTGCGTCGAAAGGTCCGTCAGCGGGTCTGTGCCCACACCGCCAGCAGACCCACTACGGCCGTACCGGCCCCGTAGCACGCGCCCCGGAGGAACTGGTCGGCCGCCACGGCGCGGCGTCGGGAGATCCACCGCACGACGTCGCTCGCCGCCCTGCCGCAGCGCGCCCCGGTGACGGACAGCCGTCGCCGGACGGCACCCCGCCGGCGCGGGGGCCCCGCCTGCTCCGTGGGACGCCCTGACCGGGCGCACCGTACTTTCATGGTGGTAACACCTGCCTTCCTCCTGGCTGTGATGGTGACTGGGACGCGGTGTGCTGGTGGGTCACGCGGGGCGTGGGGGTCAGTGGCCAGCGAGCGCCGGGACCGGGTGCGCGTCCTGGGCGGGGCGGATCACCTGGAAGGTGACCCGGCCGTCGGCGTCGACGCGGGCGCCGTACACGGCGGGTTCGGGCAGGCTGTTGTAGTGGAAGGGCGTGGAGAAGTAGTAGGCGCCGGTGTCCGGGACGACGACGAGGTCACCGACGTCGAGGAGGGGCAGCGCACGGTCGCGTGCCAGCAGGTCCCCGGCGAAGCAGCACGGGCCGGCGACGTCCTGCCGCACCGGCGGGCCCTGTTTGGCCCGGCCGTGGGGGTCGTGGGCCTCTATCCGCAGGGGCCAGGCGTCGGGGGCGAACACCGTGCGCGTGGCGACCTGGGCGCCCGCGTGGGTGATCGCGACGGGGCGCCCGCCGACGGTCTTGGTGTACTCCACGTACGCGGCCATGAAGCCGTTCTTGGCCAGCACGGACCGGCCGAACTCGGTGACGATCTCGTACGCCCCCGAGAACAGGGCCGGGGCGTGCTCGCGCAGGTGGTCCACGTAGGTGTCGAAGCCCGGCGTCGTCTCGTCGCTGTCGAAGTTGACCGGCAGGCCTCCCCCGATGTCGATGCCGGTGACCTGGCGGCGCCCGAGGTGGGCGTTGACCTCCTCGGCGAACTCCACGGCCTTCGCGATGCCCCGGGCGATCAGGGGCAGGGGGCAGCCCTGCGAACCGACGTGGGTGTGCACCCAGGTGAGCCAGGGGCGGTCCCGGTACGCCCGGAGCAGTCGCTGCCGGTTGCCCTCGTCCTCCAGCGGGATGCCGAACTTGGAGGTCGCGGTGGCCGTGCTCATGGCGGAGATCGATCCGCCGCCGACCTGGGGGTTGACGCGCACACCGATCCGTGAGGCCGAGGAGCGGGTCGCCAGGATGTCGTCCAGCCGCGCGAGTTCCTGGAAACTGTCCACGTTCACGGTGACCCCGAGGCTCAGCGCCCGGGCCAGTTCGGCCCGCGTCTTGGCCGGCGAGTCGAACACGATGTCCGCGGGCGCGAAGCCGGCCTCCAGGGCCTGGGCGAACTCACCGGCGCTGGCGACCTCGCAGCCCATGCCGTGCCGGCGCAGTTCCCCGAGCACGGGCACCAGGCAGTTCGCCTTGGCCGCGAAGGCGTGCAGGACCCGGAGGTCGGCGGGGAACGCGCCGCGCAGGGACGTGACGGTCTCGCGGACGCCGTCGAGGTCGACGAACCCGGCCAGTACGGCCGTCTCGGGCTCCAGGAGCCCCTGCTGTACGGCCGCCCGCAGGATCCGCTCGCGCCGGCCGGCCTTGTCGGAACCGCTCATCGTGCACCCTCCCTGAACCGGTCTGCACCGGGTCCGCACCGGGCTCTGCACCCGGGGTCTCACCGCCCACGCCTGCCGCGGGCGGTGAGACCAGACTCCCGTCGGGAGGGTGCGGGTGTCTTCGTCGGGAGTTCCGGTGTTGCGCCGCGCGGTTCTCACCGAGGAGCGAAACCGGGGAGGTGGCGCGCCCGCCGTTGTGCGCGCGCACGACGGAACCGCCCGTTCCTCGTGGTGACGCCCGAGGGAGCACGCTTCCGCCGGGGCGGCACCCGGGGCTCACGCCTCGCGGCCGTCCCCCCGGTCCAGGAGACGGAGTTGCAGCTGGGCGAGGAGCCGGGCGTCCGGGCTGCCGAGGTCGAGCCCGGACACCTCGGTGAGCCGGGTGATGCGGTGCCGCAGGCTATTCGCGTGCACCCCCAGCGCCCGGGCGGTGTCCGGCACATGACCGAAGTGGTCGAGGTAGGCCCGCAGGGTCCGCACCATGGTGCCCCCGCCCTGCCCGGCGTCGTACGCCACCAGGCGGGCCACCGGTGTCTCCGGCGCCGGCTCCGGTCCCGGCAGCGCGTCCAGCATCTGGTGCAGGGCGATCGTCTCGGCCACCTCGCTCGCGAACGCGACGGTGAGGGGCTCGCCCGCGTCGCCCTTCGCGGCCGTCGTGTCCGCCCTGCCCATCGTGAGCAGGGCCTTCAGCGCCAGGTCCGCCGACCGGCGCGACTCGGGCAGGCCCGCCAGCGCTTCGGCCACCGTGCCCAGCCCGATCCTCGCCTCCGGCCCGAACACGTCGGCCACCTGCCGGACCAGGGACTTCCCCAGGCGCGCCATCTGCTCGACGGCCCGCCGCCGGTCCTGAGGCAGCCCGCCCACCAGGACCAGCGCGCCCCGGTCGACCGGCACCACCACCGGCATGAGGCCGTCCGCGCCGCAGCGCACCGCCAGCAGGGCGCACAGCCTCGCGGTCCGCTCCCCCGTGCAGGAGGCTCCGGGACGTACCGCCAGGACCGCGCAGGGCCCGTGCGCCGGTATCCCGGTGCGCTCCGCCAGTACGTCGGCGGATCCCCGTCCGTCGAGCAGCGCGCGGGCCGCGTCCTCGACCAGCCGGGCGTGCGTGCGGTGCGACCGGTGGTGGAGCAGATGGGCGGCGGCCACCCGCGCCGCCGAGCGCAGCGTGTCGGCGGCGTGCGGCGGGAGTTCGCCGCCCGCGGCCGCCACCCAGATCGATCCCAGGATCTCCCCGCCCGCCCGGACGGCCACCACCAGGCGCTCGGGGTTCTCCCCGTGCGCCGGCCGGTGGATGACGTCGCCCGAGCCCCACAGCGCCCGGAAGAACCCGGCCTCCCGCATGGCGGCCACGCGCCATTCCGGCACCCGGCGGCCGAGGATCGTCAGCCGGCGCAACTCGTCCACGTCCTCCTTGGTGGACGAGTACGCCAGGACCCGGGACTCGACGTCCTCGATCGTCACCGCGCCGCCGACCAGCACCGCCACCGCGTCGGCCAGCCCGTTCAGGTCGCCCGGCGTCACGGCGGCCACGGCCGGGTCCGCGGGGACCCCGGACAGGACCAGACCGGCCCGCAGCGCGCCGACCAGCTCCGTCCAGCCGCACCACGCCGTCCGGAAGAGGACCGCCGTACCGGCCTCCTCGGCGGCCGCCCGCAGCGCGTCCGGGTGCCGCCCCGTCCTCACCGGCCCGAAGACCACCGCGGCCGCCCCCTCCCCGGCGGCCTGCCGCACCACGTCCACGGCGGCGGCCGACTGCGGATCGACGCCCACGGCCAGCAGTACCTGCCCGCGCGACCGCCCCGGCTCCAGGGGGTCCAGCACCATGACCCCCTCGACCACGGCCCCCGGTCCGCGCGGAGCCGGGCCCGGCTCCAGCACCCCGGCCCCCATGACCGCCAGCAGCTGCTCCAGCGTCGGCCCCGCCGCGGCGGCATCCCCCTGCCCGGCCCCTTCGTTCGGCACCATCCGGCCCCCCTCGAGTCGGTGCGTCGCGTGACGCTGAGTGTAGGGGGAGTCACGGGAACGGCGGGTTCGGTCCGCGTCGGTCATGTCCGGGGCAACTGCTACGATCCGGCCACTTGGCTGGGGGGTGTCCGGCGTCGGGTGCGCCGCGGGTGGTGACCTGCGGTGAGACGACGCGCGCGGAGCCTCTCCCCGTCGTCCCCCGATGTCCCCGGAGAGGTCCCGCATGGGCAGACGTGCGCTCGCACGAGGCGCCACCGCCGCCGCCGTTTCCTTCACACTCGCCGTCGGTCTCGGCCCGCTCACGGCCGGCGGCGCGCACGCCGCGACGGCCGGCACGGAGGTGGTCGTACCGGCCACCACCGCACAGCTTCCCGGGACGAGCCTGCTGAGCGCGGGACCCTCGGGATTCCTGCGGTACGAGCCCGGGCGCGGCCAGGTCTGGACGAGCTACGACGGTGTCGACACGGTCGTCGACGCGTCCGCCGCGGACGTGTACGGCGTCACGAGTTCCGGCGCGGGCTCGGACGTCGTCGCCCGCCACGACGTCTCCGCCAGGACCGTGACGCTGCGGGACATGACGTCCGGCGAGGTCCGCACCGTCCCGCTTCCCGAAGGGCACACGTACTTCAGCACCCTCGGGTCGACGGTCGTCACGACCTCGGGCAGGCCGGGCACCGACGCCGTGTGGCACCTGCTGGACCTCCGGGACGACGGCGGCGTCACCGACCGCACGGTGGAGGGCGTCCCCTCCGGCACCTATCTGTGGTCCCCCTCGTCGCTGGGCGACGCGCGCGGACAGGTCGTGCGGTACCGCAAGGGCGATGACGTCTTCACCGGCTGGCTGGACGTCGAGCAGG